>JBKPCT010000218.1:0-13257 GCA_046727515.1 Actinomycetota bacterium | reverse complement strand
GCTGGACGCGGAGCTCGAGCGCGACCGCGAGGTCGCGGCCGCCTACCACGGCGACGCGGGACGGTTCGTCGATACCACCGGCCGTTACGCGCAGGTGATCGTCGCCACCCGGCACGAGTACGGCTCCGAAGAGGCGCAGAGCTTTGCGCGGCGACTTCGGAGCAAGCTGATCCCGGCGGCGGGCTTTCCGGCGGGCGTGGCCGTGCGGGCCGGCGGGGGCCCGCCGCAGGGGGTCGACTTTCTCGACCGTGCCTACGGCGCGTTCCCCTGGCTCGTGCTCGGCGTGCTCGCGCTCACCTATCTCCTGCTGATGCGCGCCTTCCGCTCGATCCTTCTGCCGCTGAAGGCCGTGATCCTGAACCTGCTGTCGGTCGCGGCCGCCTACGGGGCGCTCGTCCTCGTCTTCCGCTTCGGCATCGGCGAGGACGGCTTCGGCTTGTACCGGTTCCCGCAGATCGAAGGCTGGATCCCGATCTTCCTGTTCGCGATGATCTTCGGCCTCTCGATGGACTACGAGGTCTTCCTGGTGAGCCGCATGCGGGAGGCCTGGGACGACACCCAGGACAACGAGCGCGCGGTGGCGATCGGGTTGGAGCGAACGGGCCGGATCGTCACCGCGGCGGCGATCATCATGGTCGCCGCATTCTCGGGCTTCATGGCCGGGAGCATCGTCGGCCTGCAGGAGTTCGGCTGCGGGCTTGCCGTCGCCATCTTCCTGGACGCGACCCTCGTGCGCGGCGTGCTCGTTCCTGCGCTGATGGCGATCATGGGCCGCTACAACTGGTGGCTGCCTGCCTCCCTCGCCCGACTCGTGCGCGTGCGTCCCTCGCCGCTTCGGGTGGGCTGATCCGAGGCGTGGTAGAAAGTCGGCCGTGGCCGCCACGGCCGGTTTGATCCTCCCCGACGGCAGCGAGCGCGAGCTCTCGTCCGAGTTCACGATCGGGCGTGCCGAGGAGAACGACCTGACGATCGAGAAGCCGACCGTCAGCCGCCACCACGCGGTGGTCACCGAGGAGGGCGAGCGCTGGTTCCTCGAGGACCGCGGCAGCTTCAACGGCACGTTCCTGAACGGCTCGCGGATCCAGGCGGGGGCGAAGGTGCCGCTGCGCCACGGCGACCGGATCGGCCTCGGGGCCGAGAGCGTCGTCTTCTCCGCGCCCGGCTCCTTGGTCGACCCTGAAGTGACGACGGCGCTCCAGACGGGACCGCCGGCGCTGACGCGTCCGCTGTCGCCGTTCCAGCGCCAGGTCGTCGAGGCGTTGTGTTCCGGGTGGCTCGCCGGCGGCTCGCTCGACGACCTGCCGACGAACGAGGAGATCGCCGCGCGGCTCGGGACGCCGGGGGCGACCGAAACGGTGAAAGCGGCGCTGCGGCGGGCGTACGCGAAGGCGGGGTTGACGGAGGGCTCGCCGTACGCGAAGAGGCGTGCCCTCTGCAAGATCGCGCGCCAGCGCGGCTGGGTCTAACGCTCGCAGCGGCTGCCCTCCCCAACCACCTCGCACCACTGTTGCGGCCTCTGCCGCGCCCGCCATGTCGGTCGCGGCGGCGAAACCCTGAGTAGCATCGGGCGCGTGAAAGGAGTCGTCCTCGCGGGGGGAACCGGCACGCGCCTGCACCCGCTGACGCGGATCACGAACAAGCACCTGCTGCCGATCCACGATCGGCCGATGGTCAGCTACGCGATCGAGGCCCTCGTCCGAGCCGGGCTGACCGAGCTCATGCTCGTCACCGGCGGGACGCATGCCGGCGAGTTCTTTCGCCTGCTCGGCAACGGCCACGAGCATGGGATCGACCGGCTGCTCTACGCGTATCAGGAGAACCCGGGGGGGATCGCAGAGGCGCTTGCGCTCGCGGAGCGGTTCGTCGACGGCGACCGCGCCTGCGTGATGCTCGCCGACAACGTCCTCGAGCGGACGTTCCGCACCTCCGCCGAGGCGTTCGCGGGCCAGGAGCGCGGTGCCCGCATTCTGCTCGCCCGCGAGTCCGATCCTGAGCACCTCCGGCACCTGGGCGTGCCCGAGCTCGGCGACGGTGGCCGCGTGGTGCGCATCGTCGAGAAGCCCGACCACCCGCCGAGCGAGTACGCGGTCACGGGCGTCTACTTCTATGACGAGACCGTGTGGGACGTCCTGCCGACACTCCGGCCGTCCGTCCGCGGCGAGCTCGAGATCACCGACGTGAACAACTGGTACGTCGGGCAGGGGACGATGGAGTACGACGTCCTCGAGGGGTTCTGGGGCGACGCGGGCGAGTCGATCGATGCCTACTACGCCGTCAACGACCACGTCCGCGCGCACGGCGCGAACCACCCGTGATCGACGGCGTCGAGCTGATCTCGCTCGAGCGGCACGGCGACGAGCGGGGCTGGCTCTACGAGCTCCGCCGCGACAGCGCGCTCCCGTCGCCGACCCGCCAGACGAACATCTCGTTCTCGCGCGCGGGCGTGATCCGCGGGCTCCACTACCACGAGCGCGGCCAGTCCGACCTTTTCGCGTGCCTCTCCGGAACCGCGCGCGTCGTCGTCCTCGACCGCGAGAGCGGCGAGACGATGAGCCTCGACATCGGCGACGACAATCCGGTCGCGGTCTGGATCCCCGGCAAGCTCGCGCACGGCTACGAGGCGCTCACCGACGTCCTCTTCTGTTACCACGTGACCGAGGAGTACGACCCCGCCGACCCGGACGAGCACCAGATCCCCTGGAACGACCCACGCGTTGTCGACCTGTGGCAGACGAACGACCCGATCCTCTCCGCGCGCGATTCCCGCGAGTCCTGATCACGGGCGCCGGTGGCCAGCTCGCGACCGCGCTCCGGGAGGCGTTTCCATGGGCCGACCCGCTGCGCCGGGACGAGCTGGACGTCGCGGAGACGGTTCCCGGCCGGTACGACCTCGTCATGCACGCGGCGGCGTGGACCGATGTGGACGGCGCCGAGGCGGACCCTGCCGGTGCCGAGGCGGCGAACGTCCGCGGCACGCGGAACGTCGTTGCCGCGCGTGCGCCGGTTGTCTACTTCTCGAGCGACTACGTCTTCGACGGCACGAAGACCGAGCCCTACCTCGAGACGGACGAGCCGCACCCGATCGGCGCCTACGGCCGGACGAAGCTCGCCGGCGAGCGCGTGGTTCGCGACGGCTGGATCGTCCGTTCGTCATGGCTCTTCGGTTGGACCGGCCACAACTTCGTCCGGACGATGCTGCGCCTCGGCGCCGAGCGCGACGAGGTCGCCGTGGTCGACGACCAGCGCGGCAGCCCGACGTACGTCGGCCATCTCGCCGATGCGACTCGCGCGCTCCTCGATCTCCCGCGCGGCCTCTACCACGTTGCCGCCGAGGGCGACTGCACCTGGGCCGAGTTTGCCGAGGCGATCTTCGCAGAGGCCGGTCTCGACTGCCGCGTACTCCCGACCACGACCGAGGAGCTCGGCCGTCCGGCTCCGCGCCCGCCGTACTCCGTCCTCCGCTCGCAGCATCCCGAGACACCCCGCCTCCCGCACTGGCAGGCCGGCCTCCGTGAGTGCCTCCGACGCCTCGGTGTCCGGTGAGAGCGAGTGTCCGGAGCCGAACCAGCGCTCGAGTCCGTCTAGGCTGTCGCGCGATGCGTGTGCTCGTCACCGGCGGCGCCGGCTTCATCGGCTCGTACTTCGCCAGGCAGCTCGCCGCGGCCGGCGACGAGGTCTCCGTCCTCGACAAGCTCACGTACTCCGGCAACCGGGCGAACCTCGAAGGCGCGGACGTCGAGTTCTTCGAGGGCGACATCTGCGACCCCGAGGCGGTCGGCGAGGCCGCCGCGGGCGCCGAGGCGATCGTCAACTTCGCCGCCGAGACGCACGTCGACCGCTCGATCCTAGGAGCCGCCGAGTTCATCGAGACCGACGTGCTCGGCACGTACGTGCTCCTCGGCTTCGCGCGCGACGCAGGAATCCGGCTCGTTCAGGTCTCGACCGACGAGGTGTACGGCGACGTGCCCAAGGGCCGGAGCTCGAAGGAGGACGACCCGCTCCGCCCGTCGAGCCCGTATTCGGCCTCGAAGGCGGGCGGCGATCTGCAGGTGCTTGCGGCCGTGCGCACCTTCGGCCTCGACGCCTGCGTCACCCGCGGCGCGAACACCTACGGCCCCTACCAGTACCCCGAGAAGCTGATTCCGCTCTTCGTCACGAACGCCCTCGACGGCCAGCCGCTGCCGGTCTACGGCGACGGTCGCCAGCAGCGCGAGTGGCTGCACGTCCGCGACCATTGCGCGGCAATCGAGCTCGTCCTCCGCGAGGGCACGCCCGGAGAGACCTACAACATCGGCGGCGAGCAGCACGAGAACCTCGAGATCACGGGCCGGATCCTCGAGCTGACCGGCGCCGATCCCGGGCTCGTCCGCCACGTCGACGACCGGCCCGGCCACGACCGCCGCTACGCGCTCGACGACGCGAAGCTGCGAGCGGCGGGCTGGGTTCCGAATGTTCCGCTCCAGGACGGGCTCGCCGAGACCGTCGCGTGGTACCGCGAGCACCGTCCCTGGTGGGAGCCGATCAAGTCCGGCGCGTACCGCGAGTACTACCGCCAACAGTACGTCGAGCGGCTCCGTTAGCCCTCGCCGTCGTTCTCCCCCTTCTCTTGCCGAAGCCCTCGGCGGTGGTGCTTCCCGTGGTGCTTACCTGGGCGCTGGTCAGATACGGCGGCAGGTGTGCTGGGCGTAGCGTGCCGCACGGCTGCCCGGCCTTGTCGCGTGGTGGGCACGGTCACCGTCTGCACGACGGTCGGGGGCGGCTTGGCCGCCGTTCCGGTCGTGAGTGCCGCCGTGAGCACGAAGGCGACCAGGCCGAACGCGAGCGCCGTCGCGATCGCGAGCGGCGTCGGGCGGCTCCGGCGACGGACCATGACGCCGGTCGGTGCGGTCGAGGCGGCCCGGCGCGAGCGCGGCCCGCAGCGCGGCGACGAATTCGAGGCATGACGTGAACCGGTTTTCCGGGACCTCGGCGAGCGCGCGCGCGAAGACCTGTTGAGCCGCCGGCGGAAGGTTGGTGGACGGCGTCGGCCTGGGCCGCGTGCCGGCGAGGAGCTCGTGCGCCACGACCGCGAATGCGTAACGGTCGGACGCCGCAGTCGCGCGGCCGCCTGCCGCCTGCTCGGGGGCTGCCATTCCAGGGCGAGGGCTTGGTCGATCCGGCCGGCCCCGAGCCGCGCCGCGAGCGATCCTCCGGGCAGGTACTCCATCACGAGGTAGGGCCGTCCCTGGGTCTCGCCGACGTCGTAGATCGTCACCGTGTGCGGGTCGCCCGAGAGCCGCGCGGCCGCGCGCGCCTCGAGCAGGAAGCGCGCTCTGATGTCGGGGTCCTCGGCGCAGCGGTCCGCGAGGACCTTGACCGCGACCGGCCGGCCGAGCTCGGCATCGGTCGCGCGGTAGATATCGGCCATGCCGCCGCGCCCGACCGGGCGGGCATCGCGATACCGGGCTGGGAGCGCCGGCGACCGCACCGCCATGCTCGTCGGTTGCCCTTGCTCCGGCCCGCCAAACCGCCGCAGGTGTAAAGGATTTGGGGGGGTCGGCGCAAAGTCAGCTAGCCTGGGTTTCCCAGCCGGTCGTCATGCCTGCCCGCCGTCTTGCCCTCGTGCTCGTCGCCGTGGCCGCGCTCGTCGGTCCGGACGGCGCCACCCCGCAGACCTCCGCCTCGCTCAGCGTCACCACCTTCGTGATCACCGGCCGCGGCTGGGGCCACGGCGTCGGCATGGCGCAGTGGGGTGCATACGGCTATGCGCAGCACGGCGTCTCCTACGACAAGATCCTGGCGCACTTCTATCCGGGGACGAAGCTCGCCTCCGCGCCGGTTGCGAAGATCAAGGTCCTGCTGATCGCTTCGGCGCGAAAAATCGTCGTCTCCTCGCCCGATCCCTTCACCGTCGTCGACGCCGAGGGCATCAGGCACCAGATCGCCGGGGGCAACTACCCGTTGAGCCCGAAGCTGAAGGTGAAGCTGGCACCCCATGCGCCGCCGGAGGCGCTCCCCGGTCCGCTCCGGTTCGTCCCCGGCACGAGTCCGCTGTGGCTCGCGCATCCCTGGCGCGGCGACCTGATCGTCTCCGCGAACGGCAAGAGGCTGTCCGTCGTCAACTCCGTCCCGCTCGAGTCGTACGTCCGCGGCGTCGTATCGAACGAGATGCCCTACGACTGGCCGCTCGAGGCGGTCAAGGCACAGGCGGTCGCCGCCCGCTCCTACGCGCTCGCCCACGAGGGCGGGGCTGCGTTCGACGTCTTCCGCGACACGCGCGACCAGGTGTACGGGGGGATCGCGACCGAAACACCGGTGGGCGACCAGGCAGTCGCGGCGACGAAGGGGGAGGTGCTGACCTACGACGGCAAGGTCGCGACGACGTACTTCTTCTCCAGCTCGGGCGGGATGACGGCCTCGGTCGCGGACGTATTCGCCGGTTCGAAACCGGTGCCGTACCTCGTCTCCGTGCCCGATCCCTACGACACGGCCTCGCCCTGGCATACGTGGGGGCCGGTCGCCGTCCCGGCCGCGACTGCGGCGCGCGAGCTCGGCGTACCGGGCCTGCTCGCGCTGCGTCCTGTTCCTGCAGTCGGCCGCCCGCGGTTCGTGATTGCGATCGGCCGAGACGGCGACGTCCCGCTGCGCGGCGGCGATCTCCGCCGCGCGCTCGGTCTGCGGTCGGGCTGGATCCGGGTTGGCGTCCTCATGCTCTCGCGTCCGGCGGGGCCGGTCGTGCGCGGGTCGCCCGTGACCCTGAGCGGGCGCGCCGAGCTCGTCAAGGACGTGACGCTCGAGCAGCGTGCGCCCGGAGGCGTCTGGCAGACCGGACCGGCGGTGGCGATCGGCTCGGCTTCCTCGTTCTCGATCGCGGTGACGCCGGAGGCGACGACGGAGTACCGTCTCGCGGCCGGCACGGTCAAAGGCTCACCGCTGCGCGTCGTGGTCGGCTCGTGATCAAGGGCGTCGCCCTCTTCGTCGTCGCGGCCGCGCTCATAGCCCCCGTGGGGGCGTCGGGCTTCGCGCCGACCGATCCGCTCACGTCGAAACAGTGGTACCTGAGCCAGATCCACGCATTCGACTTCTGGCCGGATGCGCCGCCCTCGCTCGCGCCGGTGCGCGTCGCGATCGTCGACTCCGGAATCGACCTCGACCACCCGGAGTTCGCCGGGAAGGTCACACGTGCGCAGAGCTTCGTTGGCGGCGACGTCGCCGACCGCCAGGGCCACGGGACGTTTGTCGCGGGGATCATCGCGGCGGCGGCCGGCAACGGCCAGGGGATCTCGGGGATCGCGCTCTCGGCCCAGCTGCTCGTCGCGAAGGTCGTCCGTTCCGACGGGACGATCTCACCGAGGGCCGAGGCGAAGGCGATCCGCTGGGCGGTGAACAACGGCGCGCGCGTGATCAACCTCAGCCTCGGCGGGCTGCGCTCCCGGAACAGGAACGAGGACACCTACTCCGCGGTGGAGCAGGACGCGATCGAGTATGCGTACGCCAGGGGTGCTGTCCTCGTTGCTGCGGTCGGGAACGGCGACCAAGCCCCGAAGACGCCGTGGGATCTCGCCAGCTATCCGGCTGCACTGCCTCACGTGATCGGCGTCAGCGCGCTCGCGCAGGACGGCTCGGTGCCGGCGTTCTCGAACCGGGACGCGTTCTTCAACGACATGGCCGCTCCCGGCGTGAACATCGTCTCGACACTGCCCCGGGGGCTGACAGCAGCCCGGCCGGCGTGCGCCGAGCAGGGATACTCGATCTGCGGGCCGGCAGAGTTCCGCGCGGCGGAGGGGACGTCCTATGCGGCCGCCGAGGTCTCCGCAGCCGCCGCCTTGCTGCTCGCCGTGAGGCCGACACTCACTCCCGATCAGGTCTCGACCCTGCTCGAGCGATCCGCGGTCGACGTCGATGCCGCCAACGGATGCAGGCGCTGCGCGCAGCTGCGCGATCCGTACACCGGTTGGGGTCAGCTCGACGTCAGTGCGGCGCTGCGGGCGCTTTCCGGGCCGACTCCGCCGGCCGACCGGTACGAGTCCAACGATGATGCGGGCGCACGGGCGTTCGCGCTCTGGGGCAAGTCGATCGACGTCACCGCCACCCTCGACTTCTGGGACGACCAAATCGACGTCTACAAGGTGCGCCTGCGCAAAGGCCAGACCATCGCCGTCACGCTCCACGAGCCGCTGGGGGTCGATGCGAACCTCGTCCTCTGGCGGCCCGGGACACAGCGAGTGGAGGGGCTTTCGCCCGAGCTGCAGGCACGCCGTCTGACGCAGTCCGTGCACACCGGCTCCCCCGACGAGCACTTTCTCCACCTGGCCCGGCAGGCCGGCTGGTACTACGTGGAGATCAAGCTTCCCTCCGCGGGTTCCGGCCAGTACCGGCTGCACATCTCGAAGTCGCGCGCGTGAGTCTCCGCGTCGGCGTGCAGCTGCCTGAGGTCGAGCGGGAGGTGCGCTGGCCCGAGTACGTCGCGATGGCCCGGGCTGCCGAGGAGTGCGGGCTCGACTCGATCTGGGTCGGCGACCACCTCCTCTACCGGGGTGACGGCCGGGAGGAGCGCGGCCCGTGGGAGGTGTGGACCCTCCTCGGCGGGCTCGCGGCGGTCACCGAGCGGGTGCGGCTCGGGCCCCTCGTCGCCTGCGCGGGCTTCCATCCCCCGGGACTGATCGCGAAGATGGCGGCAACCGTCGCCGAGATCGCCGACGGGCGATTCGTCCTCGGGCTCGGGGCGGGCTGGAACGAGACCGAGTACCGCGCGTTCGGCCTTCCGTACGATCACCGGGTCTCGCGGTTCGAGGAGTCGTTCGAGATCGTGCGGGGGATGCTCGCCGGCGAGCGAGTGTCGCTGGCCGGCCGATTCTGGCAGGCGGATGACGTCGTGCTGCTGCCGCGGCCTGCCCGCCCCGTGCCGCTGATGATCGGCTCGAACGGCGAGCGAATGCTCTCGATCGCGCTCCCGCACGTCGACTGGTGGAACACCTGGTACGCGGCCTACGGCAACACCGTCGAGGAGTTCGAGGCGTTGAACGCACGCATTACCGCTGTTGCGTCCCGTGCCGGCCGAGACCCGGGCGAAGTGCGCCGGAGCGCTGCGGTGCTCGTCGAGCTCGAGCCGGCTGCGGTCAAGCGGCCGCGCTCCGACGAGGGGGTCGCGCCGGTCGCGCCGCAAGACCTCCCCAAGCACCTCGCGGGGCTCGAGGCGGCTGGAGCGGACGAGGCGATCCTGATCCTCCGTCCGATCACGGAGGCCTCGATCAGGGCTGTAGCAGCTCGTCTACCGGCACGTCCCTGATCGGCCGCGCCGGGTTTCCGTAGACGATGGTCCGGGCGTCGACGTCCTTCGTGACGACGGCCCCGGCGCCGACGAACGCCTCCTCGCCGATCTCGATCCCCGGTAGCAGGATCGCTCCGCCGCCGATCCGCGCCCCTCGGCGGATCGTCGGCCCCCTCATCAGCTCCTTGCGCCGCTCCGTGCGCCCCATGAAGTTGTCGTTCGTCGTCACGACGCACGGCGCGATGAAGACATCGTCCTCCAACGTGGAGTAGGCGGTGATGTAGGCGTCGGCCTGGATGCGCGTGCCGCGGCCGACGGTCGTGTCGTTCTCGACGAGCGAGGCTCGGCCGACGACGACGTCCTCGCCGATCGTAACGCGCTCCCGCACACAGGCCTGGTCGCCGACGATACAGCCGGCGCCGATGTCGGAGCCCGCGAAGACGATTGCACCGGTCGAGATCACGGTGCCGCCGCCGACCGTCGTCGGGGGAAGCGGGGCCCGGCTGGCGGTCGAGCGCGGTCCGAGGGTCGGCTGCTTGCCGACAACCGCGTACTCGAGCACGCGCACGCCCTCGCCGAGCACGGTTCCCTCGTAGACGACCGCGGTCGGATGGACGTCAGCTTCAGGCACAGAGGGATTGGGCCAGCCGCTCGAGCGCTCGGACGACCCTCGCTCCGTCCCGCGCGACCTTCTCCCGGTCGCCGTCGCCCGCGACGAGGCGCAGAAAGTGCTCGCACTCGAGCCGCAACGGCTCCGAGGTCGGGATCTTCGGGATGAAGATGTCGCCGCTCCGGGTTTGCCACTCGCCGTAGGTCTCGGCCCGCTTCCACGGTGCTTTGTCGTAAACCGTCACCTTGCGCTCGAGCTCCATGTCGTCGAACACGGCCATCCTGTCGCGCCCCACGACCGTCATCCGCCGCATCTTGTGCGGGTCGAGCCAGGAGAGGTGCATGTGCGCGATCTTCCCGGAGGGGAAGCGGAGGTAGCAGAAGACGACATCCTCGACGCCGTCGGTGAGGAAGTCGCGGCCGTGCGCGATCGCCGCGTCGGGCTCCTCGTCGAGCAGGTGGAGGATCACCGAGAGGTCGTGGACGCCGAGCGACCAGAGTGCATTCTCGTTCGTCCGGACGATCCCCAGGTTCTGGCGGTTGCCGTAGACGCAGAGCACCTCGCCGAGCTCGCCTCGGTCGATCAGCTCCTTCAGCTTCTGGACGCCTGGGTGGTAGAGGAGCAGGTGGCCGGGCATGAGCACGAGGTTCTGGGCGGCCGCCAGGTCGACGAGCTCGTCGATCTCGGCGGCGCGCATCGCCGGCGGCTTCTCGACGAGGACGTGCTTGCCGGCCCGGAGGGCCTGCTTCGCGAGCTCGTAGTGAGTCGGCACCGGAGTCGCGATCACGGCCGCGTCGAGCGAGTCGTCCGCGAGCATCTCCTCGAAGGACGAGGTGTGGTCGGCGTCCGGGTACTTGATCGCGAAGCCGGCGAGGCGCTCGCCGTTGGTCTCGCAGATCCAGGCGAGGTCGCCGAGCTCGTCGAAGTTGCGTGCGAGGTTCGGGCCCCAGTAGCCGAGGCCGGCGACGCCGACCTTCACAGCTTCCAGACCTTGCTGTTACGCGCTTGCCGAGTCGCGTTCCTGAGGTCGACGACAAGGTTCGCGTCTTCGACCAGCTGGTCGTAGTCGATCGAGGAGTGGTCGGTGACGATCACGACGCAGTCGTGCGCCTTCGGGTCGAGCGGGACCGAGACGAGCCCCAGCTCGGGGAGCAGGGGGACGAACGGGTCGTGGTACGCGACCTCGGCGCCGGCGTTACGCATCAACTCGATGATCTTTAGTGCCGGCGACTCGCGCATATCGCCGATGTCGGGCTTGTAGGAGACGCCGAGGATCAGGAGCTTCGAGCCGGCCAGCGACTTCCCGGCGCCGTGGTTCAGCGCCTGCGAGATCAGCGAGCGGCAGTAGTAGGGCATCGACTGGTTCACCTTCCCGGCGAGCTCGATGAACTCGGTCGTGAAGTCGTACTCACGCGCCTTCCACGTCAGGTAGAAGGGGTCGATCGGGATGCAGTGGCCGCCGAGGCCCGGGCCGGGCTTGAAGCTCATGAACCCGAACGGCTTCGTCGCGGCGGCGTCGACCACCTCCCAGACGTCGATCTGCATCCGGCCGCAGAGGCGGGCGAGCTCGTTGACGAGCGCGATGTTGACCGAGCGGAAGATGTTCTCGAGTAGCTTGGTGAGTTCTGCGGCTTCCGGCGAGGACATCCGGACGACTTCGTCGACGGCGGACTCGTACAGCTCTACCACCGCCTCCGTCGAGGCGTGGTTGATGCCGCCGACGATCTTCGGGGTCGTCTTCGTCGTGAAGTCAGTCCGGCCGGGGTCGACGCGCTCGGGTGCGAAGGCGAGGTGGAAGTCGGTGCCCGCTTTCAGGCCGCTGCCCTGCTCGAGCAGCGGCTGGAGGACGTCGCGGGTCGTGCCGGGATACGTGGTCGACTCGAGCACGACCAGCTGTCCCTCGTGCAGGTGGGGAGCGATGTTGCGGGCCGCGCTCTCGATGGCGGACACATCCGGCTCGCGCTGGCGGGAGAGCGGTGTCGGGACCGCGATCACGATCGCGTCCGCGTCGGCGACGACGCCGAAGTCCGTGGAGGCGTTGATCCGGCCCGCGTCGACGAGCGGCTTCAGCCTTTCGGGCGGGACGTCGCTGATGTGGCTCTCGCCGCGGTTGATCGCCTCGACGACCTCGGGGATCAGGTCGACGAGGACGACCTTCTTCCCCGCCTCCGCGAAGCTGTAGGCGTGCGGCATCCCGACGTACCCGGCGCCGATGACGGCGATGTCGTAGGTGCTCATTCCGGCGTCGAAGCGTACAGAGCGGCCGCGATGCGCCCGGCGGCTTGCCCGTCGCCGTAGAGCTCCGGACGCTCCGTGGGCATGCGGGCGGCGCAGACGGCCTCGACGAGACGGTCGGGGTCGTCGTCGACGAGCACGTTCGCCCCCGCCTCGACTGTGTCGACCCACTCGGTCGATGGCCGGGCGGTGACGCACGGGACGCCGTACCAGTAGGCCTCCTTCTGCAGGCCGCCGGAGTCGGTGACGATCACGCGCGCCTGCGAGGCGAGCGAGGCGAAGTCGAGATAGCCGAGCGGTCGGACTAAACGGACATTGTCAGGGGTCTGACCCCCGAGATCGGCGATTGCGGCCCTTGTCCGCGGATGTGCGGGAAAGATCACAGGCTCGTCGAGGCGGGAAAGCCCCTGCACGATCCGGCCGAGGCGCGGCTGCGCGATGTTTGCCTCGCGGTGCAGCGTCGCGACCGCATATGTAAAGGGTCTGACCCCTGCCATGTCCAAAATCGACGATTGCTCCCGTGCAATCGGGCCGAGGCGGAAACAGGCGTCCGCCATCACGTCCCCCGTTACCTCGATGCGGCCGGCGACTCGCTCGCCCTCGAGGATTCCGCGTGAGCGCTCGTCGGGCGCGAAGAGGAGCGTCGCGAGGCGGTCGGTCTCGATCCGGTTGTGTTCCTCCGGCATCGAGTCGTCGAAGCTCCGCAGGCCGGCCTCGACGTGCGCGAGCGCGACGCCGCCTTCCGCCGCCGCCCGAGCGCCGCCGAGCGTCGAGTTCGTGTCTCCGTAGACGAGCACCCAGTCGGGCTCCTCGGCGGCGATCGCTTCGCGTAGACCGGGTCGCAGTGCCTCGAGCATTTGCTCGCGCGGGAGCCCGCCGACCTCGAGCCTGTAGTGCGGCTCGCCGAGGCCGAGCTCGTCGAAGAACACCCGGGAGAGCTCGGGGTCGTAGTGCTGGCCTGTGTGCAACACCACCTCCTCGATCCCCTGCTCGCGGAGCGCCTCCGAGACCGGCCCGGACTTGATGAACTGGGGCCGGTTCCCGACGACCGAGAGCACTTTCACTCGGGCTACACTACGCAGCCCTGCGGGCCGTTAGCTCAGCTGGTAGAGCAGGGGACTCTTAATCCCAAGGTCGAAGGTTCGAATCCTTCACGGCCCAT
>JBKPCT010000217.1:0-13003 GCA_046727515.1 Actinomycetota bacterium | reverse complement strand
TCGTGCTCGCGATCCTCGGCTTCGTCGGCGCGATCGTCTGGGTGATTGCCGTCGTCTTCGTTCTCGTCAACGAGAAGTATCCCGAGAGCCTGTGGAGGTTCCAGTGCGGGATCGTCCGCTGGGCGGCATGCGTGTTCGCGTACCTCGCCTCGCTCGTCGACCAATACCCGCCGTTCAGCCTCCAGACGGGCTCGCCGGCTCCTGCTGCGCCTTCGAGCTAAAGCGCGTGTGCTGACGCGCGTTCGGCCGTCGCGTTTCGCTTCCCGCGTCCCGTACGCGTGCTCGTCGCCCCCGAGCACCGCTCCTCGTATCCGAGAGAGTCCTTCCAGGCAGGAGCGGCCGCCGCACGGCTCGAGTAGGCTTGCCGGCCGGTGAAGCGCGCGCTCCTGCTGCTGGCGTTCGCGGTCGCGCCTGTCGCGCTCGCGGGCTCAGCGGCCGATCCGGGGGTGAGCGACAGCTCGATCCTGATCGGCGGGACTGCGCCGCTCTCGGGGGAGGCGTCGTCGGCCGGGGCCGTCTCTCGGGGCGCGGCCGCGTACTTCGCCTACGTCAACGCCCGGGGCGGCGTGAACGGTCGGAAGATCGAGTACAAGGTGCTCGACGACGGCTACGACCCGGCCCGCACGATCCAGGCGGTGCGCCAGCTCGTCCAGCAGGACCGCGTCTTCGCGGTCTTCAACACGCTCGGGACGTCGACGAACCTCGCCGTTCGCGACTTCCTCAACCAGTCGAGCGTCCCGCAGCTCTTCGTCGCGAGCGGCGCCACCACCTGGGGGCGGGATGCCAAGAAATACCCCTGGACGATCGGCTACATCCCGAGCTACCAGACCGAGGGGATCGTTCTCGCGCGCAACGTGCTGAAGACGAAGCCGCGGGCGAGGATCGCCGTCCTCTACCAGGACGACGACTACGGAAAGGACCTGCTCACGGGCTTCACGCGCGGGCTCGGCGGAAAGAAGCGGCAGCTCGTCAAGGCGGTCGGCTACGACCCGACCGGCTCCGACGTGAACTCCCAGGTCGCCGAGCTGCGCGCGACGAGGGCGGATGTCTTCATGGTCTTCGCGTTCGGCAAGTTCGCGATTCAGGCCGAGATCCAGGCGGCGAAGCTCGGCTGGCGGCCGCAGGTCTACGTGAACGCGGTCGCGAGCTCGAGCTCGCTGATGACGATCGCCGCGCTCACCGGCGCGAAGGCCGTGATCAAAGGCGCGATCTCGATTGTCTTCGGCAAGGACCCGAGCGACCCACGCTGGGCGAAGGACCCCGGGATCGCCCTGTTCCAGCGGATCATGCGTGCGGCCGGGGCGAAGGACCTGCGGAACGGCTACTACGTCGCCGGGATGGCATCGGCGTTCACGCTCGCCGACGCGCTCCGGAAGGCCGGGAAGAACCTCACCCGCGCCGGGATCATGGCGGCGGCACGCTCGCTGAACGAGGCGAACAACCCGTTCTTGATCCCCGGGATCGTCGTCAAGACGAGCGCGACGGACGCGTTCCCGATGCAGCAGGTCGCGCTCGAGCGCTGGACCGGCACCCACTGGAGCATCTTCACCGGGCCGCTGACGATCTCGAGCTAGGCAAGCTCCCCGGCGCCTTCACTCGACGTTCACTGGGCAGTCACCGAGCCGTTGCCCCGGCGCGGAGCGGCTGACCGTAGGGTCGTCGCCCGGCAGGCTCGAGTGACGACGCGAAGGGGGACATCATCGTGAGGAGGTTCGGCTTTCTGATCGGCGTGCTCGCCACGTCGGCCGTGCTCGTCGCCGCGGTCGCGACCGGCGACAACGGCAAGCAGAACAACAAGACCTTCCAGTACGCGGTTGGGCTGTGGGGCGACCTGCCGTACTCGGACACGCAGGCCCAGAGCGGCGTTCCGAACCTGATCGCCGACATGAACAGCTCGGAGATCGCTTTCTCGGTGCACGACGGCGATCTGAAGGCGGGCAGCGGCACGCCGGGGTCGCAGACGCCGACCACGTGCGCGGATGCGCTCTACACGCAGGCGCTCGGCTTCTTCAACTCACTGAAGCAGCCCGCGATGTTCACCCCCGGCGACAACGACTGGACGGACTGCGACCGCTCGTCGAACGGCTCGTTCAACGACGTCGAGCGGCTGACGCATGAGCGCGAGGTCTTCTTCAGCACCGACCATTCGCTCGGCCGGCAGACCATGCAGCAGACAAGGCAGTCGACCCCGAACTGCCTCGGGTGGGACTACCACACGAACACCACCGTCTCGGCGCCCTGTGTCGAGAACCGGCTCTGGACGTACAAGAAGGTCACCTACGCCACGGTCAACATCCAGGGCACCTGCAACAACCGCTGCGGGAGCACCCAAGGCGACAACACCGGCGACGAGCCGGAATTCCAGGCCCGCAATGCGGCCGATCTCCAGTGGCTGGACGCGATCTTCGACGAGGCGAATGCGAAGGGCTCGGTCGCCGTGATGATCATCGGGCAGGCCGACCCCGGCTTCGACGGCTCCGACGCTACTCGCGCACCGACGCGGGACCCGAGGACGCTCGCGGAGACCGACAACGCTCCGGACGGTTACGTCGACTTCCTCACGAAGCTGCGCGAGCTGACGATCGCGTACGGAAAGCCCGTCGCCTACGTCCACGGCGACTCGCACTACTTCCGCGTCGACAAGCCTCTGCAGGACACGTCCGGGCGGCGGGTCGAGAACTTCACCCGCGTCGAGACCTTCGGCGATAACCAGGCCACGGGCAACAGCGACGTCCACTGGGTCAAGGCTCTCGTCGACCCGAACAGCCGTGACGTCTTCGCCTTCCAGGCGCAGATCGTGCCGGCCAACCTCGTGGCCGTGCCAGGCGCTTAGGCTCATGGGCCGGGTGCCGCGGGCCTGGCCCGCGGCACCCGTTGCCCGGAAGAGGTCTAGGCCGCGTCCGCCAGTTCGTCGCCGGCGGCCTCGACGAGGCCTTCGAGCTCGTTCTCGAGCTTCGCGAATGCGCTCGCCTCGAGCTGGCGCACGCGCTCACGCGTGATGCCGAGCTCCTTGCCGATCGCCTCCAGCGACCGGCTCTCGCCGTCGAACCCGAACCGGAGCTCGATCACGCGGCGCTCGCGCTCGGGCAGCATGTGCAGCGCCCGGCGGACGCCGTGGTCGCGTAGGCTGGTGTCCGCCTCTTCGATCGGATCGACGCTCTCGCGGTCGGCGAGCAGGTCGGCCAGCTCGCCGTCGCCGTCGTCGCCGACGGGGCGGTTGAGCGAGACGTTCGCCTCGACGGCCTCGAGGGCCTCCTGCGCGTGGAGGAGATCGAGACCCGCGGCGTCGGCCAGTTCCTCGAGCGTCGGCTCGCGGCCGTGGACGGCTTCGAACCGCTGGCGCTCGCGGGCCAGCTTCCGACGGCGCTCGTCCACGTGCACCGGGATGCGAATCGTCTTCGACTGGTTCGCGATCGCGCGCTGGCAGGCCTGGCGGATCCACCAGGTGGCGTAGGTCGAGAACTTGAAGCCCCGGCGCCAGTCGAACTTCTCGACCGCTCGGTTGAGGCCGATGACCCCGTCCTGGATCAGGTCGCCGAGGGCGACTCCCTGGCCCATGTACCGGCGCGCGACGTGGACGACGAGGCGAAGGTTCGAGTTGATCATGCGCTCCTTCGCCTCACGGTCGCCGCGCTCGATCTTCTTCGCGAGCTCGACCTCCTCCGCGGCGGTGAGCAGCGGGTAGCGACCGAGCTGGTTCATGAACAGCCCGAGCGAGTCGACGCCGCCTGCGGCCACATCGAAGGACAGGTCGAGGTCGGAACCCTCGTTCTCGAGGGCATCGCTCTCGATAATCGTGCTGATGTCTGTGTTCAGAGGTGCTTCAACTCCTTTGGTAGTGCTATCCATTCAAACGGCGAACGCCCGTTCGATATTCCTACAACATAAAAATGAGGATTTCGTGAGAATCGCCGCTAGATCTGTTCGAGGCAGATCTCCGGCAGCGCGTCGAAAGTTACGGGGATGGCCGTCGATGTCGAAACCGAGATCCGGATCGAGCGTCCGCGCGAGGAAGTGGCGGCCTTTGCAGCAGATCCGGACAACGCGACGGCCTGGTACGAAAACATCGAGAGAGTCGAATGGCGCACGTCTAAGCCGCTCGCGGTGGGCTCACGTGTGGCGTTCATCGCGCGTTTCCTCGGCCGGTCTCTCGCCTACACCTACGAGGTGCGCGAGCTCGTGCCCGGGAAGCGGCTCGTGATGAGCACGGACGAAGGTCCGTTTCGTATGGAGACGAGTTACGACTGGGTCGACGTGCCGGGTGGGACGCGGATGTTCCTGCGGAACCGCGGCGGGCCTGCAGGATTCGCGAAGATCGGCGCGCCGATTATGGCCCGCGCTATGCGCCGCGCGAACCGCAAGGATCTCGCGCGCCTGAAGGAGATCCTCGAGCACCGATGAGATTGGCCCGTCGGCCGGATTGGAGTTGGTGACAACCGAATCCGACTTCGAGGAGGAGACTTTGGTCGACGTGACCGTTGCATCGTTCGAGGCGATGGAGCCGATCTACGAGGGGCTCGCCCGGCGGGCGCGGGCGACCCTCGGCGTCAGCGCGTGGGGGATGCAGCTGATGACGCTGCCGCCGAACTGGGCTGGCTATCCAAACCACAAGCACGACCAGAAGTCGCTCGATCCGAACCAGGAGGAGGTCTACATCCCGATCGAGGGGTCCGGCCTGCTGCAGGCCGACGCTGAGGTGTTCGAGCTACGGCCGGGAATGATGGCACGTGTCGGGCCGCAGCAACTGCGACGGATCGTCCCGGGCGACGAGGGCATCCGCTTCATCGCGCTCGGCGGTTCACCGGCGTCGTTCGAGGCTCCCGCATGGACGGAGCTCGGCGGCCCGCCGCCGGCCGCGCCGGGGAGCGAGTGACCGGGGCCGTCTCAGAGGGCCTGCTTGCCGCTGCGCGATGCGGTGACGAGCAGGCCTTCGTCCGGCTGACTGGGCCGCACCGCCAGCCTCTCCACGTCCACTGCTACCGGATCCTCGGTTCGCTTCACGATGCCGACGACGCGCTGCAAGAGACGATGCTGCGCGCGTGGCGTGGCATCGACCGCTTCGAGCCACGCGCGCCGCTCGTCGCCTGGCTCTACCGAATCGCGACCAACGTGTGTCTGCGGATGCTCGAGCAGCGCGGGCGGCAGGTCAGCCCGGACTCGCACCTCGAGCCGTACCCGGAACGATTGCTCGACGAGCTTGGGTCGAGCGAGCCAGGCCCGGAGGCAGTCGTCGAGGAGCGTGAAAGCGTTGGGCTTGCGTTCGTGACCGCGATGCAACTGCTGCCGCCGAGGCAGCGGATCGCCGTCATCCTTCGCGACGTCCTCGGCTGGTCTGCGCACGAGGTCGCGGACCTGCTCGGGGTCAGCGACGCCTCCGTGAACAGCGCGCTGCAGCGCGGCCGCGAGCGGCTCGAGCAGGAGCGGCGAGAAGGCACGATCACGCGCGCCCACGCGCCGCGCGACCCGCGAACCGAGGCGCGGCTGATGGAGCGTTTCCAGGACGCATGGGCGGCGGTCGACATCCCCGGCCTCGTTGCGCTGCTTGCCGACGACGCCCTGCTGACTATGCCGCCCGAGGCCGGGCGGATCGCCGGCAGTGCGGCCATCGGCGGCTTCTTCGGGACGGTGCCGCTCGACGGCGACCTTACGCGGATCCGGCTTCTGCCGCAGCGCGCAAACGGCCAGCCGGCGTTCGCCGCCTACGCCCAGGAAGAGCGCGGGGGCCCGTTCGCGGCGTACGGCGTCATGGTATTCGCGATCCAGGACGACCGGATCGCCGGCATCGTCGGGTTTCCCGACGTCGACCGTCCGGACCTGTTCGAGCGGCTCGGCCTGCCGGACGAGCTCTGACAGGAAAAGACGGCTCGTTGAGGAAGTCGATGTGGGCGAGGATCGCCCCGATCCAGGTCGCGTAGTCTCGGGCTTACGAGCACCAAGAGCAACGACGGCGTCACGGGCGACCGCCCATGGTGCCTAGTCACGAGATCGTCAGGCTCTCGAGATCACGCGGGTAGTCGGTGAGGATCTCGATCCCGTCCGTCGTGACGACAATCGTGTCCGAGTGGCGGAAGCCGCCGAGCCCCTCCTGGTAGACGCCCGGCTCGATCGTGAAGACCATCCCCGGCTCGACAGGCGTGTGGTCGCCGACGTCGAGGAACGGCGCCTCGTGGTTGCGTAGTCCGATGCCGTGGCCGGTGTGCTGGCGCCAGAGGTCACGGATTCCGTGCTCGTCGAAGTAGTCGAGGACGGCACGATCGACACCGGCGCACGTGACCCCCGGCCCGAAGGCATCGAAGGCGACCTGCTGGGCGGCGACGACGCGGTCGAAGAGGCGGCGCTGCTCGTCGGTCGGCTCGCCGACGACCATGCCGCGCTCGAGCTCGGCGTTGTAGCCCCAGACCGGCGCGGCGGTCTCCGAGACGAGCATGTCGCCCGGCTCGAAGCGGATGTTGTGCGCGACCGCGTGCGCCCAGGCCGAGCGCCGGCCGATCTGCCCTCGGTAGCCGGCGGTCGCCCCGTCCTGCGAGCCGAGCTGCCCGGCGTACTCCGGGCCGAGCGCCTCGAGCATCGCGAGGGTCGCCTCGCGGCCTGCGCGGAGGCTCGCCTCGGCCTCGCTCGCGCCGGCGGTCGAGTACTGCTGCAGAAGCCGGTGGGCGTGCTCGCACCAGTGCGCGCTCTCGCGGATCAGCTCGACCTCGGCCGGCGACTTGACGCGCATCTGCGACTCGATGAACGAGCCGAGGGTGTTGACGGGCGCCGCGGTCACCTCGGAGAGCGCCGGCCCCTCGTAGCCGAGGATCCCGGGGTAGCCGTCCCGGTCCGCCGCGAGCGGCCCGTCGAGCAGCCGCGCGAGGATCCGCATCGGATGCTCGGGCCCCGGGTACTCCGGGTACGACTCGACGCGGTCGAAGTGGCCCTCCTGCTCCGTGCGCTCGACCTCGAAGCGGGGGACGAACGCGGTCAGCTCGTCGCCGACGACGACCACGACCGGCCGCTCGTTCGAGAGAAAGTTGAAGCCGGTGTAGTACTGGATGTTCACCTGCTCGAAGAGCACGACCCGGGCGCCGGCGTGCTCGAGGAGGCGTTCTCGCCGCGCGGCGAGCTCCTCGGGCGCGATCCCGGTTCGTTGCACGCCGCGTGTCTATCAGAGCACGTCGGTGTGGGGTGCATCGCGCGCAGGTCGATCAGCTTCCGGTTCGCCGCCGTCGGCGGAAATGTTGAAGAGCGTTTAGTCGCTGAAGCGCGGAACCCGCCTCTCGGCGGGTTTCGCGACAACCTCAGCTGCGGCGGGGGCTCAGCTTCGGACGGCGGCCGGCTCGTCCTTCGGCTGGGGGACGATCCGGATGTACGGCTTCGGCTCTTCCCACTCGCCGAAGAGCTCCTTGGCCTCGTCGTTCGAGACGGAGCCGGCGATGATCACGTCCTGGCCCTGCTGCCAGTTCACCGGCGTCGAGACCTTGTGGTTCGCGGTCAGCTGGAGCGAGTCGATTACCCGGATCACCTCGTCGAAGTTGCGGCCGGTGGTCATCGGGTAGACGAGGATCAGCTTGACCTTCTTGTCGGGGCCGATCACGAAGACGTTCCGCACCGTCTGGTTGTCGGCCGGGGTGCGGTCTGCCGCGTCCCCGGAGACGTCTGCCGCAAGCATCCCATACATCTTCGAGACGACGAAGTTATCGTCGCCGATGATCGGATAGTTGGGCGCCGCTCCCTGAGTCTCCTCGATGTCCTTGGCCCACTCGTCGTGCTTGCCGGTGGGGTCGACGGAGAGGCCGATGATTTTCGTGTTCCGCTTGTCGAACTCCGGCTTGACCTTGGCCATGTAGCCGAGCTCGGTTGTGCAGACCGGTGTGAAGTCCTTGGGGTGCGAAAAGAGCACCGCCCACGAGTCGCCGATCCAGTCGTGGAAGTGGATCTCGCCTTCGGTGCTCTGCGCCGTAAAGTCAGGCGCGGTATCCCCGATTGTCAGTGCCATGTCGCCTCCTTTAACGCGTACCTGAGCACTATACAAAGGAAAGTGATCTTTCCCTAGTTCTGCAGCTGCGCGAACGCGCGCTCGAAGACCTCACGCTTGTGCGCGCCGAGGACGAGCATTCGCCCGTCGAGCACGAACGCGGGGACGCCGGTGACGCCGGCGGCGACCGCCTGGGCAGTCGAGGCCTGGACGAGGTCGCGGTGGGCGTCGGTCTCGAGGACCTCGTCGGCACCTTCGAGGCCGACGTCCTGCGCGAGCGCGCGGAGCGCGTCCGGATCGCCGATGTCCTGCGCCTCGGCCCAGTACGCGTCGAAGAGCCGCGCGTGCAGCCGGTCGAAGATGCCTTGTGCACGGGCGTGCTCGGCGAGCCGCAGTGCCTTCAGCGAGCTCGCTCGGATCGGCGGCGGGTTGTAGACGAGGCCGTGCTCGCCGAACCTCGCCTCCATCTCCCCGGTCGAGGGCGGCCGCGGAACGCCTTCGGGCGGGTACTCGGGGTGCAGTTCGAACGGTGCCCAGGTGATCTCGGCCCCGAACCGCTCGCGCATCCAGTCGGCCAGCCCCTGGCCGATCCGGCAGAACGGTCAGATGTAGTCGGACCAGATCAGGACGTCGGGCACGAGCGAACTTACTCAGCATACGGGCGCCGACTCGGACAAAAGGGGGACCGACGAAGGCAGTCGTCGTTGCCGGTCCGCTCGCCGCCCGTGCCTCAGCCTCGGCCGGCGGCTGGAGCTCGAGCGTTCCGTTCACGACGTCGTCGCCGGTACACCGGGGCGGCGGCAAAAAGTCCGCAAATTGCGCATACTAGGAGCGCGCAGACAAGAAGGAGCCGCCCCGCCGTGTCGGAGATCGGAAGCAGCCTCGGGCGGGCCCGTGAGGAACGCGGCCTGAAGCTGGCTGACGCGGCCGCGGCGACCAGGATCCGCATGAACTATCTGGCCGCGCTCGAGGAGGAGCGGTTCGACGAGCTGCCGGCCGGCTACGCCGCCGCGTTCCTGCGCACCTACGCCGCGTACCTGGACCTCGACGCGGAGCGACTGGTCGACGAGTATGCCTCGCGTTTTCCGCCCAGACAGGCGATCTCCGCGCGCCCCCCCTCGCGTCGTCGGCGTCATTGGGGGCCGCGACGGGCCGCGATCCTCCTCCTCGCGGGCGTCGTCGCGCTGCTCGCCCTGCTCGTCGCCGGCGAGCTCGGCTCAGGCTCCCGGAACGGGACACCAGAGCCCTCGGCGCCCAGCCCAGAGCCGGCGCGGCCCGTCATCGCGTCGTCGAAGGCGGCGCCTGCACCGCGTCCGCGGAAGATGGAACGGCGCCGGCGCATCGTCCTCCGCGCCTCGAGCGGGGACTGCTGGATAGCGGTCAGGCTGCACTCCGCAGAAGGCCCGCTGCTGTACGAGAATCTGCTCCGGCCTGGTGAGGCGGTTTCGTTCGTGCGCATGCCCCTGTGGGTCCGTGTCGGCGCACCGACAAACCTCGTGCTGACCGTAGACGGCCGGCGACTCACGCCGATTTCCGGCTACGGGCCGGTGAACGTCCTCGTCGGCACGAGCGGTATCCGGACCGCATAGCCACGATGGCCGCCACGCGTAAACCCGAGGACAGTGGGACGTCGAGGTCGCCGCAGGAGAAGGAGGACGCGGCTCGGGCATGGCTCGGCGGTACGCCGAGCGGCGGTGCACGCCTGGCCCGGCTCTTCCAGATCGGCGCGCCGGCGCGGGCCGCCGAGCTCGAAGCCGAGCTCGCCCGGCTGAGAGCTAAGCTCAATGCGCTCGAGCGGGAGCTCTCGGCGCTACGCCTGCATACCGACGGCTCGGACGCGCTTCCCGACGTCAGCTCCGATACGCCTCTCGTCGACCTTCCCCGGACGCTACTCCGGTCCGAGCGCGACTACCGCCTCTCCCGCTGCGAAGGCTTCTCCGTCTACGCGGGCGCACGCGTGCTGGGCGTGGTCGAGGGCGTCCGCTACCACTCCAGTACCGATCGACCGGACATGCTCGAGGTGCGCGGCGGGCGCCTGGGGCGGCACCGGTTGCTCGTCCCGGCGAACGACATCGAGGCGATCGAGCCGGCGGACGAAGCAGTCCTCGTCAACGACGCCTTCTGCCCTAACGGCGAGCGCCTGCAAGGACGCCTCGAACGGCTCTTCGGGCGGCGTGCACGGCGCTGAGTCGAGACGCTGTTCGGCTTCACGCGGCGCCCTGGACCACGTCCAACGATTCCCGACCGAACAGGAGCCTCTGCTCCGCCCCGGCCAGTACCGCCGCCGGTCGGCCGAGCGCGTTGTAGTTGCTCGCCATCGCCAGCGTGTACGCACCAGTGGCGGGTACGGCCAGCAGGTCGCCCCGTCGCGGCTCGGGGAGCTCCGCCCGCTCGATCAGGACGTCGCCGCTCTCGCAATGCTTTCCGCACACGGCGAACACGCCGGCGGCCGCCTCGTCCCCACGGTTGGCCAGTAGCGCCGAGTAGCGCGCGCCGTACAGGGCCGGGCGCGGGTTGTCGGACATGCCGCCGTCGATCGCGACCCACGTCGTCGGTCCGCTGCGCTTCACCACCCCGACGCGGTAGAGCGTGATTCCGGCCCGACCGACCAGCGAGCGGCCCGGCTCGAAGATCACACGCGGGCGAGGGAGGTTCTGGACCGACCAGGCGTGCGCCACTCGCTCCGTGAGCGTGCGCGCGTATTCCTCCGGGCCCGGCGGTGCGGCCTCGCCGAGCGTGTAGCGGATGCCGAGGCCGCCGCCCAGGTTCAGGATCTGCGGCGTCCACGCCTGGTCGGCAGCGAGCTCGGCGCAGAAACCGGCCAGCCAATCCACCGACATCCGCGCCGGGGCCTCGTCCAAGAGCTGCGACCCCAGATGCACGTGCAGGCCGAGCATCTGGAGGCCCGTCTCGCGCGTGCGTCCGATCACGTCGGCTACGTCCTCGGGTGGAACGCCGAACTTCGAGCCGATGTGGCCGGTCTGGATCGCCGCATGCGCGCCCGCCTCGATCCCGGGCGTCACCCGGAGGAGCACCCGCTTCACCCCGAACTGCACGCAGCGCTCGACCTCCGCGGGCTCGTCCATCACCACGAGCCACGCGTCCGCTTCCGCCGCCGCGCTCAGCTCCTCGTCGGACTTGTTGTTGCCGTGCACGACGAGCCGCCCCGGCGGCACGTTGGCGGCCTGCGCGTAGCGCAGCTCGCCCAGCGTCGACACGTCGGCACCCACACCCTCCTCCCGGAGCACCCGCATCAGCGGGGCGTTCGGGAACGCCTTCGTCCCGTAGACGACGACCGCGTCGTCTCCGGCGCCGCGCCGCCACGCCCGCGCCGCTGCACGAACCGTTTGCTCGCAGTAGACGACCAGGGGCGTGCCGTACTCCTCCGCCAGCTCGACGGTCGACACGCCCCCTATCCAGAGGACGCCGTCCCGAATCTCGGCGGTATCCGGGAACAGCTCGAGCATCAGCGGACGCGGTACCCCCGGTTCGCGTCCCAGTGCAGCACTCGCCCGCTCCGGGGTAGCGGCGCGTCGCGGCTCGAGATCGTCACGCCCTTCGCCGTTGACGGCGGGCAGATCGCGACGTAGCGCGCGTAGCCGCCGACGCCGCCCTTGAACCTCGGGTAGCCGATCGCGACCAGGCAACCTGTCGCCGGGACGCCGTCGAGGTTCGCCACACCCTCCGCCTGCGTGTAGCCGTGGTGCATCAGCCAGGACTCGCCCTCGAGCGTCGGCGTCGTGTCTGTGTCGAGCGGCTCGTGGCCGTGGAACAGGATGTGGCGCTGCAGGTGCAGGAACTTCAGCGCCGCCAGCGACACGCCCGGGAACACCGGGTCAGCCGCCAGCGCCTTCGCCTTCGCAGCGTCCTCAGTCCACTTCTTCGACCAGTCCGAGCGCACCATCACGACCGACCCGGCGGGGATCCGCCCGTGCTCCTTCTCGAACGCCTGCACGTCCGAGACCTGGAGCGCGTACTTCGGGTTCTGCTTCACCTGCGGGACGATCGAGATCACGACGAGAGGCCGCACCGCGTACGTCGGTGGAAGCTCGTCGATTGCCGGATACTCCGGCGCCCAGTGCGCCGGCGGGTCGAGCTGCGTTCCGAACTGATCCGTGGACAGCCGGTACGCGGTCGCCTCGAAGCCGTCGTGCGCGTACGTGTAGCGCTTACCCGTCTTCGGATCGACCGTCGGGTCGAACTTCGCCGGGCCGAACCCCTTCCAGACCGGCATGTTCGGTGTGATCGGGTGGGTCAGGTCGATGTAACGAGCGTGGCCGAGCGACTGGTCGTACACGCTCCACAGGCCGACGCTCGCGGCGTTGCCGTGAGCCGGCCGCGCAACGACCGCGACGACCGCGGCTGCGCAGGCGCCCGCGAAGAACAGCGCCACTCCCCCCAAGATCCGCATCGAAAGCCTCCTTTCGTTTGGCGCGTCGAGTACCATTAGACCCGTGGAGCAGCTGCTCGCATAGACCAGGAGGCAACGCGGCGAGGCCGCGCCAACTCCCCACGGCCTCTCCCATGAGAGGCTTTTTTGTACCCATGGACAGATACGAGCCCAAAGAAATCGAGACGAAGTGGCAGCAGGTGTGGGAGGACGAGCGCGCCTTCTACACGCCCAACCCGCCGCCGGGCGAGGAGCCGGAGAACCACTGGTACCAGCTCGAGATGCTGCCCTACCCGTCCGGCACGCTGCACATGGGGCACGTCCTCAACTACACGATGGGCGACGTCCTGACCCATTTCCGCCGCCGCCACGGCTGGATCGTGCTGCGGCCGATGGGCTTCGACTCGTTCGGCCTTCCCGCCGAGAACGCAGCGATCCGCGAGGGCGGCCATCCACGCGAGATCGTCGAGCAGAACATCGCCGACATCGTCCGCCAGATGAGGCGCATCGGTTGGGTCATCGACTGGGACCGCTGCGTCTCCGCGCACGAGCCCGAGTACTACCGCTGGACGCAGTGGCTCTTCCTGCGCTTCTTCGAGCGCGGCCTCGCCTACCGGAAGGCTGCGCCGGTGAACTGGTGCCCGTTCGACCAGACCGTG
>JBKPCT010000216.1:0-16549 GCA_046727515.1 Actinomycetota bacterium | reverse complement strand
TGCTACAGCCTCTCGATCACGCCGGGGTGGACGGACGGCGACTCCCTCGTCGGCGGAGCCGGCTGGATCGCGATCGCGCTCGTGATCTTCTCGTTCTGGCGCCCCGAGCTCTGCCTCGTCGGCGCGTACCTGTTCGGCGGCCTCTCAGGCGGGCTGCCCTCGGCGCTCCAGGCCCACGGGTACACGATCAAGCCGGAGTTCCTGAACGCGCTGCCGTACCTGATGACGATTCTCGTCCTGGTGCTCGTCTCCACCGGCCTGGCCCGACGGCGGCTCGGCGCCCCTGCTGCGCTCGGCGTACCGTATGTGCGCGAGGAACGGTGATGGAGGTCGTCAGCCCCAGGAGCCTCGACGACGCGCTGCGCGTCAAGGCCGAGAACCCGGACGCTGTGCCGATTCAGGGCGGCACCGACGTGATGGTCGAGCTGAACTTCGACCGCCGTCGGCCCGAGCTGCTCGTGAACCTGAACGAGGTGACGGAGCTGAGGGGCTCGTCGCGGGAGAACGGACGGCTGCGGCTCGGCTCCGGGCTCACCTACGCGGAAGCGATGGAGGGCATGGTCGCCGAGGCCCTGCCCGCCCTCGCGGAGGCGTCGCGGACCGTGGGCTCGCCGCAGATCCGCGCGCGCGGGACGATCGGAGGGAACCTGGGAACCGCATCGCCGGCCGGCGATGCGCTGCCGCCGCTGCTGGTAGAGGGGGCAGACGTGGAGCTCGCCTCGATGCGGGGCGTGCGGACGTTGCCGCTGCGCGAGTTCCTGGTCGGCCCGAAGCGCAACGCGGCCGAGGCGGACGAGCTGATCACGGCCGTACTTGTCTCCCCGTCGGGGGGAGCGCAGACGTTCATGAAGGTCGGGCCGCGGAACGCCATGGTGATCGCGGTCTGCTCGCTTACGGTCGTGGCCGACGGCGATCGAGGCGAGGTGCGGGCCGCGTTCGGGTCGGCGGGCCCAGTGGTCGGGCTCGTGTCTTGTCCGCTCGAAGAGGCGGAGTCGTTGCCGGAGCGCGTTGTCGCGGCGGCGAGCCCGATCGACGACGTGCGCGGTACCGCTGCATACCGCCGTCACGCGCTGCGGGTGCTCGCCGGTCGCGCGCTGGAGCGTGTCCTGACGTGAGGTCGACCCCACGCGCCCCTTTCTTCCAGAGGCCGAGTCCGCTGGGGAGCCTCCCGATTCCCCTCGGACCCCTGCCGACTCATGGGTCACGAGGTGGCCCATGAGGATCGTCGTCACGGTCAACGGCGAGGAGCGCGAAGCCGACGTCTGGCCGGGCGAGAGCCTGCTGTACGCGCTGCGCGAGCGGCTCGGGCTCCCCGGGTCGAAGAACGCCTGCGAGCAGGGCGAGTGCGGCTCGTGCTCGGTGCTCCTCGACGGAAAGCTCGTCTGTGCCTGCCTCGTCCTCGCCGCGCAAACCGACGGCCACCAGGTGGTCACGGTCGAAGGCTTCTCCGGCGAGGGCGCGCCGCACCGCGTGCAGGAGGCGTTCGTCGAAGCGGGGGCCGTCCAGTGTGGGTTCTGCACCCCGGGTCTCGTCGTCGCGACCGCGGCGCTCCTCGAGCGGCGACCCGACCCGACCGACGACGAGATTCGCGAGGCGCTTTCGGGCAACCTCTGCCGCTGCACGGGCTACCAGAAGATCTTCGACGCGGTGCGGATCGCCGCCGCCCGCCCATGAGCGGCCCTCAGCAGAACCGCCCCCTTCCTCTGGGGCACCCCGGCCCACCACCCGATGCGAGCGTAGCGACGAAATGGTCACGCGTGGTGACGGGATTGTGACGACTGTGCGCCGAACGATCCTCAGCGCCGAAGTGACGACGACGGCGGCTCCGCGGCAGCTCGAGCTCGGCCGGATCGGCGAGAGCGTGCGGCGCGCGGACGGCATCCCGAAGACGACGGGCGAGTTCGAGTACGCGAGCGACCTGTCGGCCGCGGGCATGCTCTGGGGGCACACCGTCCGGAGCCGGCATGCCCATGCGCGCATCGCCGCGATCGACATCACCGAGGCGCTGGCGATGCCCGGCGTCCACGCCGTCCTCACACACGCCGACGTCCCGGGCGCGAAGACGTACGGCCTCGAATTCCCGGACCAGCCCGTCCTCGCGATCGACCGCGTCCGTTACTACGGCGAGCCGGTCGCGCTCGTCGCCGCGGAGCACCCCGAGCAGGCGCGCCGGGCGGCCGAAAAGGTGAAGGTCGAGTACGAGCCGCTCGAGCTCGTCGTCGACCCCGAGCGCGCGACCGAGCAGGAGCCACTCCATCCCGACCGGCCGACGATGGGGCACGGCTACCGCGACGACCCGCGGCCGAACGTCGTCCGGAGCCTCGTCATCCGACACGGAGATCCGGACACACCCGGCGAGGTGACGGTCGAAGGCTTCTACCAGCTCGGGATCCAGGACCAGGCGTTCCTCGGCCCGGAGTCGGGGCTCGTCGTCCCGGACGGCGAGGGCGGCGTCGACATCTACGTCGCGACGCAGTGGCTGCACGTCGACCGCGACCAGGTCGCGCCGTGTCTCGGGCTCGAGCCCGAGCAGGTCCGGCTCCACCTCGGCGGCGTCGGCGGTGCGTTCGGCGGCCGCGAGGATCTCTCGATGCAGATCCACGGGGCGATGCTCGCGCTGCACACGGGGCGCCCGGTCAAGCTGGTCTACGGTCGCGAGGAGTCGTTCGTCGGCCACGTGCACCGCCACCCGGCGAGGATCTGGGCGGAGCACCGCGCGACCAGAGAGGGCCGCCTCGTCTGCGTCCGAATGCGCGTACTCCTCGACGGGGGCGCCTACGCCTCGTCCTCGACCGCGGTCACGTCGAACGCGGCCTCGTTCGCCTGCGGTCCGTACAACGTCGCGAACGCGCTGATCGACGCGACGAGCGTTTACACGAACAACCCGCCGTGCGGTGCGATGCGCGGCTTCGGTGCCGTCCAGACCTGTTTTGCCGCCGAGGCGCAGATGGACAAGCTCGCGGCCGCGCTCGGCATCGACCCGGTCGAGCTGCGCCTGCTGAACGCGCTCGGGCCGGGCGATACCCTGCCGACCGGGCAGGTGATCACGGGCTCGCTGCCGACCGCCGAGGTGATTCGCCGCGCCGCTGCTCTCCAGCCGCCGGACGCCGAGGAGCTGCCGCGCGACCCGATCCGTCTTCCCGGAGGCGCCGGGAACACGACGCACGGCCAGGGGGTCCGGCGGGGGGTCGGCTTCGCGGTCGGGTTCAAGAACATCTGCTACTCGGAGGGGTTCGACGACTTCTGTGCGGCGCGGGTCGTCCTTCGCGGCGACTCGGCGGAGATCCACTGTGCGGCGGCCGAGGTCGGCCAGGGCGTGTCCGGCGTCATCCTCCAGGTCGCCCGCACGGAGCTCGGGCTCGACGACGTCACGCTCGCCCCCGCCGGCACGACCGGGATCGACTCGTCCGGCTCGTCGTCTGCCTCGCGCCTCACGTACATGGCCGGCGGCGCCGTCCAGCTCGCGTGCCGGGCGGCGCTCGAGGAGCGCGAGCGCACCGGGGCCGACGAGGTCGACCTCGAGCGCGTCTACCACCACCCGCGCACGTGGCCGCTCGAGCCCGAGAGCGGCCAGACGACCGGCGAGCGCACGCACGTCGCGCTCGCGGTCGCCGCCATGCGAGTCGTCGTGGAGGTCGATGTCGAGCTCGGCCTGACTCGTGTTGTCTGGATAGGCACCGGTCAGGACGTCGGCAAGGCGATCAACCCGCAGGCAGTCGAGGGGCAGATCGAGGGCGGCACGGCCCAGGGGCTCGGGCTCGCGCTGATGGAGGAGATCCAGACCCGCGAGGGTCTGATCACGAACGCGAGCTTCACCGACTACCTGATCCCGACGGCGCTCGACATGCCGCTTGTCGTCTCCGAGCTGATCGAGCATCCCGAGCCGGACGCGCCCTACGGCGTCAAGGGCGTCGGCGAGCCGCCGACCGTCGTCTCGACGGCGGCGATCGTCTCGGCGCTACGGGACGCGACCGGGCGCGAGCTCGCTCGCGTACCCGTGCGCCCTGACGACATCGTCGGCCTCTAGCCGCACGTATTGTGGCCGGCTTGGAAGTCCCGTTCGCGGAGGTCGATCTCGCGGCAGCGCGGCGCGCGGCAACCGAGCTGAACGCCGGCACCCTCGTCGTCATCTGCGAGTCGCGCGGCGAGAACTTCGAAGGCAACTTGACCATCGCCGCCCAGCACGCAAGGTGCGGCGACGATCTCCAGCTCTCGCTGGACGCGATCGGCAGAGCAGCGCGGCGTGCTGCTCTACATCGTCGATGGCGAGAACCGCGAGCGCCGGCTGAGCCGGCACGAGGCGGACCAGCTGCCCCTGGAGGGGTACGGCATCGGAGCGCAGATTCTCTCCGAGCTCGGACTGACCACGATCCGGATCCTGACGAACAATCCGAAGGTGATCACGGGGCTCGAGGGGTTCGGCCTGCGGATCACGGAACAAGTGCCGATCGGGGCGGCCACCTAGTTGGAGGCATCCGACTTCCGCCGCGTGATGAGCTTCTGGGCGACGGGCGTGAGCGTCGTGAGCGCGGAGGGGAGAGAGGGCCCGGCGGGTGCGACCGCAAACGCACTCAGCTCGCTCTCGCTCGATCCACCGCTCGTGCTCGTCTCCTTCGATCTCAGCTCGCGGACACTCGGCGCGGGCCGCGAGTCGGAGCGCTTCTGTATCAACGTGCTCGCGGAAGGTCAAGAGGTCGTCGCGAGGATCTTCGCGACGAAGAAGAGTCAGGAGGAGAAGTTCGCCGCGATCCGCCACCGCTCGGTGCGCGAGACCCCGGTGATCGACGGTTGTCTCGGTTTTCTCGTCTGCAGTCTCGACTCGGAGTTCGGCCGGGGCGACCACGTGATCGCGATCGGCAGGGTGCTGGACGCCCGTGTCGATGACGAGGCGTCTCCGCTCCTCTTCTATCGTTCCGAGTATCTCCGCCTGCCCCAGAACCATCCGGTCGGCTGAATGCGCGTGAAGGTTGCCTGCCTTCCGGGCGACGGCATCGGTCCGGAGGTGGTTGACGTCGCGAAGACCGTGCTCCGCACGCTCGTGCCAGAGGTCGAGCTCGACGATCATCTCTTCGGCGGCGCGGCGATCAAGGCGTCCGGCGAGCCCCTACCGGGCGAGACGCTGACCGCTTGCAGGGCGGCAGACGCGGTACTCGTCGGCGCCGTCGGCCTTCCCGAGTACGACGCCGCGGACGTTCGGCCCGAGCAGGGGCTGATCCGTCTGCGCCGCGAGCTCGACGTGTACGCCAACCTTCGCCCGGCACGGAAAGGAGCGATCGACTTCGTGATCGTTCGGGAGCTCGTCGCCGGCCTCTACTACGGGGCTCGCGGTGAGCGGCCCGACGGAACAGTCTTCGACACGTGCGAGTACCACCCGGCGCAGATCGAGCGGGTCGGGCGGCGCGCCTTCGCGCTCGCGCGCGAGCGGGGCAATCGTCTGACCTCGGTCGACAAGGCGAACGTCCTCGACACCTCGCGGCTATGGCGGCGCGTGGTCGCCGGGCTCGCTGCCGAGTACCCGGAGGTCGAGCTCGAGCACATGCTCGTCGACAACGCAGCCATGCAGATCGTCCTCGCTCCCGAGCAGTTCGACGTGCTCGTCATGGAGAACACCTTCGGCGACATCCTCTCCGACGTCGCCGCGGGAATGACCGGCGGGCTCGGGCTCGCCGCCTCGGCCAGCCTCGGCGACGACGGCCCCGGGATCTTCGAGCCGGTCCACGGCTCGGCGCCCGACATCGCCGGCTCTGGCATCGCGAACCCGGCGGCGGCGCTCCGCTCGGTCGAGCTGATGCTCGAGCACGGGCTCGGGCGCCCGGACGAAGCCCGCACACTGGCCGCCGCGGTCGAAGACGCGCTGGTGACGAGTCCGACGCCTGACCTCGGCGGGTCGGCGACGACCGACGACTTCGCGGCAGCAGTGCTCGCGCACGTGGGGGAGCCGGCGGCGCAATGAAGCGAGTGGCGCCCCACGCCGTCAACCCCAACCCCATTAGGCTCAGGCTGTTCCCGAGTCAAGGAGTCGACATGATCCGCGCGTTTGTCCTGTACGAGGGAGAGGTCGATCCGGCGCGCTATCAGCGCCACATCGAGGAGACGGTGCGCCCGGTCCCGGCGACCTTCCGTCACGGGAAGGTCTTCGGGGCCGCAGCCGGCGAGCCTCAGTTCCGCCATTACGCAGAGTTCGAGTTTCCCGACGAGGACGCGTTCAGGCAGGTCACCGCTTCGCCCGAGTTCGCCGCAGCCGCGAAGGACGCCGCACAGATGGGCATTCCGTTCAGCGTGCATTTCGCCGAGATCGAATGACCGAGCCGAAGCGCCCGGCCTCGCGCCCCGCGAACGAGCTCGGCTTCGAGACGCTCCTCTACGAGAAGGCGCCGCCGCGGGCGACGATTACCCTCAACCGGCCGGACGTCCTGAACGCGTTCGACTTCCAGATGCTGCGGGAGCTCGCGCGCGCCTGCGAGGACGCCTCTTGGGACGACGACGTGCGCGTCGTCGTCCTCACGGGAGCGGGCCGGGCGTTCTGCGTCGGCGCGAACCTCCGCTCCTGGACGCAGGAGGGTTACATCGGCAACGAGCGGGAGTATTGGAAGTGGTTCGGGGCAATGGACGCGGGTGTGAGTGCGCTGCGGAACATCGGGAAGCCGACGCTCGCCCGGATCAACGGCATCTGCGTCGGCGGCGGGAACGAGCTGCAGATGGCGTGCGACCTCGCGGTGATGGTCGACGATGCCTTCATTCGGCACGTCGGCCTCCAGCACGGCTCGGTGCCGGCCGCCGGCGCGACGCAGTGGCTGCCGCTGATCGTCGGCGACCGCCGTGCCAGGGAGATCGTCATGCTCGGCGAGGAGATCCCGGCGGCGAAGGCGGCGGAGTGGGGGTTGGTCAACCGTGCGGTCCCGGCAGCGCGGCTCGACGCGACCGTCGACGAGCTCGTCGCGACGCTCGCCGAGCGCCTGCCGACGATGACGCGCTACGCGAAGACGCAGCTCGACTTCTGGCGTGACGCAGCCTGGCACGGGACGATTCGCCATGCGCACGACTGGCTCGCGCTCTCGATGCTGACCGACGAGGCGGCCGACGGCGTGCAAGGCTTCCTGGATCGACAGAAGGAGGAGAAGTGAACCCTGAGGAGCTTCTACACGGCGTGCGAGACGCGATCTCCGTCCGCCGCGTCTTCGGTGACCCGATCGAGCACGACGGCGTGGTCGTGATCCCGGTCGCCAAGGTCGGCGGCGGTGGTGGAGGCGGCGGCGACAGCGAGGGCAACGGCGGCGGCGGCTTCGGCCTCGGCGGTCGCCCGGCCGGCGCGTACGTGATCAAGGGCGGCCAGGTGTCGTGGCGGCCGGCGGTCGATCCCGTCCGGATGGCGTTCGTGGCGGTGCTCGCGCTCGCCCTCTTGTCGCGGCGCCGCTAGTCCGTCAGCTCGTCCGGCACGACCTCGACTTCGAGCTCGCGGCCCTGACGCAGGACGCGGGCCGCGACCGCGCGGCCGATCAGCTCTCCGGCCATGAGGCGCTGAAGATCGTCGACGCCGGCGACCGGCTGGCCGTCGACCTCGACGATCAGGTCCTCCGCGCGCAGGCCGGCCCGATCCGCCGGGCTGCCCTCGACGACCTGCACGACCTCGATGCCGCTGCGCCGGCCGAGCGTGGCCGAGAGGCGCGGCGGCAGCGGTCGTGAACCGCCGGCGATGCCGATGTACGCACGCCGGAAGCGGCCCTCGGTCATCAGTGCGCCGACGATCCGCCGTGTCGTCTCGTTGATCGGAACGGCGAGTCCGAGCCCGACCCCTGCGACCGCGGTGTTGATGCCGACGACGTGGCCGGACCCGTCGGCGAGCGCACCGCCGGAGTTTCCCGGATTGAGCGCAGCGTCGGTCTGGATCACGTTCTCGACGATGCGCGTCGCCGAGCCGGAGCGCGTCGGCAGCGAACGGCCGAGCGCCGAGACGACTCCCGCGGTGACGGAGCCGGCGAAGCCGTTCGGGTTACCGATCGCGACGACGAGCTGGCCGACCTGCAGGCTCTCGGCGTCGCCGAGCTCGGCTGCGGCTAGGCCGTTGGAGTCGGTCCGGAGGACGGCGAGGTCGGACAGCGGGTCGGAGCCGACGACCTCGATCGACAGCTCACGTCCGTCGACGAACGACGCGACGCCCCGATCCGTTCCCTCGACGACGTGCGCGGAGGTGAGAACGAAGCCGTCCGGCGTGATCACGACCCCGCTGCCGCCGCCGTCGACACGGCGGCCCCGCCCCATTCGGCGCGACACGCGCAGGTTCGCGACCGAGGGCGAGAGCTTCCGCGCCACCTCCGTGACGACGCGCGAGTAGGCGTCGAGCGGCGCCTGCTCTTCTTCCCGCAGCGACACCGGGTGGAGCCCGGCGTCGCGCGGCCACCCCTGATCCTGAGCAGCGATCCTCAACGCTCCCATGACTCAGTGATACCAGCCGGGCGATAGGCTGCGCCACGTGGCCGAGGTCGAGACCAGCCGAGACGGCGGGGTCCTGACGATCACGCTCAACCGGCCCGAGGCCTACAACGCGCTCACGGCCTCGATGCACGCAGCGCTGCGCGCTGCGCTCGACGACGCCAGGGCACCGGACGTGCGCGTGGTGGTCGTCACCGGCGCCGGCAAGGGCTTCTGCGCCGGCCAGGACATGAAGGAGTTCGAGTCCGTCGACCGCGACATCGCCGGGCACCTAGAGGCGAGTTACCACCCGAACGTGCGGGCGATCCGAGCGTTGGAGAAGCCAGTGATCGCAGCGGTCAACGGTGCCGCCGCCGGCGCCGGGCTCTCGCTCGCGTGCGCGTGCGACATCCGGATCGCCGCCGACGACGCGATGTTCGTGCCCGGCTTCATCGGAATCGGCCTGGTCCCGGACTCGGGCGGAAGCTACTTCCTGGCCCGCCTGCTCGGCCCGTCCCGGGCCTTCGCCTGGATGACCTCGAACCGGCGGCTGACCGCCGCAGACGCACACGCCTGGGGCCTCGTCGACGAGGTCGTCGAGGGGGACGCGCTGCAGGCGCGGGTTGCGGATAGGGCGGTGACCTATGCGGAGGGACCGACGGCCGCTATCGGGATGACGAAACGGCTCTTCGACCGCGCTGCCCGCTCGACTCTCGACGAGCAGCTGAGCCTCGAGGCCCAGCTGCAGAGCGCGGCGACGAAGACCGAGGACTTTCGCGAGGGCGTCGCCGCCTTCCTCGAGAAGCGCCCGCCGCGCTTCAGCGGGCGTTGATCGAGACGGTCGACTACCACACGGCCGGCGAGCCGTTCCGGATCGTCACTAGGGGCGCTCCGCCGCTCGAGGGGCGGACGATCCTCGACAAGCGGCGCTACGCGGCCGAGCACGCCGACCGGGTCCGCCGCCTGCTCGTCTACGAGCCGCGGGGGCATGCCGACATGTACGGCTGCTTCGTCACCGACCCGGAGGACGACGGCGCCGACCTCGGCGTCGTCTTCTTCCACAACGCGGGCTACTCGACCGCGTGCGGACACGGGACGATCGCGCTCGTCACGTGGGCGATCGAGACGGGGCTCGTCGAGGGCCCGGAGGTCGTCGTCGACGTCCCCTCCGGACGGCTGCCGACGGTCGCCCGTGTCGAGGCCGGCCGGGTCGTCTCGGTGCGGTTCCGCAACGTGCCCGCGTTCGTGTGGGGCCGCGAGCTCGAGTCCGAGGGCCGAAGAGTCGATGTCGCCTTCGGCGGCGCCTTCTACGCCTCGTCTCCCGAGCGCGTGGAGCCGGGGGAGCTGCCGCGGCTGATCGAGCTCGGCCGGGCGATCAAGGCCGACCTCGACCGGAAGCACGAGGTCGTCCACCCGGGCGAGCCGGAGCTGCGTGACGTCTACGGCGTGATCTTCTGGCAGGAGGACGGGGATGGTCCATTCGCCCAGCGGAACGTCACCGTCTTCGCCGACGGAGAGGTCGACCGCTCGCCCTGCGGCAGCGGCACGTCCGCGCGACTCGCCCTGCTCCACGACGAAGGCCGCCTCGCGACGGGTGAGCCGCTCCTCCACCGCAGCATCGTCGGGACGGAGTTCACGGGCCGCGTCGTCGAGGAGACCGCCAAGGGCGTGATCACGGAGGTCGAGGGAAGTGCCCATCTCACCGGCCGGCACGAGTTCGTGCTCGAGCCGGACGACGAGCTCGGTGAAGGGTTCCTTCTGCGGTGAGAGGAGTCGGCGCGCTCGCTACCGCCCGGTGGCCGCCTGCTCCGGCCGGATGACGCGGAGGTCGCTCACACCTGAAGCGTACGACCGCGCGGAACGCATGTGGGATAGTCGCCGCATGACGCTCGCCGAGCTCCTCCACGAAGCGGCCGAGACGCATCACGTCGTCTACCGGATCACCGACGGCGAGGATCCGGACTGGGCCTCGTGGTACGCGGACTGGCTGCTGGACCTCTCCGAGTTTCCGAAGCTGCTCGGCTCGAAGCCGGTGCGCAGCCACCTCGTCCACGCGCTCGTCCAGCTCGACCGCGACTACGCCGCGGCGGCCCCGGACGAGAGGTGGGAGGACTGGTACGCGGCACGTCTCGGCGAGCGGCTCGGCTAGGCGTCCGGCGGCAACGGGAGCTCCGAGGTGTGGCCAACATCGGCGGCAGCTGCACCGCGCCTCAGTTTGCGCCCGTGCGCAGTTCCTCCGCCTGGGCGAGATAGCGTGTCGCGCCGACCGAGCGATAGAAGGCGAGCGCCTGCTCGAGCTGCTCGTCGGCCTCCGCCCGGGCGTCCGCGGCGACGAGCTGCTCCGCCGCGCGGAGCCGAGCCTCTGCCTCGTCCGGTTTCGACCCAATTCGGCGCAAGATCTCGGCAGCGCCGACGAAGTCCCCAGTGACGTATGCGCGGACAGCCTCGGTCCACGGCAACTGGGGGTGCCCCGTGAGCGCATCGATCAGCTCTCGCCCGAGGTCGAGTCGAACCGCTGCCGCAGCAAAGATGGGCAGGTTGATCATTCCGAACCCGATTGGTTCGCCACGATTCAAGGCGTTCAGGAACTCGTCGGCGCGCCCGGCCGCCTGCTCGTGCCTTGACGTAACCGAGTACACGTGTGTACTCGCGGCGAGAACGAAGTACGAGACCTGGGACTCTGCGAGGGGAAGGCCGGCCGCAAGGGCTCGTTCGGTGTCGTCGACCGCCCCGGCCGAATCAGCCCTCGCGAGCCGTATCTCGGCCCGGACACCACAGACTTGCCAAAGCAGGTAGTGAGGCGAGCCCGCCTCGACCGCGGCGATGAAGTCGTCGGTCATTTGCACGGCGTTATCCCACTCACCGCGCCGGTAACGGAAGTCGGCGATGACAGCCTGAAACCACCGGGTGAGCGAGGCGGAGCCGAGCCGTTCGCCGACCTCGGCGGCATCGAGCCGCGCCTGGTATGCGGCCTCGAGCTCGCCGAGAATCTGGTACGCCACCGACAAGTTGTTGCGTGCGCGCGAGAGCGCGGCGAGTGCGCCCGCCTCTGCTGCGACCTCGATGCTTTGCACGAGATCGTCCAGTCCGCCCCGGTCGCCGCCCGTCACACGCGTGGTGCCGAGCACCCGCAAGGCTTCGCTCTTGCCTTCCGGCCAGGCAACCCGCTCCGCGAGGGCACACGCCTCAGCGCCGATCGAGCGCGCGCGATCGAGCTCGCCCGAGAGCATGAGCCAGTTCGCTCGGCGTGCGAGAACGGCGGCGCTCGACCGGTTTCGGGGAGCGGTGCCGAGCAGCGCCACTCCTCGCTCGGCATGCTCCTCCGCGAGCTCTCCTCGGCCCTGCATCCGGAAGGTCTCTGCCAGGAGCATCTCTGCCTCGGCGGCCAGTGCGTTTTCGCCCGCATCTAGCAACGCGTCCCTTGCCTCGACCAGCCGCTCAGGGTCGCCTCCCGCCCAGCTGGGCGCCGAAGCAGCACGACGGAAGAGAAGCCGAGGCCGCGCTGGATCGTCCTTGGGCCAGAGCTCGAGCGCTGCGCTGTAGGAGCGTTCGGCGGCCGCGTAGGAGGCGAGGGCGAGGGCGCGGTCGCCCGCCGCCCGCAGCGCGAGGCGTGCGCGCTTCCTGAGTGCAGAGTCTTCGCCCCCTACCGCCTTGGTGTATTCGAGCGCATTCAGGTAGTGGTGGGCAAGCATCTCGGCGTGGTCCTCGGAGCGGCCGAGTGACTCGATCCATTCGGCGGCGAGCCCGTGCTTCTCTGCACGTGCAGCCCGCGGGATCTGGCTATAGGCGACGTCGCGGAGCAGGACGTGCCGGAAGGCGTACTCGGCCTCGCCTGCGATCGATGAGCGGCGGGCCTGCTGCACGAACTCCTTTCGCTCCAGAGCAAGGAGCAGCTCTTCAGCCTGCTGGCGGGCACCTGCGCCTATTGACTCGACTGCGCCGAGCCAGAACACCTTGCCGACGACGGCCGCGTCCTGGAGCAGCGCCTTCGCCTCGGGCAAGAGGCCGTCGAGGCGGGCGGCGATGATGCCCTGCACTGTCTCGGGCAGCTCGTCGAGCGTGCCGACCTCGGCGAGCACGCGTGCGAACTGCTCGGCGTAGAGCGGGTTGCCCGCCGCTCGTGCGAGCAGCGCTGCGTGGACGTCCCCCTCGAGCCGCGGCTGCTCCAGCACAGCTGCGACGAGACGCGCGGTTTCCTCGTCCGAGAGCGGCGCGAGCGAGATCGTGAGGGCGTTCGCCTTGCCGCCACCCCACCCCGGCCGTCGCTCGAGCAACTCGGGACGCGCAGTGCAAAGGACGAGCAGCGGCGCGTCACGAACACGATCCGCGAGCTCGTCGACGAAATCGAGCAAGCCGTCGTCCGCCCAATGCAGGTCCTCGAGGACGAGCACGAGCGGCCGCAGGTCGGCCAAGCCCTCGAGGAAGTGCCGCCACGCTCCAAACGCTTCTTCGGAGCCGTTCCCCGATCCGACCTCCGCGACGGCTCCGACCAGGGGTCGTAGCTGGCGTTCCACCCAGGGCGCCTCGCTTTCCTCGCTGACGTTCTCGACCACCGCGGCGTGGAGCTTCTGCTCGACCTGTTCCAGGCCGTCCGACTCGAGGATCCCGGCCTGCGCCTTGACGATCTCGCCCAGCGCCCAGAAGCTAACGCCGTCGCCGTACGGCACGCAGCGGCCCTGCCGCCACGTGATCGGCTCCTGGTCCTGCTCGACCTTCCCGAACAGCTCGAACACGAGTCTGCTCTTGCCGATGCCGGGGACGCCGACGAGCGTGACGAGCTGAGGCGAGCGCTCCTCGCGGACGCGTCTGAGCGCCGAGACGAGCAGATCCAGCTCACGCTGCCGGCCGACGAGCGGCGTCCGCGCCCCGCGCAGGAAGTCGACACCGAGCCGCGAGCGCGCCTCGAGCGCCTCCCATGCCGCGACGGGGCTCGACTGTCCCTTCGCCTCGATCGGCTCAGCCTGGCGGTACTCGATTGCCTGCCGGGTCGCGCGGTAGGTCTGCTCTCCGACGAAGATCCCGTTGACAGGCGCCGCGACCTGCAGCCGCTGCGCGAGATTGACGACGTTGCCTGCCGCGACCGCATCCACCTCGCTCGGGCGGGCGGCGAGCGAGACGAGCGCCACTCCGGTATTGACCGCCATCCGCACCTGCAGGTCCTCACCTTCCTCAGTGACCCACTGGCGCAGCGCCAGCGCCGCCCTGACGGCCCGCTCGGGGTCGTCCTCGTGCGCAAGCGGCGCGCCGAACACCGCCATCACAGCGTCGCCGACGAACTTCTCGACCATGCCGCCGAAACGCTCGATCTCACGCCTCACCGCCGCATGGAACGGCCGCAGAGCGGCGCGCACATCCTCCGGGTCGGCTAGGTCGGCGCGCCCCGTAAAGCCAACGGGGTCGACGAAGAGCACCGAGACCACCTTCCGCTCCTCGCGCGCCGCCGCCGGCGGCCCAGGTGTAGGCACGCCCGGCGCGCGCGCGTCGGGCTCGCGTCTCGCCTCCCCGACTGAGGGCGTGGGCAAATCGAGTTCCGGGTCCTGACGCAGGATCGCCTGCTCGAGCTCCTGCAGCCCACGGCTCGGCTCGATCCCTAGCTCGTCGACCAGGACCCTCCGCGCCTCACGGTAAGCGGCGAGCGCCTCTGCCTGCCGGCCCGAGCGGTAGAGAGCGAGCATCAGCAGGCCCCGCGGCCGCTCACGTAGCGGCTCCTGCGCGACGTACGCCTCGAGCTCGCCGACGAGCGCGGCGTGGCGGCCCAGCACGAGATCCGCCTCGATCCGCTCCTCGAGCGCAACCAGGCGCAACTCCTCGAGCCGCAGGGCCTCGGAACGAGCGAACGGCTCATCCGCGAGGTCGCCGAGCGCCCGTCCCCGCCAGAGCGCGAGCGCCTTGTGCAGGTGCGCAGCCGCGCTTGCCGCATCGGAGCTGCGCGCTTCTTCGAGCAGCCGCTCGAAGCGGTTGAGGTCGAGCTCGTCCTCCCGCAGCTCGATCATGTAGCCGGGTGCGCGCGTGACGATGGCCTGAGCTGGAGCGAACGTCTTCCGGAGCTGGGAGACGTAGCCCTGGAGCGCCGTGGTAGCCGTCCCCGGCGGCGACTCACCCCACAACGCCTCGACGAGGCTGTCAGAGGAGAGCACTCGATTCGCGTGGAGGAGGAGAACGGCAAGCAGCGCCCGCTGCTTGCGCCCGCCCAGCTCGAGCGGTCGATCGTCATCGCCGCGAACCTCGAGCGGCCCGAGGATGTGGAAATCCATTGCCCCGCGGGCGGACGCTAGCACGGCGCTGCAGCGGCGAAAAGCTGCCCCGCCTTAGCGGATTCTTAGCCAGCGTCCGGGTGCGCCGTTAGCGCGCCGTGGTCTCGTAGAGCATCGAGACCGCAAGGGGCGGTCGAGACGGAAAGGACGATCCGATGTCGAGCTCCCTGCAACGAATCAGCAGCCTCACACTGGCCTTCGCGGCGCTCCTGTTGCTGTGCGCGGACATCTCCGGGGCTCAGTCCGCTTCGAAGCCGGAGCTGAGCCGGACGGCTCAGCTCGCACGGCACTACCAGCACGAGGACGCGATCTATCGGGCAAGGCAGGAGAGGCCGTCCGGGCGTAGCGCTTCCCAGCTGATCGCGCTTCACTTCCAGCACGAGGACGCCCTCGACAAGGCACAGAGGTCGGCTTCCGGCCGACTTCCGCGCGCGGCAGCCGTCTCGACCCACGGCTCCGACTGGAACGATGCGCTCGTCGGCGGCGGCAGCGCAGTCGCGGTTCTGCTCCTCAGCGGTGCGGCGATCGTCGCGATCCGTCGCATCCGCAGCAGCAGCGACCGCCGGCTGGTGAGGTGGTAGCCGTAGATCAGAGATAGCCGTGGGGCGGGTTCGAGCCCGCCCCACGGCTAGATCGTCTTGAACTGCTCGAACGGCTGGCGGCAGGTGGTGCAGTAGCGGATCGAGCGGCACGGGGTCGGGCCGAAGACGTTCTCGAGTGTCGTCGCGGTCGAGCCGCAGTACGGACAGCGGAAGTGCTGGCTCTGCAGCTGCACGAGCTTCGGCGGCGCCGGTCCACGGGGCGCGGGCGGGCCGAAGCCGGCGGCGCGGAGCTTCTCCCGCCCTTCGGGGGTGATCCGGTCGGTCGACCACGAGTCGTCGAGGACGAGCTCGACGTCCGCCTCGGCGCCGAGCCCTTCGATCGCCTCCTTCATCTGCGCGCGCATGACCTCGAGCGCAGGGCACCCGAGGAACGTCGGCGTGAACTCGACGTGGACTCGCTCGCCGTCGACCTGGACGTCGCGCACGACGCCGAGGTCGACGATCGAGATCACCGGGATCTCCGGGTCCTCGAGCTCGGCAAGCGCGTCCCACACCTCGGCCACGGTCACCATGTCGCCTCCGCGACCGAGCGGCGGACCTCGGTCATCTCCTCCCAGAGGCGCGTCCAGCCGCGCGTGTGAGTCCCGCGCTCGAGCCCTTGTAACAGACTGTTACTTGGCGTTTCTCGCTGCAAACGTGCCGAAAGTTTTCCCCAGTCGGCTTCCGTGGACATGGCGATTGCGTACGGCCAGAGCTCGTCGAGCGCCTCCTCGAAGCGCGGCTCGCTTGCGAGCCGCTCGTGCCACATCTGCGCGTGCATGCGGTGATATGCCTCCTCGCGGTCGATCTTGGCGGCGAGTCCCGCGACCGCCTCGTCCGGTGAGGCCTTCAACGTCGCCAGCCGGATCTCGTCGGCCGCCTCGTAGAGCACGCGGCGCGCGATCGTCCGCGCCCAGTCGGGGACGAACCGCAGCTCGACCAGCTGCGCGCAGCGGTACTCCTCCGGAGAGCGGTCGAAGGCGAGCGCGTCGGCGTCCTCCGACAGCAGCTGGTAGATCGCCCGCGCGTGTCCGATCTCGTTCTGCGCGATCGACGAGAGGGCGACGTCCTCCTCGAGCACCGGCGCGATCCCCGTCCACTCCGAGTCGCGCCAGCCGAGGACGAGCTCGTCGTCAGCGATCGCGAGCAGCAGCTGCCGTTCTTGCTCGTTCACGTGCCTCCGCCAGCTTCGTCTTCAACGAGTAGCCGTCGACCCGGTGGTAGTTGCGGTTCAGCTCGTCGACGAAGTCCTCGACCTCGAGAATCGACTCGCGCGGGACGACCCAGAGGCAGACCGACTCGCCG
>JBKPCT010000215.1:0-7130 GCA_046727515.1 Actinomycetota bacterium | reverse complement strand
GGCCTCCACGAAAGCGTCGATGATCTCCGCGACGATCCGCTTCGAAACGTCGCGCGGCTTGCGGTTGTGCAGCCCGTACGCCGGCCACGGCAGGTGCGCGCCGGCCCAGCGGACGACCTCGTAGGAGGGCCAGTAGTAGACACCCTCGCGCCTGTCGCTCATCACCTGGTCGAGTGCCACCCGCAGGACGGACTTCGAGACGCAGTCGGCGGTCATGCAGGAGGCCTCGCGGAACGTCGCCATCAGTGGGACGGGCGAGAGCGTGAGCACGACCGGCGCCGTTGGGTTCAGTTGCGCGCAGAGCTCCACGATCCGCCGGATATTGGCAGCGTTCTCCTCGACGGTCGTCAGCCGGAACCGGTGGCGGTCGGCGTCGAAGATCTCCTCGGGCACGCCGCGCCAAAAAACGCCGCCGGTCTCGCGGTCCTCCCAGACCTCCGCGAGCCCGAACGTGAAGACGAACGCCCCGGCCCGGCCGAACTCGTCCGCATACGCCTGCCGCTCGGCCTCCGGCTTCCACTCGATGATCTCACCGGTCTCGAGACGGTCGTAGCGGAATCCGCGCCCGGTCTCCTCGCCGGTCGCGCACCACGAGAAGAAATCGAGGATCGCGAAGCTGTTGTTGAGACCGGACGGGATCCACAGGCGCTTCGAGGACACGCCCGCCTTCGTGAGGTAGCGCAGCAGCTCGCGCGCGAAGCACGAGCCGAGCGTGAAGACCGAGTCGTCGATCCCGAGCAGCGGCTCTTTCGGCGCCCAGCCCGGGGCCACGTACTCGCGGATCAGCTGCCGCAGGTCGCCCTCGAAGAGTTCCTGCTCCGACGGGTAGAGCGTGGCGCCGAGTGCGTGCCAGCGCTTGCGCGGCCAGGCGTTCAGCTGCTCGTAGTGCGTCTTCCCGGCGACGCCGAGGGCCCCGACGGCGTCGTCGCTCTCGAGCACCTTCGCGCGGCCGCGTCCCTTGTCCGCCATCGGCACGATGGTACCCCCGGCACCCCCTGTCAATCGGAGGGGTGTGGTACGACGCCATGGTGAGAAGGCTTGCCTGGGTGGTCTGGGAGCGGCTGCCGGAGGGCACACGGAGGGCCGTGCGGCCCGCGCTGGCGGCGTTCCGCCGCAGCCGGCGGAAACACACTCCGCTCCCGGGCGGCTCGCTGCCGGCGCTGCCGGCCGACGCGGTCGAGCTCGACACCGCGATCGGGACGCTCTGGTTCGATCGGGCGGACGAGCACCTGACGCCGTGGATCCGTAGTCAGGGGATCTGGGAGGCAGATGTGATGAAGGCGCTCACGCAGCTCGTCGAGCCCGGGTCGGTGTTCGTCGATGTCGGCGCGAACGTCGGCTACCACTCCCTGTTCGCAGCGCAGCTCGGGGCGCACGTCGTCGCCGTCGAACCGGTGCCGTGGACCCTCGAGCTCTTGCGCGCGAACGTCTGGCGGCATCGTGCCGACGTCGAGATCGTCGAGGCTGCAGCCTCGGACGCGGCGGGAACGGTGCGCGTCGCGATCGATCCTGCGCACCGCTCGGGGGCGCAGGTCGGCGAGCAGGGCGTCGAGGTACGCGCAGCCCCGCTCGACGAGCTCGTCCCGGAGGGTGCGGTCGACGTGCTGAAGGTCGATGTGGAAGGAGCCGAACCGCAGGTCCTGCGGGGAGCCTCGGCGATCCTCGAGCGCAGCCCGGAGCTGGCGGCGATCGTCGAGTTCCGGAGCGGGCCGCACGGGCGCGGAGAGGCGCCCGCGGACGTGCTCGCCTTCTACGAGTCGCTCGGATTCGAGCTCTGCCTGCTGCACCGGAATGGAGAGCTCGAGCCGGCCGCGCGCGCCAAGGTCCTCGGGCGGGCGCAGCAGTTTCCGTCCCTGAACCTCGTGCTACGCCGCTGAGGGACGTTCGCCGCCGCGACCGACCCGGCCGGCGCGGCAGACGACACTGCCCAGGTGCGAGCAAGGTTAGGGAGGGGGGCCCATGGGGGGAACCGGCCGTTCCCCCCATGAAGCGGGCGTCAGGTCCAGCCGCCGGTCGCGCCCCTGTACGTGCCGCGGAAGAGTGCGAACGGTGTCAGCGCGAGGATCTTCAGGTCGATCCAGGTGGAGCGATGCTCGACATACCAGAGGTCGAGCTCGATGCGCTCGTCCCATGGCAGCGCGGCGCGGCCGTTCACCTGCGCCCAGCCGGTCAGGCCCGGCTTCACGTCCAGCCGGTGACGCTGGCGATCGTCGTAGCGGTCGACCTGATAACGGAGCGTCGGCCGCGGCCCCACCAGGCTCATGTCGCCCCGCAGCACGTTCCAGAGCTGCGGAAGCTCGTCGATCGACAGGCGGCGGAGAACCCGGCCGGCGCGAGTGATCCGAGGGTCGTCCCGATCGACCGCGTAGCCCGCGCCCTTCAGCTCGGCGTCGACGACCATCGTCCGCAGCTTCAGCAGCTCGAAGTCCCGGCCGTTCTTCCCGACCCGCAGCTGGCGGTAGAAGACCGGGCCGCCGTCCTCGAGCTTCACTGCCAGCGCGGCGAGACCGAGCAGCGGGCTCGTCACGAGCAAGCCCGCGCCCGCGCCGGCGATGTCGAGCGCGCGGTTCAGCGGGTGCCCTCGGCCGCGTCCCAGGTCGCGGGCACGCCGCGGCGCAGGTAGTTCCAGAGGCCGGCGACCGTCGCCCACGTGACGAGCGCGTAGTAACGGGCGATCGACGGCCGCGCGAGCGCGAAGGCGCCGAACGCGACCTGCAGCGCGAGCGCGGCGTCGTAGATCCAGCCCTTGCGTGCCGCGACGAGCGCGACGTTCGTCCCGAGCAGGACGAGGTGCAGGAGCCCCGACGCGTAGCGGAGGTGGCGGTGCGAGAAGATCTCCGCGAAGTAGAGCGGCGGCTGCCGGCGGAGCATCTTCCCGCGCGCGACGATCAGCCAGCAGTGCTCGAACATGCGCACCTTGCGCCGGTACTCGGTTCCGATCTCCGGTGTCGGCCGCTCGGTCGCGATCGCCTCCGGGTCGTAGACGGCGCGCCGCCCGCGCTGCACCATCACGTAGGGCAGCGAGAGGTCATGGCCGAAGCGCGGGTCGACCTCGACGTAGTCGGCCCGCCGAACGGCGTAGATCGCGCCGTTCCCGCCCGTCACCGACCCGAGTGCGGACTCCTGCTCGCGCAGCCAGGTCTCGAAGCGCCAGTAGACGCCTTCGCGGTTCGAGCCGGCAGCGTCGGTGAGGACGAGCCGCCCGCAGACATAGCCGACGTCGGGGTCGGCGAAGCTGCGGACGAGCCTGCGGAGCGCGTCGGGCGCCCAGGCCGCGTTCGCGTCCGAGAAGGCGGCGATCTCCGCCCTGCTCGCGCGCACGGCCATGTTCTGAGCGGCCACCTTCCCTGCCCGTGGGCAGCGCAACAGGCGCACCCGCGGCTCGCGCGCCGCGACCGCCTCGACGAGCACGTCGGTGCGGTCGGCCGAGGCGTCCGAGGCGACAACGATCTCGAGCTCCTCGGGTGGATAGTCCAGAGCGAGCAGGTTCTCCAGTCGGCGCTCGATCACGCTCTCCTCGTCGTGCGCGGCGACGATCAGCGTCACGCTCGGCACCACGTCCCCGGCGCGCACCCGCCGTCGCCGCGCGCGCGCGGCGACTGCGGCGGCGAGCGGGTATCCGACGTGCGTCCAGACGAGCGCCGCGAGCGCTGTCCAGAAGACCACCTCAACCGCGAGCACCGGCCTCCTGCAGCTCGTCCAGCACGTCGCGGTAGCGACGCATCGCGATCGACCGATCGGCCTCCGCCTCGGCGAACGCGCGCGCGCGCTTGCCCATGGCCTCCAGGTCGTACTCGCCGTCGTGGGCGGCCCGAATCGCGGCGGCGAGCATGAACGGGTTCCCCGGCGGCACGACGACGCCGCAGCCGACCTCGGTGACGAGGTGCGCCGTCTCGCTCTCGGCGTCGGTGGCGGCGATCACGGGACGGCCGGCCGCGAGGATCCCGTACACGCGGCTCGGGACAACGTAGCCGGCCAGGCCGTGCGCGAGCCCGACGACGTGGACGTCGGCGGTCGAGAGCGACTCGGAGAGGATCGAGCGCTCCTGGTAGCCGATCATCTCGATCTTGTCCGCCTCGAGCACGCGCATCAGGTGGACGAGCTCGTGCCGCCGCGCTCCTGATCCGATCAGGACGACGGCTAGGTCGTCGAGGTCGCGTAGGAAGGTGCTCGCTCGGATCAGCGCGTCGAGGTTCTGCGCGTGGCCGATGTTGCCGGAGTGCATGACGACGAAGCGCTTCGCGAGCTTGTGCCGGCGCGCCCACTGGTTGTCGTGCGGCTTCGGGACGACGCTCGCGGCATCGCCCCAGTTCGGGATCACGCGGATCCGGTCCGGCGAGACGCCCTTCGCCTCCACCCGCTTCTGCATCGTCTCCCCGATCACGACTACGCGGTCGGCCGCGCGCAACGAGGGGTCGATCAGGAGCCGGAGCAGCTTGACGACGAGCGGGTTCCGAAGCCGGCCGAGCTTGACCGCGATCTCCGGGAAGACGTCCTGCATCACGACGAGGACGGGTGCGCGAAACCGAGCGGCGACGAGCCTCGCGACCGAGCCGATGAAGGGCGGGTCGGTCATGCAGACGACCTGGTCGGGGCGCCTGGAGACCATCGCCTTGCCGACCACGCCGAGCGCGTAGGAGAGGTAGTTCATCGCGCGCCCAGGCAGGTGCGCACGGTCGTAGGCGGTCGAGCGGACGCGGACGATGTTGACGCCGTTCCGCTCCTGGCGGCGGGGCAGGCCGCGCGACGCACCGGTGATCACGGTCACGTCGTACGTGGCGGCGAGCGCCTCGGAGAGCTCGGTCAGGAGGTTCGCGGTCGCCTCGACGCCCGGCCAGTAGTACTGGTTGAGAACGAGCAGGCGGGGCCGATTCGCCATCGTGCCCAAGGCTAGATGATCGAAGAAATCGATCGTCTGCGCCGCTAACGTAGCCCGCCGTGGCAGCGCCGGAGCTCGTCGACCTCGCCGTGGTCGGCGCCGATCCCCGTTTCGGGGGTGGCGCGCTCGCGCAGATGGAGGCGTTCTGGCGCGGCGCGGTCGACCTCGGTCGGCGGCCCTCGTTCCACTACGCGCTGCACCCCAGCCTCGCCGAAGTCTCGATCGAGGGGTCCCCCCTCGACGTTCCCGGCGTGCCGTCCGCGTTTCGGTGGTTCGACGCAGGCAACCAGTTCCTCGCCGGCGGCTGGCTCGCTCCCGAGCTGCGCGATGCTCGCGAGCTCTGGGTCGTGTCGACCTCCGCCTCCCATGGCTACGCCGCGGTCCGTTCCGGCCGGCCGTACCGCTGCTGGATCGGCACCGGGCTCGCCGACGAGTGGGCCGGCCGGCGTCGTGGGCTGTCCGCCGCACGGCGGCTCGCGCTGCGAGTGAACGCACCGACCCTGCGGCGTCTGGAGCGGCGCGTGCTCGACCGAGCCGAGCGGGTATTCGCGACCTCGCCCTGGAGCCGGGCGAGCGTCGCCCGGGCCGGCGGACTCGCCGAGGACGCGGTCGGGATCCTGCCGATCCCCGTCGCGCTCTCGGCAGCTCCTGACGACCTCTGGCGTGCGACGCTCGAGCGGCCCGTACTCGCGTTCGTCGGGCGCGCCGACGACACGCGCAAGAACGTCCGCCTGCTGCTCGATGCGCTGCCGCTGCTCCCAGGTGTCCGCGTGCTGCTCGTCGGCGCTCCGCCGGTCGGCCCGCTGCCCGACCGCGTCGAGGCGACCGGCCCGGTCCCCTCGATCGAGCCCGAGCTACACCGCGCGACCCTCTTCGTCCTCCCCTCCAGGCAGGAGGGGTTCGGAATCGCCGCCGCCGAGGCGCTCGCTGCGGGCCTTCCCGTCGTCACCACGCCGAGCGGCGGCCCCGAGGCGCTCGTCAACGAGTCGGGTGGCGGGGTCGTCCTCTCCGGCTTCTCCCCCGAGGAGTTGGCCGCCGCCGTCCGCGAGCTGCTCGCAGATCCTGCGCGTCTCGAGGAGATGCGCCGCCGCGGCCACGAGTACGTCGCCCGCGAGTACTCGCCGACGCGGTTCCGGGAGCTGCTTGCGGAGGCGCTCGGAGCTCCATAGCCGTGCAAGCCGCCCGGTAGCCAGGCGGCCGCAAGAACCGAGGCTGGCTAGGCTGGCCGAGGCCATGCGGTTCCTGATCACGACGCTCCAGACCTACGAGAGCGAGTTCTACGGCGTCGTCGGCCGCGAGCTCGAACGGCGCGGCCACTCCGTCACGCATCTGACCGAGTCTCGCCGGTCGGCGAAGGAGCTGCGTGACCGCGGTGTGGACGCCCGCTCGATCCAGGACGTGATCGCCGAGCTCGGCGAGCCGGCGTCGCTCGACGACGAGGTTCGCAGGCTCGAGGCGACGTACCCGATCCCGCACCTCCGCGACGTCTACCGCAACGACAAGCCGTGCGCCGGCCGACCGGAGGAGTGGTGCATCAGGCGCACGGTGGATCGATTCCGTGCACTGGAGCGCATCTTCGGGGAGGCTCGGCCGCACGTCGCGCTGCCCGAGGTAGGGAACGAGACGATCCGGATCGCGGCTCACCTGGTCGCGAACCGGCGCGGCATCCCGGTCCTCTTCATCCTGCACACGATCTTCCCGAACCCGCTGCGCGTCTACGTCGACACGCTGCACGCGCCGATCGCGCCGCTCGACGAGCTTCGGGAGCTCTCGGCGGAGGAGCGCAACGAGGTCGAGGCGTTCCGTGTGTCGTTCACGGGCGCGGGGACGCCGATCCGCGAGTTCCGCCGCGTACCCGTCGAGGCACGGCGCGCCAAGGTGTTCGCGGGCCACCTGGAGCGGAAGCTGACCGACGACCGGGACAACGACTACCTCCGCCCCTGGCGGCTTCTGCACCAGAACGCCTCCGAGTGGCTGCGCGCCCGGGCGGCACGGCCCTTCTACGACCGCGTCGACGCGAACCGGCCGTTCGTCTACTTCCCGCTGCACGTCACCGACGACTACAAGATCCAGCGCGTCGTCCCGCACTGCGCCGACCAGGCCTCGCTCGTCGAGCAGGTCGCCGACGCGCTGCCCCAGGGCCACGACCTCGTGCTGAAGGAGCATCCGATGTCGCTCGGCCGAAACAGCATCCGGCTCCTGCATCGGCTCCGCCGGCGGCCGAACGTGCGCCTCGTCGACCCGTACACGA
>JBKPCT010000214.1:0-7087 GCA_046727515.1 Actinomycetota bacterium | reverse complement strand
CCGCCGGGGTGCGCCTAGACGCATCGCCGTCGCCTGTGGAGAAACGGGCACGACATCGATACGCCCCCGCGACTGACCGCTCACACGGCCCCGGTAGCATCGCCTCCGAGGGTGGCGGGACAGCTCCCCACCCTGGGTGGGGGAGCGGGCGGCGCTTCGCGCGCCGCGGCCCGCGGCTACGCTCCGTGCGTGATCGACCTGCGCTCCGACACCGCGACGAAGCCGACGCCGGAAATGCTCGCGGCGATGACCTCGGCCGAGCTCGGCGACGAGCAGGCGCGGGAGGATCCGACCGTGAACGAGCTCCAGCGTCGCGCGGCTGAGCTCCTCGGTCAGGATGCGGCGCTCTTCCTGCCGACTGCGACGATGGCGAATCAGATCGCCCTCCGGGCGCTCACCCGCCCCGGCACACAGCTTATCGCCGAGGAGCGGACGCACATGCTCATCTACGAGGCAGGCGGACCGGCCGTGCACTCCGGGCTCGTCACACGTCCGCTGCGGGGCATCGCCGGGCGGATCACGCCGGAACAGATCCGCACCGTCGTCGAGACCGCGGACGAGTTCCAACCCGTGGGGATCGTCGTCCTCGAGCAGACTCACCGCAGCGCCGGCGGCCGGGTCTGGCCGCTCGAGGAGCTCCGCGAGGTGATCGAAACCGCACACGGTCTCGGACTCGCGGTACACCTCGACGGCGCGCGCCTGCTGAACGCGTCAGTCGCGAGCGGCATCCCGCCGGCAGAGTACGGCCGGCTCGCCGATACGGTCCAGATCTGCTTCTCGAAGGGGCTCGGCTGCCCGCTCGGTGCGATTCTCGCCGGGTCGGAGGAGCGGATCGCCGCCGCCTGGAGACTCAAATTCCTCTTCGGCGGAGCGCTCCGCCAGGCCGGTGTTGTCGCTGGGGCGATGCTCTACGCGCTCGACCACAACATCGAGCGGCTCGCCGACGACCACGCCCGCGCGAAGCGGCTCGCCGAGGCGCTCGCGACTGCCGGCCTTCCGGTCGACGTCGAGGCGGTGGAGACGAACTTCGTCGGCATCGACGTCGGCTCGGTCGGCGTCGACGCCGCCGATGCGCGGGCCCGGATCGCCGCACACGGCGTCCAGGTCGGGCTCCTCCGTCCGGGCGTGCTCCGGGTGGCGACGCATCTGGACGTCACCGACGGCGACATCGACCGAGCGAGCGAGCTGATCCCTCGCGCGCTCGGGGTGCTGGTCGCGGCTTACCGCTAGCGGCCGCCGGCCTTGTAGAAGACGAGCGCCGCGCACACGTAGCCGGTGATCAGCACGGCGCCGCGCCACCAGCTCGCCGTCCCCCGCGCCAGCAGGACGGCGGCGAGCATTGCCGAGCCGCCCATCACGGCGATCTCCACCTGGCGGAAGGCGAGCGTGAGCGGGTTGATCGCCCAGGCCAGGATCGTCACAGCCGGGATCAGAAAGACCGCGACCTGGGCGCTCGAGGAGAGCGCGATCTCCGTTGCCAGCTTGATCCGGCCGCGCCGGGCGACGACGACCGCACCGCCGTGCTCCGCGGCGTTGCCGACAATGGCGACGATCACCGCCGCGACGAAGAAGTCGCTCAGGTGCGCCCGCTCCGCGAACGTCTCGATCGTGCTGACGAGGATCTCGGCGATGATCGCAGTCGCCGCGGTGGCGACGCCGAGGACGATCATCGCCGCACGGAAGCTCCAGGCGCCGTCCTCCACCGCTGCCCTGGAGAGCGCGCGGTGGCGCTTGAGTTGCATGCGTGTGACGTACACGTAGAGGAGTAGGAGCGCGACGGAAACAGGGATCGAGAGCACCTGAAGGGAGTGGCGGTTCGTGTCGCCTTCCCAGCCGGGAACCGCGACGACGAGGAAGAGCAAGACGGCCACCAAGACGAGGGCGATCGAGGTCAACCCGGACCGGCGGTCGATGGGCTTGGTCGGGCCGAGCAGCATCGAAAACCCCAGCACGAGCAGGAGATTTCCGACGACGCTCCCCGTCAGCGAGCCGCGGACGACCTCGAACAGGCCGTCGCTGACCGCGAACAGCGAGATGATCAACTCGGGGGCGTTGCCGAAGGTGGCGTTCAGAAAGCCCCCGATACCGGGGCCCGTGTGGTGTGCAGCCTGCTCGGTCGCCTCGCCGATCAGCCAGGCGAGAGGGATCAGGGCGAGCGCCGCCAGCACGAAGAGCGCGACGTCGTCGACGTCCAATGCGTAGTCCACGACCATGGTGACCGGCGCGAGGCCGAGGGATGCCCACAGAAGCCTTCGCGCCACGGGCCCCTAGCCTATCCGGCGCCCTCTTGTCAAGACTTGCGCAGTGGAAAGAACGGACCCCAAAATCTCGGTATGGAGATCCGTCGCGCTGCGGCCGAGGCACTGCCGCTCCGTCCCCAGGACGAAGTAGAGTGCCGGCGCTGCGGGGTGCACTGCGACAAGATCGTCTACCCGGCTGCCTGCGTCGATCGTGCCTGCCCGTTCGTCTACGCCTACGAGGAGTTCGGGCACACCTACATCGGCTGCATGCAGAAGGTCTACGACGTCGAGATCGACATCGATCTGCTGCGGGAGGCGGAGCGGCGCCGCGGCGGCTTCGGCGCAATCCGCTCGAAGCGGCAGCCGCTGCCGATGTGCCGCGTCGAGGTCGAGGAGACCTACCACCACCGGGGTGACGAGCTCGGGTGCGTGAACCCGGAGTTCTCGGAGCTGCCGGTCGGGCGCCCGACCTTCCGCGTCTTCGCCCAGCTGCGCTGACGCTCGCTCGGAGCTCGTCCGAAAAGGTCATGGCCGGGGTCTGACCCCAACTGCCACGCGAGTGTGCGGAATGTGCGCCGGTTCGCGCGCAGATCACGCTTTTCTCCGCAGTGGAAGATGTAAAGGGTCTGACCCCTGACATGGCTGAAAGGGTCACTTCGCCCAGCGGGCGTGGAGCTCGCGAAGCTTCTTCATTTCCGCTGCGTCGGCGCCATGGTTGTCCGGCCCAGGCACCTCGAGGACGGCGGGCAGGCCCTGCAGCCTCGGGTGGCCTAGGAAGACGCCGAGCTGCTCGCCTATCAGGCCCTCGAGCACGTTCGCGTGGCGGTCGCGGTTCGAGCCGAGCGGCGCCTGGGCGTCGTTCACGTGCAGAGCGCGCAGGCGGTCGAGCCCGATCCGATCGTCGAGCTCGTCCAGCAGCCGGTCGAGAGTGGTGCGGTCGGTGACGTCATAGCCGGAGACCCAGAGGTGGCACGAGTCGAGGCACACGCCGAGGCGGGGGTGCTGCCCCGCCGCGTCGTACAGCGCACCGAGCTCCTCGATCGAGCGCCCGATCGTGCTGCCCGCGCCGGCCGAGTTCTCGATCAGCAGCCAGGTCGTCTCGCTCGTTCGCTCGCACGCCTGCGCGAGCGCAGACACGACGCGTTCTAGGCCGGAGTCGAACCCGGCGCCCTGGTGTGAGCCGACGTGGAAGACGACTGCGTCCGCACCGATCGCACACGCCGTGTCCATCGTCGAGCAGAGCGTGGTGACGCTCTTGCCGTAGAACTCGTCGTTCGGGCTCGCCAGGTTGACGAGGTAGAGCGAGTGGACGAGCACGCCTCCGATCCCGAGCTCCTGCCGGCGCTCGCCGAACGCCGCCAGGTCGGCGGGGTCATGGTCGGGAAAGCGCCAGGCCCGTGGGCTCTGCACGAAGAGCTGGACGGAGTCGACCTCGAGCTCGGCTGCGCGGTCGAGCGCCTTCTTCACCCCGCCCGAGCAGTGCGCGCCGAGTAGCACGCCTCGTACGCTACCGGGGGGTGTCCCCGGTTCCCCTGCGCGGGCGCCCGAGCCGCTCGTCGACCGCCCGGTTCGTGCCGCACCGCGGCGCCTCCGTGGACTGGTTCGCCGGCCTGGCCCGACTACGCTTGCCACGTGAGCGTCCGCGTCCGCATGGCCCCGAGCCCGACCGGGTTCCTGCACATCGGCGGGGTGCGCACGTTCCTCTTCAACTGGCTGTTCGCGCGCGGGCGCGGGGGCGAGTGCCTGCTGCGGATCGAGAACACGGACATCAGCCGCGAGGTCGCCGAAGCAACGGAGCAGATCCAGCGCTCGCTGCAGTGGCTCGGCACCGACTGGGACGGACCGGTCGCCTTCCAGCTCGACGCGATGGACCGCTGCCGCGAGCTCGCGCAGCGGCTCGTCGAGGAGCAGAAGGCCTACGAGGACGAGGGCGCGATCCGCTTCCGCATGCCCGACGAGGGCGTGACCGCCTGGGAGGACGCCGTCCGCGGCCGGATCGAGGTCCCCAACGAGCAGCTCGAGGACCTCGTCATCGTCCGCTCCGACGGGCGTCCGACGTACAACTTCGCGAACCCGGTCGAGGACATGGACGACCGGATCACGCACGTGATCCGCGGTTCGGACCACGTCTCGAACACGCCGAAGCAGCTCCAGATCCTCGAGGCGCTCGGCCACGGGCCCCCGGTGTACGCGCACGTGCCCGACGTGCTCGGCGGCGACGGCAAGAAGCTCTCCAAGCGTCACGGCGCGACCTCGGTCGACGAGTTCCGGGCCGCCGGGTACCTGCCCGAGGCGCTGATGAACTTTCTCGCGCTGCTCGGGTGGGCGCCTGACGGCGAGACCACGATCATGAGTCCTGACGAGCTCGTCGAGCGCTTCTCGCTCGAGCGGGTTGGGTCGAGCCCGGCGACCCTCGACTACGAGAAGCTCGACTGGATGAACGGCGTCTACCTGCGCGCGCTGCTGCCCGAGCAGTATGCCGAGCGCCTCCTCGCCTACCTGCGCGAGCAAGGTTTCGACTGGCCCGAGGAGCGGATTCGCGCCGCCGCGCCGCTCGTTCAGCAGAAGATCGAGCGCCTCGGCGAGTTTCCGGAGTACGCGGGATTCCTGTTCGAACGGGAACGGATAGGCCGGAGGCTTGTCTCCTCCCGGGACGGCTACGACCGCGCGGAGCTCGACCCAGAGGTGCTCGCGGCGGCCGCGGACACGCTCGCCGAGGTCGAGCCCTTCACCGCGGAGGCGATCGAGGAGGCACTCCGCGGTCTGGCTGCGCGTCTAGGGCAAAACACGAGGCAGGCGTTCCAGCCGATCCGCATCGCGGTCACGGGCTCGAAGGTCTCACCGGGCCTGTTCGAGAGCATCGAGTTGCTGGGGCGCGACGAGACCCTCGCGCGGATCAGGTCCGCGCAGGCGGAAGCGGCCTAGGCCGGGCCAACGGATCGAGCGCACGCTGGAACTCCCGCCAGGCGCGCCTGCGGAATCGGGGCGTCGGCCGCGGCAGCGGCAGTCCCCGCCGAAGCTCTTCGACCCCTCTTGCCATCTCAAAGTAAGAACGACCCGGTCGGGCCCCCGGTTACGGCAGAAATGGCTTACGGACGGTACGCCAGGTACCCGCTCGCGACCAGCGCGAGCCCTAGGGCCCAGACCGGCCAGAGCACGAGCACGGCGCCGGCCGTGAATGCAGCCACACCCGCGATGGTGAGGGCGGTGGCGATTGCGGCGGCGAGCGGAAAGCCCTGTCCCGGTAGGGGGGCGGCCGGTCTCGGCGGGCGGATCGAGAGGCGGACGCGCGCGAGCCGGACGCGGAAGAGCGCGCCGCGCCACTCGAGGAGGAGCGCCGACGTGTTGCCGTCGCCGGCCTCGATCGCGTCGGCGAACTCGCCCGTCGCGTCGCGGGCGTCGACAAGAGCGTCAGCGAGCTCCGCGTGTGCCGAGCGCGCGCCCGGCGGCGGGTCGACCCCCGCGAGCAGCTCGCTCGACCAGTGCAGGCGGTATTGCAGCGAACGCAGTGCTCCGACCGCGTCCGCGTCCAGCCGGCGGGGATCAGAGGCGAGCGTCTCGAGCCCATGGAGCGTCCGCGAGAGCGCGCTCCAGAAGCCCGCCATCGTGCCCGCGTACTGCCGCGCGGCGCTGGTTCCGGCACTCGACCTCAAGGACGCGATGATATCGCTGCTCGGCACGCTAGACTCGCCCCGCCGATGGCGGCAATCGGTAGGGGAAATACGGTGCTGGTTGTCGACGACGACGACTCGCTCCGCATGCTCTGTCGGATCAAGCTGGAGCTCGACGGCTATCGGGTGCTCGAGGCGGCCTCGATCGAGGACGCGCGCGCGGCACTGGCTGCAGAACCAGTCGACGTGATCCTGCTCGACCTGCACGTGGGCCTCGAGGACGGCCGGCAGCTGCTCGCCAGCCTCCGTGAGACACGGCCGCGGGTCGCGCTCTTCACCGGCTCGGAAGCGATCAGCCCCGATCTGCGCGAGCTCGCCGACGCCGTGCTCACGAAGCCGCTGGGCATCGAGCGGCTCACCGAGACGGTCGGCCGTTTGATCGAGGGACCGGAGGTAGATTCGCGGCCGTGACGACAACGGGCGTCTACACGCCGCTCGACTACGAGGACCGGCTGCGGCGCTACCTGTTCGAGCGCTCGGAGGAGGGGCGGGCGGTGCGCGTCGGCGAGAAGGAGGTCTCCGAGCAGGCCGAGATCGTGGCGCGGTATGCGGACCTCTTTACCCGCGCGCAGCTCGAGTCGCTCTGGGGCGCGGAGCGATCCGCCGGCGGCGACGAACGCGAGCAGCTCTACCGCCTCCGCAAGGTATGCGAGGGCGGGATCGTCTCCGCGGAGCTGGTCGAGCGCGAGGACGCGCTCGAGAACAGACAGCTCGCCGCGCGGGTGAGCTTCCGCGGGGAGGAGCTGCCCTTGCGCGCGGCGCAGGCGCGCCTTGCAGTCACCGACGACTACCGGGAGCGGGAGGCGCTCGGCACGCTGCACGCCGACGCGAACGTCGTGTTCAACGACGAGCGCCTCGAGCTCCTGCGCGAGGGCGAGGAGCTCTCGGCCGAGCTCTCGGAGGAGCGCGACCCGGTCGCACGCAGCGAGGAGGAGAAGGGCATCCGCCTGCGACCGCTGGCCGATGCGCTCGCCCGCGCAGGCGACGCGGGTGAGCAGACCTTCCTCCGGATGCGCGAGAAATGGTTCGAGCGAATCCTCGGGCCGGAGCGTGACGAGCAGCCGTGGGCGTACCACATGTCGTACGTCCGCCGGCTCTCGCCGCTCGAAGCGATCTACTCGAAGGAGCGGGCGACGGACGTCTGCCTGCAGACGCTGAAGGCGCTCGGGTTCGACC
>JBKPCT010000213.1:0-28642 GCA_046727515.1 Actinomycetota bacterium | reverse complement strand
GTTTGCTGATCCCGCGGAAAGACCTCTCGAAACCGGGGGCTATACTGGCGAGCGGCTTCGCCAGATCCGCCGACGTAGCTCAGCTGGTAGAGCACTTCACTCGTAATGAAGGGGTCCCCGGTTCGAGTCCGGGCGTCGGCTCTCTACCAGATGCAGCACTTTTCCGACCGCAGGCAGGCGTCGGAGCGTGTCAACCTCACCGGCTCGCGCACACCTACGCGCACACCGGCGTCTCGGCGGCCAGTCTCGCGAACCAATGTCAGGGCGGAGGCGCCGCGCGATCGCGATCGAGGTCGATCGGCGCGGGTGACGTTGTTCCGCTTTAACCCCACTTTAAGCCTCGCCTGGATGATTGCGGACGTGGAGACGGTCGTGATCCTTACCCGGACAGCGGCCGAGCACGACGACGATGCCCAGCGGTACCGGCTGCGGGGCTTCGTCCAGCACGTTGGCTCGGGGAAGCGCGATGACCATCGGCCGGACGGATGATTCCTGCCGTGAACGCTCGAGTTGCAGCAACAACGAATCTCGACGCCGACCGAAGGAAGTACGGGTCCAAGAACGCCGAAGAAGACGTAGTCGTCGCTACCCCGGGCGCGGAGCAACCAGCTCGCCCACGGAGGCGTTGGTGGTTGCGCACCGGGCTTCGCGGTGTCCTGCTCGCGGCGACTGTCAGCGCAATGCTCCTACTCGGATCCGCGACCCTGGCACACGCGACCGGGTTGAACGTGGTGCCGAACCCCGGTTTCGAGCAGGCCGGCTGTGGAGCCGACACGCCTGCCATCTGCGGCTGGACGTTCACGGCGGTTAACCAATGCGGCGGCGCCGGCCCGTGCACGTTCAGTTCTATGACTCAGGACAGCAATGCCCATACGGGCAGCGCCAGCATGTCCTTGTTCTGGGGCACCGACTTCAGTAACGGGTATGGAGGTGCGGAAGCAGCGACCGACCCAGCCTTCTGCGCGCAGATCGGGCCGGGTGTGCACCCGGCGTCCTTCTGGTACATCGGCGACTCAGCGAGCATCGGCGCGAGCTTCTTCCAGGGAGCCGATTGCACCGGCGCGGGTACGTACGCGTCCCTCGGCGACGGCGGCGCCTCCTCTTGGAAGCAGGTAACTGGAGTCTTGGTCGCGCCGCCAGGCACGCAATCGGCCCTCTTCTCGGTCAGCGTTGGTGCGTGGTGCGACTACGCCGCCGGATGCTCTGCGGCGGCGAACTTCGACGACCTCGATGTCGAGGATGGCGTCGTCACCACGCCGACGATCAGCTCATTCACGCCGACGGCTGGGCTGGCCGGGACGAGCGTCGACATCGTCGGCGCGAACCTCACGGGCGCCACCAGCGTGACCTTCAACGGCGCTGCGGCCAGCTTCACGGTCGACTCCGATTCGGAGATCCACGCAATCGTGCCGGATTCGGCGACGACCGGCCCAATCTCGATCACGACTCCCAATGGCACCGCCACCACATCCCCGTTCGGCGTCCCACCGACGATCACCTCGTTCACGCCAACCTGTGGCCCGGCCGGCGCGACTGTCGACATCCTTGGCTCGAACTTCACCGGCGCCACAAGTGTCACGTTCACTAGCGCGTGGTATGGCAATCAGCCAGCGACCTTCACCCTCGTCTCGGACTCAGACATCCAGGCGGTCGTGCCAAGCGCCGCAACCTTCGGCCCAGTCGACGTCGGCACGCCAGGAGGCGCCACGTCGAGCTCGTCGCCGTTCACGGGCCCGTGCGACTCACCGCCGCTGGTTAACTCGCTGACGCCGAACAGCGGTCCCGTGGGGACAAGCGTCGATATCGGCGGCCACTACTTCACCGGGGCGACATCGGTCAAGTTCAACGGAACCGTGGCCGTTTTCACGGTCGATTCGGACTCGGAAATGCACGCGATCGTGCCCAGCGGCGCCACGACCGGCCCGGTCTCGGTTACCACGCCCAACGGCACGACCTGGAACCTCTCCTTCACGGTCACGTCTTCACCGCCGCCGACGATCAGCTCGTTCACGCCGACGAGCGGGCTGGCCGGAACGAGCGTCGACATCCAAGGCACCGACCTCACCGGAGCCACGAGCGTGAATTTCAACGGGGCCGTCGCGAGCTACACGGTCAACTCGTCGACGGAGATCACCGCGCAGGTTCCGACGGCAGCCACTACCGGCCCAATCAGCGTCACGACGCCGGGCGGCGCCGCCGCCAGTTCATCCTCGTTCACGGTCACTTCGCCGCCGACGATCAGCACGTTTACGCCGACGAGCGGACTGGTCGGAACGAGCGTGTCCATCACCGGCAGTGGCTTCACCGGCGCAACCAGCGTGAATTTCAACGGCACCGCCGCGAGCTACACGGTCAACTCGCCGACCAGCATCACCACCACGGTGCCCAGCGCGGCGACGAGCGGCCCGCTCTCCGTCACGACTCCGGACGGGACGGGCGTGAGCGACGGCTCGTTCACGGTCATCTCGGCGCCGACGATCACTAGCTTCACTCCCAGTCACGGTTCGGCCGGCAGGCAGGTGACGATCTACGGCTCCAACTTCGTCGAGGTGAGCAAAGTCGAGCTCGGCACTATCGCCGCCGCCGCCTTCACCGTCAACTCCTCGACCCAGATCACCGTCACCGTCCCCAGCATCACGCACGGCTTCTACAGGTGGTCGGTCACCAATCCTGCCGGAACTGCAACGAGCACCGCCTACTTCCACGCCCAGTAGAGCGCAGGTCTACTCCATGAACGTCGACGGCAGCCGCGAGCCGGTCGCGCTCTGCTCCCCGGAGGCGGACTGGCCCCCGATGGTTTGCCGCAGGACCAGAAGATCGTCTTCCGGTGCGGCCATGGCCGGAGGTCGCGGTTCGAGTCCCGTCGCTCCCGTGCTTTACCCCGGCCTCGCGGCCAACCCGAACGTACGGACAAGTCACCTCGTCACGTCCACCGCAAGCCAGCCCTGGGCACGGCCGCCTGGGGAGCGAGGCGCCACCCCTCCCGTAAGCGGATGAGTGAGGTAACGCGCGGGCTTCGAGTCCCTCCCTGGCGCCGGGTGCCCTTGAAAAGATGGCCGTAACGGCGCACAACGAGGACACGGCCTTCTGTGTGTCCGCGCTGTTCGGCGATGGACGTGATGGTGACCGCCTGCCCGGCACCAGCGTGTTTTTGCTGCCGCGATCATGAGTGAGGCACACGTGTGACGGAGATCGTGGAACGTCAGGCCGTCGAACGGAGTCGCCTCCTCACTCGTTACCTCGTGCTGGCGCAATCTGACCTCCTTTCGACCGCCTGGCTTGCTGGGGAACTTCACGCGGGGGGCCGGGGAACTTCAGCGGTCATTGCCGGCGAGATCGCGAAGCGATGCGTTGGCGATCGTGGAAGCCGGATTCGAGTGGCGGAATGCGCTCGCCTGGCACCTCCCTGGCGCGACCCAGGAGCACGCTTCACGTCGCTCTGCTGGCTCCCTCCGAGCCGGCAAGATGTGCATGGACGAGCTGGACGGCCATCGCTCCCTCGCCGACCGCGGTGGCACACCGCTTGGTGGAGCCCGACCGGACATCGCCGGCGGCGAAGACGCCGGGAACCTCCGTCTCGAGCAGGGAGTGGGTTGCGCCGGTGAGGATGAAGCCGTCGTCATCGCGCGCGACTGCGCCCCCGAGCCAGTCCGTGCACGGGAGCGCGCCGAGGAAAAGGAACAGGAACGAGAGCGGGACGCGTTTTCCCTCGGCGAGCGTAACGGCTTCGAGGCGCCCGTCGTCACCGTGCAGCGCTGCGACCTCACAGCGATCGCGAACGGCGACACCGGCCCGATCGAGCTCCCGGATCAGGTACTCCGACATCGTTTCGCGCAGGTCGGCGCGGCGGTGGAGGAGCGTGACGAGCGCGCCGCCGCGGGCGAGCCAGACCGCGGCCTGTCCCGCCGAGTTGCCTCCGCCGACAACGGCGACCCGCGAGCCGCCGCAGAGCTGAGCCTCGGGCGGGCCCGCCGCGTAGAAAACTGTCAGGCCCTCGAACTCGGACAGCCGCTCGAGGGGGGGTCGCCGATACTGCGCGCCCGTAGCGAGAACGACCGCGCGTGCGGCGACCTCACGGTCGTCCTCGAGACGGACGAGATGGCGGCCGTTGCCGGGTTCCAGCGAGAGAGCGCGGTAGGGCGTCGCGGTGCGAGCGTTGAACTTGCGCGCCTGGGCGACGGCACGGCTGGTGAGCTCGGAGCCGGTGATCCCGGCCGGGAAGCCGAGGTAGTTCTCGATTCGCCGCGACGACCCGGCCTGGCCGCCGAGGGCGGTGCTCTCGACCACGAGGGTGGAGAGTCCTTCGGAAGCGCCGTAAACCGCCGCGCCGAGACCAGCGGGGCCGCCGCCGACGATCAGCAGATCGACCTCCTCCCGTGGAAGGAGCTCGAGACCGATGCCGAGTCCGCGCAGGACCTCGCCTGCGGTCGGCGCGCGTAGCTCGGTCCCGCCCGGAAGGCGCACGAGCGGCAGTTCACCGGCCCCGGCCGGCGTGGCGTCTTGCCAGCCGTAGGGCAGCCGGTTCGCTCGCGCGAAGTCGACCATCCGCATCGTCGCCTCGGACGAGTGCGGGCCGACGATCTCGAGGCCGATCCCCTGGACGCCCTGCAAGGCCTCGCGACGCGCCATGAACGTCGCCAGCAGGAGGTCGCTGAGCGGCCCGTCCTCGAACAAGAGCGAGCGGAACGCGTCGCGCCCGACAGCGATGTAGCGGAGGGGCTGCGTGACGACGGCGGTGACGAAGACTGTCTGCCCGGTGAGAAGGTTCAGCTCGCCGAGGAACCCCGAAGGTCCCTGGCGGACGATCTCGTTGCCCGCGGCGTCGACGATCATCACCTCCCCTTCGAGGATCGCGATGAACGGGTAGCGCTGGTCGCCGACCTGGTAGAGCATGTCTCCGACTGCGGCCGTCCGCTCTTCACCGGCGGCGGCCAGCGTCTGGAGCTGCGACGGGGACAGCGTTGGGCTCGACGGTGGCTGCATCTGTCTCTTCCGCGTCATCGCGCGTCTCATGGTCCTCCGGCGGATGGGCTCGACGAGGAACCGAGCCTCGCCCGACGTCTGGGCTGACGGTACCGGCTCGCCGGTGCGTCAGGCTGCTCGTGGTCGAGTACGAGCACGCCGATAAGCGTGCCTACCGCGGACGTTGCCGGATGGCGAGGATCACTGCAAAGGGGCCGAACAGGAGTCCGACCACGGAGACGGAGACGAGTGTGACGAGCGGCGAGAGGCCGACCGAGTGCAAAGTCCGAACGCGATCGCTGCGGCCGAAATCGCCCCGGCGGCCGCTCTGGCTGCCGTGAACATCACGTCACGCTGCCCCCGGACAGTCCAGCGTTCCCCTGCGGCGCTTCCGCCGGCGTGCTCGCGGCCAACTTCCCCGTAGACTCGGACGTCATGTCCGAACGCTGGCGGAAGGCCGACGGCCTGGCATCGGGCGTCCGCCCGATTTGCTGCGGCTTGCACGCAGACGCTCAGCGGGTCGGCGGACGCCGTGCGGGCCGTGGCTGCGGCAGGATTCGGACATGACCGACGCGCCCATCCTCATCTGCTACGACGGCTCGGACAACGCCGCGCGGGCGATCGCGACGGCCGCCACCATCCTCGGCCCGCGTCGCGCAGTCGTTCTCGACATCGCCCCGCCGATCACGGGCGCCGAGAGCATCGCGGCGATGTCGTCGGTCGTGCCGGGAAGCGCGTTCGAAGACCTGAACACAGCCCAGGCTGACCAGGTGGCGGAGAAGGGCGCTGACATCGCGCGCGCCGCGGGCTTCGACGCCGAGGCGCGAGGCGTCCTCGCCGCCCCAACGTGGCAGGGCATCGTGGACGTCGCCGACGAGCTCGACACTCCGGTGATCGTGATCGGCTCCAGAGGGCTGAGCACGCTGCGCGAGGTCCTGGAAGGGAGCGTCTCGCACCAGATCGCCGAGCACGCGCGACGGCCGGTGCTGATCGTGCCGCCCTCGCATAGCGAGCGCCGAGCCTGATGATCGTCAGCGGTCGGCTCATGTCCGGTCGCTTGGTCACGGCTGATTACCCCTCCACGACGTCAGCCGGTCTCACCTCGGCGGCGTCAGCGTCGAGGCCGAACTCGCGTCGAGCGCGGCGCTGGCGGAGCAGGTCCCAGCACTGGTCGAGCAAGACCTCGAGCTGCTGCAGCCGGCGCCGGTCGTCTTCGGTTGCGTTCCCGGCCGACTCGCGTTGTCAGAGGTCGTGCTCCTCGCCGAGGAGCTGTTCGATTGTCGCCTCGATCCGACGGCGGGCGCGGTGCCTCGCCGGGCCGCGCTGTCGCACGGAACGAGGTCGCTCAGGCCGACGCCTGCAGCGGCTGAAAGTCGTCCTTTGCCGAGCCCGCCGCGCAAAACGATTGGGGATTTCCCGCAGGCAGTCCGGCTCGGCGCCGATGCGGCTGCAGTCGAGCGGGCGCGATCATCGGTCCGCTAAATGAGGTAGGAACGAAGGAGCAGGTGATCCAAGGATGAGCCCCGCCTATCTGATCCTCGCCACCTTCCTCGCCTGCGCGGTCGAGGCGGTCGAGGCGCTGACGATCGTGCTCGCGGTCGGGACTACGCGGGGCTGGCGCTCGACCTTGTACGGAGTCGGGGCGGCGGGGATCGTCCTCGGCGCGGTGACCGCGGTCCTCGGGCCGGCCCTGACCTCGATCCCGATCGAGTCGCTCCAGGTCCTGGTCGGAACGCTGCTCGTCCTGTTCGGACTGCAGTGGCTCTACAAGGCGATCCTGCGCGCCGCCGGGCTCAAGGCCCAGCGCGACGAGGACGCGGCCTACAGCCGAGAGGTCGCGGAGGCGGAACAGGCCGGTAGGCCAACGGGACGGGTCGACTGGTACTCGTTCACGCTCTCGTTCAAGGGCGTGCTGCTCGAAGGGCTCGAGGTCGTCTTCATCGTCCTGACCTTCGGGGCCGCCCAGCACCGGATCGGGCTCGCGGCGGCCGCGGCGGTCGCCGCCGTGGCACTCGTCATCGCAGCCGGCCTCGTCGTCCGTAAGCCTCTGGCGCGCGTCCCCGAGAACGCGCTCAAGTTCGCGGTCGGAATCCTGCTCACGTCGTTCGGCATCTTCTGGGCCGGCGAAGGTGTCGGGGTGCACTGGCCGGGCGAAGACGCGTCGCTGCTGGCGCTGATCGCCTTCCTGCTCCTCGGTTCGCTGGCGACCGTCCTGGTCGCGAAGCCGGAACGGGCGGCGTCGGCGTGAGCTATCTGCGGCGCTTCGGGCGCTTCTGGTGGAACTTCGTGGTCGGCGACAACCTGCCGCTTGCGCTCGGCGCCGGTGGGGCAATCGCGGTGACCGCGCTGTTCGTCCACGAGGGCGTAAATGCCTGGTGGCTGCTCCCGCTTTCGATTCTGGCGCTGCTATCCGCAAGCGTGTTCGTTGCAGCGAAGAGCGCCGACTGAAGGTCGGCGGGGTTTCCGCAGCCGCTCAGCCACGCCGCCGATGCCCCACCGGGGCGGCCGGGGTGACGATTCGGAGTGAGTCATGGCCAGCTACCTGTCGTCTCGGCACTACAGCCAACCATCTCGGCGCGGATCGCGGATGCGGGGGCCTGATAAAGACTGCGGACCACATCGAGCGGATGCTGCCGCTGCCATGAAGGAAGTCCACGCGTACACGAAGGCAAGTAGGAACGGCCGGGCCGCAACCCCGGACGAAGCCAAGACGTGAGCGCTGCGGCGGAGCGCCCTATCCTCATCTGCTACGACGGCTCGCCGGAAGCCGAGCGGGCGATCGCGGCGGCCGGCGCAGTGCTGCTGCACGGTCCGGCGGTGGTCGTCGACGTGACGCCGCCGCCCACGCTCGAGGAGCGGGAAGCAGCCTTCCTCGACCCCGGTCGGGACCCGGTCGCGCTGAGAGCGCGTGACACGCGCCGAACCGCGCACCGAGGGGCACAGCTGGCTCGGGCGGCCGGCTTCGACGCCGTCGAGCGGGTCGGCGTGGCGCTCCCCGCGTGGCAGGGCGTCGTCGACCTCGCCGACAGCATCGACGCGTCGGTCATCGTCGTAGGCTCGCGAGGACTGAGCACGGCCGGCGAGCTTTTCGAGGGGAGCACCTCGCACGCGCTCGCGGTGCACTCGGGGCGGCCGGTGCTGATCGTTCCGCCCCCGCATGGCTGAACAGCCGCATTCTCACCGCCGGCAAATCGCGGGCATTGTCGTGGGCCTCGCGGTCGTCGCCCTCGTCTTTGCGTACCTGCTGCCGAAGATCGCCGATTACGGCCGGGTCTGGGACGTGATCAGCACGCTCTCGTGGCCCTGGATCGTCGCACTCGTCGGCTCGTCGGTGCTCTTCATCCTCAGCGACGCCCCGCCGTGGCTGCCGGTGCTCCCTGGGCTCAGCTTCTTCAACGCGCTGCGAATGGATCTCGCCGGCAGCGGCCTCTCACAGGTGCTGCCCGGCGGCACTGCGGTCAACGTGGCCACACAGTACGGGATGCTGAGGAGCTGGGGCTTCGACGCCCCGCAGATCGCGCTGGCGATCAGCCTGACGACGCTCTGGAGCCAGCTCGCTACGTTCGGCTTCCCCGCGCTCGCGGTCGGCGTCCTCGCCCTCGACGGCGGCGGGCAACGGACGCTGGGGCAGGTTGCCCTCGCCGGGCTGGTGCTCGTCCTTCTGATGATCGCCGCGCTCGTCGCGATCCTCTGGAGCGCGCGGTTCGCCAGGTGGCTCGGCAACTGGAGCGCCGCCTTCGGGACGCGCCTGACGAAGATCGTCCGCAAGGGACCGGTCCGGTGGAGCGGTGACGACCTCGTCCGCTTTCGCAGTGAAGCGATCGACCTGCTTCGACATCGCTGGCCGGCGCTGACCGCCGCGACGCTCGCCAATCAGCTGACCGTGTTCGTCGTCCTGCTCGTGTCGATGCGCGCCCTTGGGATCTCAAGGGGAGAGGTCGACACGGCCGAGGCGTTCGCCGCCTGGTCGCTCGTCCGCGCGCTTGGCTCTATCCCGATCACGCCGGGCGGAATCGGAGTCCAGGAGGTCGCGCTCAGCGGAGCGCTCGTCGGTTTCGGGGCCCCCAACGCCGCCGCGGTCGCCGCGACGCTCGTCTACCGCTCGCTCACGTTCCTGCCGAGCGTCGTGCTGGGGCTCGCGGCTGCCGCGACGTACAACATCGGCAAACCGAAGCGCCGACCCGCGACTCTACGCGCTCCGGCCGATGAGGCCCCGGCTAGCGCTTCGCGACGCGACTGAGCAGGACGCGCGCTTTCCCGCAACCGGTCGGCAACGACCCCGACGTGTCGATCCGAGAAGATCCTGATCGAATCCCGCGAGCTCCGCGGGTGCGTCGTCCCGGCACGACTGCCCGCCGCAGCTCCGGCGGTTCAGACCATGCGTGACCGTAGGAGCGTCGACACCCGCTCGACCGCGAGCAGCACGACGAGCAAGACGAGGAGCTCCATTGCCGCATCGCGGTACTGGAAGAGCTGGATCGAGTTGAAGAGCAGGAAGCCGATTCCGCCGCCGCCGACGAAACCGGTCGCGAGCGAATCGCGCACGTTCACGTCGAACCGATACAGCGACAGGCTGACGAAGGTCGGTGCAACTCCCGGTAGAACGGCGTGCAGGAACACATGCGTGCGTCCGGCGCCCGCCGCACGAAGCGCGTCGACCGGCCCGGTGTCCATGTCCTCGATCGTCTCGCCGAACAGCTTCCCGAGCGTGCCGATCGAATGGATAGCGATCGCGAGCGCCGCCGAATACGGCCCGAGTCCGACGACGACGACCATATAGAGCGCGAAAATGAAGGACGGAATCGTTCGGGTGAACGCGATCACGATCCGCGCCAGCTCGTAGAGGGCTCGGTTGGGCGCAAGGTTCTTCGCCGCGAGCGGAGTGATCAGCAGGGAGAGCACGAGGGCGATCGTCGTGCCGATCAGTGCGGTGTCGAGGGTGACGATCGCGGCCGAGATCGAGGCGTGCAGGACGTCCGTGTTCGGCGGTGTGCTGCGGCGGATCAGGTCGCCGAGATTCCCGATCCCGGTGACGACGGCGCTGAACGATCCGCCGATGTCGCGCCAGGCATGTACGTAGATCGCGGCCGTGCCGAGCACGAAGCCGAGCCAGACGATCCTTCGCCGCAGGCTGGCCTTGTTCCTCGGTGGCCTCCTGATCGCGACCTGCTCAGTCGCCATCGTCCTCCCCCTGGTACAGAGCGCCGATCTCGTCCTCTTCGATCGAGCCGGGGGTCCGCTCGAACACGATCTCACCTGCGGTGATGCCCACGATCCGGTCCGCGTAGCGCCTGGCCAGATCCGGCTGGTGGAGGACGCAGACGACGGCGAGCCCATCGCTGCGTGCAATGTCGGCAAGCAGGGCAAGCACGTCCTTCGCCGCGCGCGGGTCGAGGCTCGAGACCGGCTCGTCGGCGAGAATGACCTGGGCCGCCTGGCAGAGCGTGCGGGCGATGGCAACCCGCTGGGCCTGGCCGCCGGAGAGCGTGTCCGCGCGCTGCCAGGCCTTGTCGGCGAGGCCGACACGGTCGAGCGATTCCCACGCCGACTCGATGACCTCGGCGGGAAACAGCCGGTAGGAGAGCGACCGCCAGCCCCCGATCCTTCCGAGCGCGCCGTAGCAGACGTTCTCAAACGCTGTCCGGCGGCGGACGAGGTGGATCTGCTGGAAGACCATTGCCGCCGATCGACGGATGTCGCGAAGCTCGGCTCCGCGCGCTGCCATGATGTCGCGCCCGGCGAGCGTGACGGCGCCCGAGTCGGGCTCGATCATCCTCGTTGCACAGCGGAGGAGGGTCGACTTACCGCTCCCGTTCGCGCCGAGGACGACGACGAGCTCGCCTGGTCGAACGTCCAGGTCGACTCCTTTGAGCACGAGCCGGTCACGACCGAATGTCTTCCGGAGCGCGCGGACAGAAAGGGCCGGCAGCGCTGCGAGCTCCGGATCGCCGGATCCGGAGCCCGTGAGCGGTGTGACGACTTCGTCGATCAGCCGATGTGCTTGATGTCGATGTGCTCGGTTGCGACGAGATCGCGGATCTGGCTGTACAGCGAGTCGCGACCCGAGATCAGCGGCCCAGAGTCCACTCCGAGCTCGGTGTCTAGCGCCTTGAGCTGAGCAGGAGTCAGCGAGAAGAGCGCCCTGGCGAGCGCGGCGCGGAACGCCGCCGGCAGGTCGCCCCGCACCGTGATCGGGTCGTTCGGGATCGGAGCCGAGCGCCAGATCGTGCGGAAGTCCGCCGGCTTGAACTGGCCGGCCGCCGTTGCGGTCGCCTGCTGCTGGCTGTTCACCTCGCCTGCGTCCACCTTCCCGTTGACGAGCGCGAGGAGCGATGCCGTGTGCGAGCCGGCGAATTGGATCTTCACGTCCCCGTCGGGGTTGAGGCCGGCCTTATGCAGGGCGTACCGCGGAAACAGGTTGCCCGAGGTCGAGCCCGGATCGGAGAAGGCGATCGTGTGACCCTTGAGGTCCGCCATAGTCTGGATCGTCGAGTCCTTCGGCACCCACAACGCCGCGGTGTAGGTCACCGGCTTCCGGCTCTTCGTGGCGAAGACGGCAACCGGCTGCGCGTTCGCGAGCTTGTGGGCGAAGATGTAGCCGAGCGGGCCGAACTCGCCGACGTCGAGCTTCTTCGCCCGCATCGCCTCCACTTCGGCGGTGTAGTTCGTGGCGATGTACAGCTTGACGGTGCATCCGAGCTTCTTCGCCAGGAGCGCGGTCAGCGTCCTGTAGGCGGCGACGAACTTCGGCCCCGAGTCATAGGGCTCGACGCCGAATCGGACTTGGCCGCCCGGGCAGGTGTTCGCGCGCTTGCCTGCGAGCGCTGACGGGCCGACGACGACGGACGCCGCTGCGGCCATAGCCAGCACGGCGAACGCAAGCGGAATCTTCCTCATCTCTCGAGTCCTCCCAATGGAACGTCGGATCGCCGCGACCGTACGCCCGAGCCGGCTGGATGTGGGTTCCCGCGGTGTGAACGTATGGCGAAGACTCGGTGAAACATGTATGGACAGGTTTGCCCTATTAACGGCGACCTGTACGATCAAGTTCGGGTGCGATCGCGACCTCTTCACCGGCACATCGCGGACGAGCTCCGTCGCCAGATCCTGGATGAGCACCTTGTGCCGGGGTACCAGCTTCCGTCCGAGCACGAGCTTGCGCGACGGTACGGCGCCTCGCGCGGCACAGTTCGGCAGGCGCTGAACACGCTGCGTGCCGAGGGCGCGCTCGCGACCCGGCGCGGCTCACGCTGGATCGTTCTCGCCGCGCCGCTCGTCCAGAGCTTCTCCGAGCTCCTCAGCTTCTCTGCGTGGGCGCGCTCGCAGGGGCACTTGCCCGGAGGCCGGGTACTCGAGCTGGCGAGGCGTCCTGCCGAGCCGATCGACGCGGAGCGCCTGGGCGCCGAGCCCGGCGAGGCGGTGTACCACCTGCTTCGTGTCCGCACCCTCTCGGGGACGCCGGTGATGATCGAGCGGACGACGTTCGTGGAGGAGGTCGGGCGTCTGCTGCTCGAGTTCGACCTCGAGTCGTCGTCGATCTACGAGCAGCTCGGCGACCTGGGGATCGTCTTCGCGAGGGCCCGCCACACGATCGACGCGATTCCGGCGACCGTCGAGGACGGCCGGCTTCTCGACATCCCGCGGCGGACCCCGCTCCTGCGTCAGCGACGGGCCTCGACATCGCAGGCGGGCCAGCCCCTGGAGTGGTCGGATGACCGGTACCGCGGTGACGCGATCGCGTTCGTGATCGACAACTCGTCGTTCCTGGGAAACCTGGAGCGGCTGCTTGCGGGCGACGAGGCAGGCGACTATGACGCGGGCGATCTCGGCTGACCAGGTCGCGGCGTGGGCCTCGCGGCCCGCGGCCGACCTCTGGGTAGTCATCGGCGCGCGCGTGGCGCTCGAAAGCGCGCGCGAGGACGGGGCGCAGGTGACCTGGATCGAGGAGACGAGTACGTTTGCGATCTTCGAGGCGATGCGCTCCGCAGGCGCGGACGACGTGCGTCGTGTGGGAATCGTGGCGTCCGACGGGGCCGGGATCGAGGCCGGCCGGCGGGCAGGCGCCGGTGCGGTGATCGGGCTCGGCTCGGCCGAGCTCCTGACGGCCGAGCCGGACGCGGTCGTCTCCGAAGACGGCTTCGACGATCTCTACGCCCTTCGCTACGCGTCGGCCCGCCCCTTCAGGCCCCAGGTCCTGCTCAATCCGGGCCCCGCGCTGACGAGCGAGGCCGTGAAGGGTGCGGCTGCGGGCGTCGACCTCTGCCACCGCGAGCCGGAGTTCGGCCTGCTCGACGAGCGGATCCGGGCGAAGCTCCGCCGGATCGCCGGGGTCGGCCCGGATTGGGGGGTTGTCCTCCTCTCCGGCTCGGGGACGGCCGCGAACGAAGCTTCGATTCGCGCCGCCGTCCGCCCTGGTCGCCGCGCGTTGGTCGTCGTCAACGGCGTCTACGGCGAGCGCCTGCGCGCGATGGCGGAGCGAGCCGACATCGACCTGGTCGTCTCCGAGCGGGGTTGGACCGAGCCCGCCGACACGGCGGAAATCTCCGCGCTCCTCGAGTCCGAGCCGGATCTCGACGCAGTTGCCGTCGTCCATCACGAGACGACGACAGGCCTGCTGAACCCGATCGCGGAGGTCGCGGCCGCCGCCCGCGAGGCGGGGGTGAGAGTCGTCGCCGACGGCATCTCCTCGTTGGGCGCCGAGGAGCTGGAGCTCGACGGCTCCGGGATCGATTTCCTGACCTGCACGTCGAACAAGTGTCTGCAGGGGCTTCCCGGTGCGGCCTTCGTGCTCGTCTCGCCTGCAGGACGCGAGCGGTTGGGCGAGGTCGTCCCGAGCTCCGTCTATCTCGACCTGGGCGGGTACCTCCGGGGAGCGGAGACGGGCTCGGTCCCGTTCACGCCCGCGATTCCGGCGCTCGCCGCGCTCGATGCCGCGCTCGACGAGGTGCTCACGCTCGGTCCGGAAGCGCACCGGCGCAGCTACGCGGACAGGGCGGCGACTCTCGACGAAGTGCTCGCGGGTCTCGGGCTGGAGCCGATCGTCCCCCCGGGCCGCCGGTCGCGCACCGTCCGCTCGATCCCGCTCCCGGCGGGCGTCGACTACCAGTCTCTCCACGACGAGCTGAAGCGCCACGGCTACGTCATCTACGCAGGCCAGGGGCCGCTGGCCAAGGAGATCTTCCGCGTCTGCTGCCTCGGCGCTCTCGAGCCCGACGTCCTCAGAGCGTTCGGAGTCCGGCTTCGCGACGCGATCGCGCGGCCGGCGGTCCCCGCGTGACGGTCGAAGTCAACGGACGTGCCTACCGCGCGCCCGGCAGGCGCACGGCCGTCTTCTGCCTCGACGGGTGTGACCCGAGATACCTGGAGGACGCGTTCGAGCGACGCCTGACGCCGCGCCTCGCCGAGCTGGTCGAGGGCGGCGTGTACGCGCTCGGCCGGTCGCAGTTGCCGAGCTTCACAAACCCCAACAACCTCTCGATCGTCACCGGCGCTCCGCCGGCCGTGCACGGGCTCCCCGGCAACCACTACCTCGGCCCCGACGGAAGGGAGGTGCAGCTCGTCGACTCTGCCTTCCTCAGGTGCCCGTCGATCCACGCCGCCTTTGTGGAGGCAGGGATCTCCGTCCTCGCAGTAACGACGAAGGACAAGCTCCGACTCTTGCTCGCGGCGGGAGACGTGCCTTGCGTATCGGCCGAGCGAGCCGACGAGCAGGCCCTCGACAGGATCGCACCTGTCGCCGACGTCGTCGCGGAGCCGAAGCCCGGCATCTACGACTGGAATGCGTCGCACTACGCGCTCGAGCTGGGGCTCGCGCTGGCGGAACGACTCGACACGGAGCTCATGTACGTCTCGCTCACTGACTTCGTCCAGCACGCAGACGCGCCGGGCGGCGCGCTCTCCGACCGCTACCTCGTCCGCCTGGACGAGCTGGTCGGGGCGTATCTCGACGCCGGCTGGCGGCTCGGCCTCGTCGCCGACCACGGCATGAACGCCAAGCCGAGGGTGTGTTACCTCGGCGACGCACTCGACGAGGCCGGCGTCGATGCGCAGGTCGTCCTCCCGATCACCGACCCGTACGTCGCCCATCACGCGGCCCTCGGATCCGCGTGCTGGGTGCATGCCGGTGAGGACGATCGAGGACGCGCGCGGGACGTCGTCGCGGGCCAGGAGGGCGTCGAGGAGGTGCTGGAGCGCGACGAGGCGGCGGCACAGCTCTCGCTGCCCGCCGACCGGATCGGCGATCTCGTCGTCTTCGCGGACGAGGCGACGGCGCTCGGCCGTCGTCGGTCGGAGCACGACCTCTCGGCGCTGCACGGGCCGCTCCGCTCCCACGGGGGCCGTCACGAGGAGGCCGTCCCGATCCTGCTCTCCGAGCCCCCCGACGAGCAGGGTCGGCGACTGATCGATCAGGGCGCCACCACCGCGGACATGCACGCCCTCGTCCTGGGGGGCGCGTGAGCGCGCTCTCGGCGCCCGCCTACGACTTCCCGTGCCTGGTCGGGGGCGAGGAAGTTCGAGGTGAGGCGAGCTTCGCCGTCCACTTCCCCTACGCCGGGGAGCAGATCGGTCGTGCCCCGCTCCTCGACCGCGGCCAGGTCGATCGTGCCCTGTCGCTCGCGGGATCGTGTCGCATCCAGCTCGACCGCCACGGGCGCGCACAGGTCCTCGAGCGCATCGCCGAGCGGATCGCCCGTGAGGGGGAGGAGCTCGCCCAGCTGATCACGTGGGAGTCGGGGCTTTCCCTCCGGGACACCGAGCACGAGGTTCGTCGCGCGATCGACGTCTTCCGGTTCGCCGCGATGGAGGCGCTCCGAGACGACGGCGCGGTCTTCGCCTGCGACACCTCCGCGAACGGCCGCCCCCGCCGTGCCTATACGGTGCGCGAGCCCGTGCGGCTCGTCGCGGCGATCACGCCGTTCAACCACCCGCTCAACCAGGTCGCGCACAAGGTCGCACCGGCGATCGCCGCCGCCGCTCCGATGGTCGTGAAGCCCTCGGAGAAGACGCCGCTCGCCGGACTGTGGCTTGGGCAGGCGATTCTCGATGCCGGCTGGCCCGCGGACGCGCTGGCCGTGATCACGGGCGACCGGGCAGAGATTCTCGATGCGATGCTCGCCCACCCCGCGGTCGAAGTCGTCTCGTTCACCGGCAGCGTCGCGGTGGGCCACGAGATCGCGCGTCGATTGGGCTACAGGCGTGCGGTGCTCGAGCTCGGCGGGAACGATCCGCTGATCGTGCTCCGCGATGCCGACCTCGACGGGGCGGCGGCGCTGGCGGTGGCCGGCGCGACCCGGAATAGTGGGCAGCGCTGCACCTCGGTCAAGCGGGTGATCGTCGAGGCAAAGGTCGCCGACGAGCTCGCCGAGCGGATCGAGGCGCTGACCGACGAGCTCGTGGTCGGCGACCCCTTCGACGAGTCGACCGACGTCGGCACGCTCATCGACGAAGACGCCGCCACGCTCGTCGAGCGCAGGGTGACGGCCGCGAGCGCCGACGGCGCCCGCCTCCGGCGCGGGGGCGCCCGTGTCGGGGCGCTGCTCGATCCACCGGTCGTTGACCACGTCCCGCCCGCGACCGAGCTCGTCCGCGAGGAGACCTTTGGGCCGGCGATCCCGATCATCCGGGTCGCCGACCTCGACGAGGCGCTGGCGGTCGCCAACGGCACTGCGTTCGGGCTCTCGGCCGGAGTCGTTTCGAACGACCTGAACGCGATCACGCGCTGCGTCCGTGAGCTGCGGTGCGGAACGGTGAACGTGAACGAAGTACCCGGCTATCGGACGGAGCTGACGCCCTTCGGTGGAGTCAAGGACTCCGGCCTGGGCGTCAAGGAGGGCGTCGTCGAGGCGATGCGCGCGATGACCACGACGAAGCTCTTCACGCTGCCCTGGCCGTGAGCCGGCGGAGTCGGCGGCGCGGGCGGCCCTTCGACTTCCTGGAAGGCTTCGCGCCGGACGACAGCATCGCCGAGGGTCGCGGCGCTCCGCGTCTAGCTGCCGGGGGAGGGCGCCAGGCCCACCCCCGGCAGCTCTGGAACTAGTCGGAGTGCTCTTGCCCGCCGGGCGGCGGAGGATTGAGCAGCGTGTGCCGCGGTTCGGGCATCGGCGACCCGGCGCCTCTTACGGACTGCCAGACCGCTTCGCTCAGGAGCTCCTCAGGGGCCGCGTCGGGCTTCGAGAAGTCCATCGCCGCTGATTGGGCTGCGAGTGGCGAGGCCGCCGTGTTGACTGGGAAACCGGGTGCGCCGAACGGCACCACCTGGGGTGTGATCGCCTCGTACGGCTTCGTGTTCGGCCTGTTCGTGAAGGACGGCCACATACGCGTGGCCCGGGCGTCGTAGGTGCTCATCGGCGGCAAACCGAGCAGATCTTCGAGCGTGGCCAGCGCCGAAGCCGTGTCGTAGTGCGTCGAATCGACCTTGCCCGTCTGCGTGTACGGGCTGATCACCAACACCGGCGCCCGGTGCGCGTCGACGTGGTCGGGTCCGTCCTGGGCGTCGTCCTCGACGACGATGATCGCCGTGCTCTTCCAGTAGGGGCTGTGCGAGACCGCGTCGACGAGGCGGCCGAGCGCGAGGTCGTTGTCGGCCATGTACGACTGCGGGGTCGGACGCCCGGGAGCGGTGCCCGCGTTGTGATCGTTCGGGAAGTACACGATCTCGAGCCCCGGCAGCTTCCCGTTGGCCACGAACTGCTGGAATTCGCGCTGCCATTCGGGCTCGCGAACGGCGTGGTCCGAGCAGTCGAGGTTCCACCCTGGGAACTTCGGGTCGACGTGGTTCCCGAAGCGCGAGCTCAGACGCGTGAGGTCGGAGTAGACCGCGCCGCTCGAGCAGTTGCTCGGGTCGTCCCACGGCGTGGCCTCGCCATAGTCGCGGAAGCTGACGCCGTGGTCGAACGCGTCGTCCCAGAGGTAGCCCGCGGTCGCCGCCGCCATCGGTCGGGGAACGCTCGGATCGGAGGCCAGCGGCTCGCTTGCGAACTGTTGCGCGAGCGGGACGAACTCGGAGTTGTAGCTCCGGTAGTACGCGGGGGCATAGTCGAACGGCCACGTCTTGTCCACGTAGTCGGTCGCGATCGCCTGGACCGACCACGGATGACCGTCGGCGGAGACCTCGGCGTCGACGTAGTTGTTGTCCAGCAGCGTGAATCGACGAGCCAGCTCGCGCTGGTTCGGCGCCGAGTCGTCCTTGAAGAGGTCGATCGCCGCGTCGCCGTTTCCCTTGCCCAGGTCGCCGAACACCTGGTCGTACGTGCGGTTCTCCTTGATCACGTAGATGACGTGCTTGATCGGGTTCAGCCAGCCTGGTTTCCGATCCGCCGGAGCAGCGGCCCGGTTGTTTTGCTCCACCATGTGCGTCCAGGCCTGAAGTCGACTCTGGTTCGGCACCGGAATCAGCTCGACCGAGCCCCGCATCATGCTGCCGACGTACTGATCGCCCGTGCAACTGCCCGGCGGCAGCGGGTTCAGAACCCCGCCGCAGCGATTCGGGCCGGCGCCGGAGCCGTTGGTATTGACGACCACCAGCTTTCCGCCGTCGGGCGTCACCTTGACGTCGGCCGGATACCAGGCAGTCGGGATGAAGCCAATCGCCTTGCGCCGATCGAGGTCGACGACGGCGACAGCGTTCTCGCCCGCGAGCGCGACGTAGAGCGTGTGCCCGTCCGGGCTCACATCCAGGCCCTCAGGCATGGACCCCGTCGGCCCGTTCGCGACAAGCCCGACGTCGATCGTCGCGGCCAAACGATCGAGCTGCGTGTCGATGACCGAGACGGTGTCGCTGTTCGCGTTCGCGGTGTACAGCTCGTCCCGGACGGGGCTGGCCGCGATACCGCTCGGATGGTCAGCCTGAAACGGGTCTGTTCTCGGCGAGAGCTCGATCTCGCCGACCTTTGTCTCCGCGCGCGTGTCGATGATCGCCACCGACCGTCCCGCCCACTGCGTCACGTACGCCTTCGTCCCCTGGCGGTTGAACGCGACACCGTACGGGTCGAGGGCAGCGCCGAGATCGATCGTCTTGGTCACGATTCCCGTTGCAGGATTGATCACCTCGACCGTGTGTCCCGGCGGGTCCTCGTATGAACCCGTGGTGAACGGCGGGCCGCCAAGGTCGTCGGCCACGTAGATCCGATCGCCAAGAGGGGTCTTCCCGTAGGCGAGTCCGGAGGGGAAGAAGCCGGCCGCGATCTGGCCCGTCTCCGTCAGGCCGGCGGGCGTCACGTCGAAGACATGGACAACGCCCTGGCCTCCCCCGGATGCCCAGGCCCGTTTGCCGTCCGGCGAGTACGCGATCCCGTAGAAGACCGACTGACCCGCCCCGCCGTCGTACGGGACCAGCCCGGTGCGCGACAGCGAGCCGAGGTCGAAGCGCTCGACCGATTCGAACCGGGCTGCCGTGCCGCTCGATGTCACGAGCACGCTCTTGCCGTCGGGAGCGATCGCCTCGCCCCATGGGCCCGCCAATCCTGGGCCGATCAGGACTGTCGTCTCCTGCCCGGCCGGGGTCAGCTGCCACCCGGCCGGGGTCATCGGTGTTGCCGCCTTCGCCTGCCGGGCCAGCACGAGACCGAGACCGACGGCGACAGCGACAAGAAGAACCCGTTGCAGAGATTTCGACATCGCAGTTTCCTTCCCGGGCCGGGGAGCTCGGCCCGTCCTGGAGAAGGGGTCCTGCTGCTCCCGCCGCGAGTCTTCGGGGCGGCGGGTTTCGGATGGGCGACCGGCCGGTGACGAGTCGGTGTAGATATGGCCGACGCACGACGGCCGGCAGGAGAGCCGCTTTGGCCCGGGACGACCGTTGCGGCTACCGTGTCGGGGGTGAGCTCGGATTCCGTTGTAGCGGCCGACCGGGGTCAGGTCTCCGTCGAGCCTTCGGTTGCTCCGGCTCTCACCATCGAGGGGTTGAACGAGCACGCCTGGCTGGATCGGGACCTCAGCTGGCTGGCGTTCAATCGCCGGGTTCTCGAGGAGGCGCTGGATCCGCGGAACCGTCTGTTGGAGCGGGTCAAGTTCCTGGCGATCTTCTCCTCGAACCTGGACGAGTTCTTCATGAAGCGGATGACGTTGATTCGTCCGATGTCCAACGACTCGAGCCTGCTCGCCGAGGAGCGTCGCGAGCTTCTGATGCGCAAGCGGGAGATGATCGTGGAGCTGTTGTCTGAGCAGGCAGCATGCTACAGCGATGAGATTCGCCCGCAGCTCGGTGAGCATGGAATCCATCTCGTCGAGTGGGCAGAGCTGAACGGGACGCAGCGGGAGGAGCTGACGGCGGTCTTCAAACGGGAGATCTCGCCGGTGCTTACCCCACTGAGCCTCGATGCGGCCCATCCGTTTCCGTTCGTCTCGAACCTGTCGACGTCGTGGGCGTTCCGTCTCGAGGACCCCGTCAACGGCGAGTCGGTGTTGGTCCGTGTCAAGGTCCCTCGAGAGCTGGCGCAGTGGCTGCGCGTGCGCGCCGACGTCGAACATTCCGCCCGCGTCTTCGTCGGTCTCGATCAGGTAATCGCCGCCAACGCCGAGTGGCTGTTTCCGGGAATGGTGGTTGAGAGCGCCAGCCTGTTCCGGATCAGCCGGGATGCCGAGGTCGACCTCGAGGACGACGGCGAGAGTAAGCGAGAGCTCGTCGAGCGCGAGCTGCAGCAGCGCCGGTTCGAGCCGGTCGTGCGCCTCGAGGTCCAACCGGACGCCGACCCGGCGATGGTGTCGGAGCTCATGCAGCGGTTCGCGCTGACCGCGGCGGACGTGTACGAGATGCCGGCCCTGCTCGACTACACCACGCTGTTCGAGATCGCCGGCTTGACGATCGAGCCACTGCGGGACCCGGCCTGGATGCCGCTCGCGCCGACCGGCCTCGAAGATGCCGACGGGGACATCTTCTCAGCTATCCGCCACCACGACATCATGCTCCACCAGCCGTATGACAGCTTCTATGCGGGCGTGGAGCGCTTCATTCGCGAAGCCGCGGACGACCCGCAGACCGTCTCGATCAAGATGACGGTGTACCGCGTCGGAGATGACACGCCGTTCGTGCAGTCCCTGATCAGAGCCGCCGAGGCGGGCAAGCAGATCGCCTGCGTCATCGAGTTGAGGGCACGGTTCGACGAGGAGCGGAACCTGCACTGGTCACGCGAGCTGGAGAAGGTAGGAGCCCACGTCGTGTTCGGAGTGAGCGGGCTGAAGACGCACAGCAAGACGGCGCTCGTCGTGCGCAAGGAAGGAGAAGGCGTGCGCTGCTACGCCCACATCGCCACGGGCAACTACCACACACGGACTGCGAGGCTCTACGAGGACGTTGGCTTGCTCACAGCCGACCCCGACATCACCAGCGACGTGGTCACTCTCTTCCATTTCCTCACCGGCCGCTCGAGAACACCATCGTTCTCGAAGCTCCTCGTCGCGCCGATGTACATGCGCTCGAGGTTCATCGAGCTCGTCGAGCGTGAGATCGAGCACCACGCTGCGGGTCGGCCCACGGCGATCGTCTGCAAGATGAACCAGCTGGAAGACCCCGAGATCTGCCTGGAGCTCGCCAAGGCGTCACAAGCTGGGGTCCCGATCGATCTGATCGTCCGCGGGCTCTGCTGCCTCGCCCCCGGAGTACCTGGCTGGACGGAGAACATCCGCATTCGCTCCATCATCGGCCGTTTTCTCGAACACTCGCGCATCTTCCATTTTGCAGCCGGCCACGACGATCCAGTCGACGGTGAGTTCCTGATCGGCTCCGGTGACTGGATGCACCGCAACCTCTCGGAACGCGTCGAGGCGGCCGTCCCGATCGAGGACCGCCAGCTGCGCGCCCGACTCTGGGAAATCCTCCAGGTCTGTCTCACCGATCGCCGTAACGCCTGGGAGCTCTCGCCGAACGGAGCCTACGACCGGCTCTTCCCCGAATCCGACAGGAGCGATGGATCGGAGGGCACGCACGCAACGATGATGCGCTTGGCCCTGACGCGGCACGGCCTGTAGCCCCCTGACCGGGCCGGAACGGGCGGCTATGGAATTTCTTGACCCGGACCCTGAGCCGCGATCCGCGTCGTGGTGTTCCGGCAGCGCCAAATGATCTCGCCCTCACGTGTCGGGCGTACTCACCACTAAGGCTCAGGCCGTCTGGGTGGTGGAGTTGGGTCTATCGGCGGCGACAGCAACCGCCTCGCGAAGGTTGAGCCGAGAGCCGGCGGCGAACGCCTGGTCGAACGGGTCGACCCCCAGCGCGGGGCGGATCTGAGCCACCAGGTCGGCCTCTGTCTCGCGCAGAATCGGCCAAGCCCGCAGGCCGCGCCGCCAGGGTGGCCAGCAGCGCCCGCGACCAGGCGGCCAGCCAGGCGTTTTCCAGTCGTTCTGCGAGGTCGCGCGCCTCGTTCAGGTGGCCGAGCGCCTCGTCGTCGCGGCCAGCGGCGATCTCGAGTAAGCCGAGGGTGCCGAGGGTCAGGGCGGTCCAGAGCGGCTCGTCTTGGCCGCGGAGCTCCTCTAGAGAGACCAGCGCCCCCCTGCAGGGCAGCGTCAAAGTCGTCGAGGAGCGGCGCGGTCCAGACCGTGGCGAGCTGTGCTACCGCATGCAGAAATGGATCCTGGAGCGCCGCGAGCAGCGGCTGCAGACGCTCGCGGGCCGCCAGGGCGGCCGCATCGTCGCCCAGTTCGAGGACGGTCACCAGCGCCGTCCACACGAGCTCGGCGCGGGCCTGGGGGTCCAGGGAGTCGGCGGTGGGCAAGAGTTGGTCGGCCCAGGTCCGGGTCTCGTCCATGTGGTCTGCCAGGAACCAGAAGGGCCACAGGACCCGGAGCAGGTGGGGAAGCGGCGCGCGGTCGTGGTCGAGGTACCAGTGCACGGCGGCGGCCAGGTTGCCCGCCTCGGCCTCCAGGCGCGCGAGACACTCGCCAGGGCCGACGCCCCGGAGCGGGCGGTCCGCCCGCTCGGCCAGTGCCCGGTAGTGGTCGGCGTGGCGGCGCTGGACCTCGGCCATGTCGGTGCGTGCGGCCAGCCGCTCGGCGACGAACTGACGGATCGTTTCGAGCATCCGCGATCGGGGCCCGTGGTCGGTGACATCGAGATAGATCAGGCTGTGACCGGCCAGCGCCTCGGTCAGGTCGAGCGTCCGGTCCTCATCGAGGCCGGCGACCTCAGCGGCGGCCTCCACCGTCCAGCCGTCTACGAACACGGCCACGGTCTCGAGTAACGACCGCTCGGCGTCGTCGAGCAGGCCCACGCTCCACTCGACGGTGGCCCGCAGCGTGTGCTGGCGCTCGGGCATGTCCACCGTTCCCGTCCCCAGAGCATCGAGCGACCTCGCTAGACGGCGTAGCAGCGCGTCGGGACTCAGCAGCCGGGTGCGGCGGCCGCCAGCTCGATCGCCAACGGCAGCCCCTCGAGGCGTCGACAGATCTCCGCGACCGCGGTGGCGTTGGCCGAGGTCAGGGCGAAGCCGTGGCGCGCGGCGCCGGCTCGGTCGACGAACAGCGCAACCGCCGGCGACGACGCCAGCTCATCGAGCGGCACCGTGGCGGGGTCGGGCGGGAGCGGCAGCGGCGGCACCGGGTAAGCCCGCTCGGCCCGCAGCTGCAGCACCCTCAGGCTGGTTGCCAGGATCGCCACGCCGGGACAGCGGGCCAACAACTCGTCGAGGTCGCGCGCGGCGTCGACCACCTGCTCCAGGTTGTCGAGGATGAGCAGCCACCGACCAGCGCCTAAGCGCTGGACGACGGCCTGGAGCGGCGAGTCCGTCCCCGCAAGGTCGGCCCCCACCGCACGGCCAATATCGGCCAGCACCTGCTCGGGCCGCGTGACCCCCGCGAGCGGAACGAACGCGGTGCCGGCATCGAAGCGGTCCCGCGACCGCTCGGCCACCGCCAGCGCCAGCCGGGTCTTGCCGATCCCACCCGGCCCGGTGAGCGTCACCAGCGCCACGTCGGGGCGCTCGATCAGGCCCGCCAGCTCATCGATCGCCCGCTCGCGCCCGAACAGCGAGGTGGCGGCCCTGGGCAGCGGGCGACGGCTGTGGGTTGTCGGCGACGGTGGCGGCACCGGCCACTGGCCGACCGCGAACCGCTCGCTCAGCAACGTCGCGAGGTCATCGCGCACCAGCCGGCCCAGCTCAGCGGCCGTGCGGAAGGTGCGGTAGGAGGCCTGCTGCCGGATGCGCGCGAGCAGCTCGGTGAGGAGCGGCTCACGGTCGGGCGCGGGCGCCTTCACGTACAAAAGACGTGGCAACGCCCGCGACCGCTCAAACTCGTCCTCCAGACCAGAGAGCTCCATGCCGGGGCCGATCTGCCCGTAGCGCTGCGAGTACAGCCCGATGAAGATGTCGCTCTGAGCGAGGTAGGCTCGATACAGCTCCCGCGGGGGATGCGGCCGCGCCCCCAACTCGAACATCACCGGCGTCAGCCGCAGCGCCGAGATGGCACGGTGGACAGACCGGCGCTCATCAGCGAGCTCGCCCAACGTCGAGCTCACGAACACCCGCAGACGCTGGTCTGGAGTCCGGATGACGACGTCGCCCGGCGGCCCGGAGCTCACCGATCGCCCCCGGTGAGTGTGCTATTCCGGCGCGACCCTGTCGTCGAACCGGAGCAGGTTGAAGAGCGCATGGGCCACCGTCAGCGGCGAGGCGGTCGTACAGCTCTCCATCCTATGCATCCCTCGACCGTCCAGGCGTGCTGGCCTGGTCGACAGTCGGCACGTCGACCAAGCCCGACGCGGACGTCAGGAGCGGCCGAGCACGGCGCGGGCGCCGGCAGCGCGCACGGCCGCAGAGAGCGTGTCGATGTCGTAGGCGCCGTAGTGGCGGCGTCCGTTGATGAAAAAGGTCGGCGTGCCGGTGACGCTGCTGAGGTCGGCGCTGTCGACGTCGTCGGCGACTCGCAAGGCGCCGGTCCGCTCGCGTAGGTCGTTCGCGAACCGTTCGACGTCGAGGCCGAGCTGCTCGGCGTAGCGGATCAAGTCGTTCCCCTCGAGTGCGTCCTGGTGATCGAGGAGGAGGTCGTGCATCTCCCAGAATGCGCCCTGGGCGGCCGCCGCTTCCGCAGCTTCGGCTGCGAGCTGGGCATGCAGATGGACGTCGGTCAGCGGCAGATGCCGCCAGACGTAGCGGACATCGGCGAAGTCGTGGAGCAGCTCGCGGAGGACCGGTTCGGCCTGGCCGCAGTAGGGACACTCGAAGTCGCCGTACTCGAGGACGGTGACGGGTGCGTTCAGCGGACCGCGGATGTGATCGCGCTCGGGATCGACGTCGAGGTAGAGGTCGGTGAGCTCCTCTGCCGTGCCGAGCAGCGCGCGCCAACGCAAGGGGCGCGGAAGGTACTGCGTCGCGCGAAAGAGAAGCCAGGTCAGCAGCGCGGCACCGAGGGCTGCGCTGAGGATGCCGAGCTTCGCCTCCTCGAGCTCGGCCCCGTGGAACGCGAGGGCCGCGATCAGCAGCGAGACGGTGAAGCCGATGCCGGCGATCGTGCCGCCGCCGGCGACCGCGGCCCAGCCAACCGGCGGCCGCATCCGCTCGCGGCTCAGGCGCGTGACCAGCCACGTGCCGCCGAGGATGCCGACCGGCTTGCCGACCACATAGGCGACGAGGATCCCGAGCGTGATCCGCGAGGTGAACCCGCGCGACAAAAAACTCCCGGTGATCGCGATCCCGGCGTTCGCGAGCGCGAAGAGCGGCACGATCGCGTAACTCGTCCACGGGTGCCAGAGCTGCTGCAGGCGTTCGTTCGGCGGCGTCGCCGCCCGCAGCTGCGTGACCACCGAGCGCGCAAGGTCGGCCGTCGGTTGCTCGCGGAACTCACGGAAGCGATCCGTGGCACGCTCGAGGCTGCGACGCTGCGCCGGATACGCGAAAGGAAGGACTCCCATCGCGAGCCCAATCACGACCGGCTCCACGCCCGACTTCTCCAGCGCCACCCACGCCCCAGCGCCGAGCGCTAGGTAGACGAGTCCGATGCGCACGCGAGCTGCACGGGCGACGAGGACGGCGGCGTAGAACCCGACGGCGACGGCAACCGCCGCGGCGTCGATCGAGCCGGAGTAGACGAGCGCGATCACCACCAGGCCAACGATGTCGTCGACGACGACGACCGTGAGGAGGAAAGCGCGCAGACGATCGGGGAAGCGTGGCCCGACGAGTGCGAGCAGGCCGAGCGCGAACGCCGTCTCGGTCGACATCGCCGTGCCCCAGCCGTGCGCCGACGGCCGGCCGGCGTTGAAGGCGAGGTAGATCGCGACCGCCACTGCCGCGCCGCCCAGGCCCGCGAGCAGCGGGAGCACGAACCGCCGCCGCTCGCGCAGCTCGCCGAGATCGAACTCCCGACGCGCCTCGAGTCCGACGACAAAAAAGAAAAAGGTCATCAGGCCGCTGTTCACCCACCCCCGAAGGTCGAGGGAGACGCCCGATCCGCCGATCTCGATCGAGAGTCTCGTTGACCAGAGCGAGTGGTAGGAGTGCCCATCGACGTTCACCCACACGAGGGCGGCGACCGCGGCCGCGAGGAGAGCGGCGGCGCCTCCCGTCTCGGTCCGTAGAAACGATCGCAGCGGCGTCGAGATGCTGCGCGCCCACGCTGTCCTGCCAGTGAACGGGGAAGTCACCTGACCGCTTCGAGCGCTACTGCCCGTCGCTCTCGACCCCGCCACCTCAGCCCCCTTTCCACGCAGGCCCCTACCGACGTTACCTCGCGCAACCGACGCGCCCCTCCGGGAGTTCGTCGGGTCACGCGAAGCGCTGTCACATACCTCGTGCTGGCTCATTCTTCAGCAGCTCTCGCTCGCGCTCGCCCACCGGAACTCCTGTGAGACGGTGGAAGCGGCGAAGACGGTAAGCGCGATTGCAAGGCTGTTGACGCCGGACCTGAGCGGCGAGAACCCGAGGACGTCGTGCTGGTACAGCGAGAGCAGAAAGAACGAGCCGAAGAGCATAGTCCCGAGCATCAGACCGATCACGTTCGCGCCGGTCAGCGTTCGCCGACGGAAGATGCGCAGGTCGACGAGGGGCGACGCCGATCGCTGCTTGATGAAGACGGCCGCCGAGCAGGTCGCCCGAGCGCCCGCCGAGCAGCAAGAAGCCGCCGAACGTGAGCGCATATCCGCTGACCACCCACTCGAGGCTCGACGTCGAGAAGTCGAGGCTCTGCTGGATGGACGGCAGCGCGACGTTCACGATGGACACGTCCAGGACAACCATGAGGTACGCGACGCCCAGCACCGCCAGTGCCTGCCAGCGCCTCGGGTCCGGCGTCGTCATCTCGCTCATCTCGCCCCGCTCCTCGCAGTTCGTGGGCCCGTTGCCACATCGGGCTCAGAGAAGGGTGCCAACGACCCAGCGGATCGGCATTACCGCCAGCGCCCGAGTCGACTACCGGCTAGCCCGCAACGAGGCGGGCTCGGGCCGATAGAGTCGCTCGCCCTCGATGTCGAGGTCCGGCAGTACCCGGTCGAGCGATCGAGGCAGCCACCAGGCTCGCCGGCCGGCGAGCGCGAGCACGGCGGGAACGAGCGTCATTCGCACGACGAAGGCGTCTTGCCGTCTTTTCGCCCGATCGTTGTGCACGCGTCAAGGATCCCCCGCACGCCCCGCACCGTCGTCGCAGGCAGCGCCCAATTCGACTATCCGCCAGCAGGAATCTAAGGCTGCGACGTCATCGATTGCCGCCTGCCGGAACTGGTTGTTTCTGGCTACCGGGGATTGCGCTTTCGCGTTGGCACCGATGCCCGTAGAGCCCGTCCAGGCCAAAGTCTGAGCGAGAGAGGCAAGCCACACGACGAGGAGGACAGCATGCGAATGACTCAACAGTCCGGCGCCGCCCAGGCGGTTGGCACAAGCAGCTGGCTGGTTCCGGTCCCAGTGGCCCTCGCGGTGCTAGCGGCGATCATCTTTCTGCTCCACCCGTCGGCCACGCACGCCGCCAAAGCGGCCGGCCCGGTCGTCTCGACAGCCGGGAGCAGCCTCGGGCGGGTCCTCGTGGACTCGCGCGGCCGGACGCTCTACCTGTTCGAGAAGGACCGCAACGGCAAGAGCGCGTGCTCCGGCAAGTGCGCATCCTTCTGGCCCCCGCTGATCGCGAGCGGCAAGCCGCGTGCAGCCGCGGGCGCGAAGGCGTCGTTGATCGGTACCACGAAGCGCGCGGACGGACGGATGCAGGTGACCTACGACCATCACCCCCTCTACGCGTTCGTCAAGGACACGAAGAAGGGCCAGACGAAGGGCGAGGGAGTGAACGCGTTCGGGGCCGAGTGGTATGCAGTCTCGCCAGGCGGGGCGAAGGTCGACAACGACTCCTCGAGCGGCGGGAGTTACAGCTCGGGCGGGAGCTCCGGCTACTAGCGGCGGGAACTCGACGTGGGAGGGCCGCGGCGTTCGAACGGCCCTCTCGTGTCGACGCCGCTGACTCGTCGAGCGCGCACCCGCGGTCTCGACGCTGGCGACGAACGGTCAGCGGTTCCGGGCGGGCTGGAACTTGAAACTGGAGACGATCACCTCGGCCGCTCGGCCGTTCTTCGGGGGCGCCCCGAGATAGAGCCATAGGTTCATGTGCACATACTCGGAGCCGGGCCGCGGGACGCTGCCACGGGACGTCCAGGTCGAGGGCACGCCGGACGAACTGGTGAACGTCACCGCGTTCTGCCGCCAGTCGAACGATTGGGTCGAGGAGGCGACTGCCGGCTGCCTGAACCTCAGCCGGTTCCAACGGTAGGGCATGACAA
>JBKPCT010000212.1:0-15536 GCA_046727515.1 Actinomycetota bacterium | reverse complement strand
CTCGGAGGCGAGGACCGTCTCGGCGATGAAGTCGACTGCGTGCTGGGCGATCGGTCGGGTGGTGGGAGCGGGTAGCGACGGCCCGTCCATCCCGCTCTCGCCGTGGACGTACTCGGCCACGAACGGCTCGCGCCGGATCGGTCGCTCGGCGCCCCGGGCCACCGGGACCTCCGTGCGCCCGACGAACTCGAGCACCTTCAGGGCGTTCACCGTCGTCTTCTCGAGCGTCTGGTTTCCGTGCACCGTCGTCACGCCGACGAGCTCGACCTCCGGGCTGGCGAGTGCGAGCAGGAGGGCGATTGCGTCGTCGTGGCCGGGATCGCAATCGAGCAGGATCTTCATTCGCCGAGTATCGCGTCTACCTCGTCGGCCGCGGGCAGCGAGGGCTGCGCGCCGGGACGCGAGGCGGCGAGCGCACCGGCGGCGCAGGCCCGCCGAAGCGCCTCCTCGCGCGGACGGCCCTCGAGCAGGGAGACGAGTAGACAGGCGGTGAACGCATCGCCGGCCCCGGTGCCGTCGACCGCCTCGACAGGGGGCGGGGCGGCGCGGGCGACGTCTTTCCCGCCCTCGAGCAGGACGGCTCCTTCGGCCCCGAGCGTCAGCGCCGTCAGACCGTCGAAGCGCCCGACCGCCTCGAGCTCGTACCGGTTGACGACGAGCAGGTCGACTTCGGCGAGCACCTCCGCCGGGAGCGCCTGGGCCGGCGCGGCGTTGAGGCAGAAGAAGCGCGCCTGCCGCCCCGCCTCGCCCACCGTCGCAACCGGAATCTCCAGCTGGCAGAGCACTGCGTCCATGTCGCCCAGCTCCCCTGCCTCTGTGGCACGGTTCGCGCCGGGGGCGACCACGATCTCGTTCTCGCCGTCGGCCCCGACGAGGATCAGCGCGACGCCCGTCGGCAGCGCAACGGTGCGCACGCGGTCGAGGTCGACCGCGCTCTCCCGCAGGAGCGAGAGCGCCTCCCGTGCAAACGGATCTTCTCCGACTGCGCCCACGAGCAGCACGTCGGCGCCGAGCCGAGCGGCGGCGAGCGCCTGGTTCGCCCCCTTCCCGCCGGGAATACGCTCGAAGGTCGCCCCGGTCAGCGTCTCCCCCGGCCTCGGCAGCCGCTCAGAGCGCGCAACGAGATCGAGGTTGATCGACCCTACGACCGCGACCTTCGGTACCGCTCCCGTCAAGTAACGCTACGCCGCGAGCGCGCGCAGGTCTTCGAGCGTCTGGCCGAGCAGGTTCTCGCGCAGGTCGAAGAGGCCGGCCCAGAGGGACGACCGGTCGGGCCCGGAGCCCATGTCCGCTGCGGCCCGCAGCCCCTCCAGGGCGCGTACGAGCACCGCCAGCTCGAGATAGGCCTGGGCGACGCGGACGGGCGAGACGCTCACCCCGGCCCGCACGAGCACGTCGTGCCAGTCACACAGCTCGCCGGGGCCGGGCTCGCCGTACCACGAGCGACCCTCTGCCCGCTCCGGCTCGAGCTCGAGCAGATAGCGGCCGAGGGGCCCCTCGAGGCCGGCGAGTGCCGTCTCGGCACGCTCGGCGGCACGCCGGAGCGCCGCCTGCCGCTGCCCCGCGGTCGAAGGATCGGCCTCTCCGCGGGCCCAGCGCTCGAGCAGGCGGCAGAACGCCAGCGCCGCGACCTCGCACGCGGCCAGCTGCGAGATCAGCCGCCGCGCCGTTCCGGCCTCGGCGGCGTGGTCGGCGAGCACACTGGCCCACCCGTCGGCGACGGCGCTCACGCTCAGACTTCCACGACGACCGGCAGGATCATCGGCCGCCGCTTCGTTCGGTCGTAGACAAGCTGCCCGATGCCGTCATGGAGGTGCTCCTGAAGGAGCTTGATCTCGACCACGCCCTCCTCGAGGCAGTGGCGGAGCACGGCCTCGGCCTCGCTGCGCATCTCGTCCAGCAGCGGCGCGCTCTCCGCGAACCCGCGGGCTACGAGCTCCGCCGCCGCAGACCGCGATCCGTTCTGGCTCGCGAGGGTGGCGACGATGATCAAGACGCCGTCCTCGGCCATGTGGCGCCGGTCACGCAGCGCGACGTCGCCGATATCGCCGACGCCGAGGCCGTCGACGAATGTGATCCCGGCCTCGACGTGGTCGACGATCCGCGCGCCGGCCGGGGTCAGCTCGACGACCGAGCCGTTCTCCGCGAGCACGATCGACTCGGCCAGAACGCCCGCCTCCTGCGCCATGCGCGCGTTCGCGGCCTGCATGCGGTACTCGCCGTGGATCGGCATGACCGCGCGCGGGCGCACCAGCCCGTAGAGGGTGCGGATCTCCTCCTGCCTCGCGTGGCCCGAGACGTGTACCGCCGCGTTCTCCTCGTGGAGCACCTCCGCGCCCGCTCTCGAGAGCTGGTTGATCGTGTCGTGTACCCGCAGCTCGTTCCCGGGGACCGGGCGCGCCGACAGGATCACGGTATCGCCGCGCTCGACCGTGACCGCAGGGTGGTCGTGGTAGGCGATCCGGGTCAGCGCGGACATCGGCTCGCCCTGGCTCCCCGTGCAGAGGATGACGACCTCCTCCGGGCGGTACTCCTCGAGCTCGTTGGGCTGGATCAGGGTGCCCTCGGGCACGTCCAGGTACCCGAGGTTGCCGGCGATGTTCAGGTTCTTCCGCATCGAGCGGCCGACGACGGCTACCTTCCGGCCGGACTGGGCTGCCACGTCGATCGCCTGCTGCATCCGGTGGACGTTCGAGGCGAACGAGGCGACGAGGACGCGACCCTTCCGCTGCGGGATGATCTGGCGAAACGCCTCGCCGACCAGCCGCTCGGACCCCGTGAAGCCGAGTCGCTCCGCGTTCGTCGAGTCGCAGAGCAGCAGGTCGACTCCACGGTTGCCGAGCTCGGCCAGCTTGCCGACGTCGGTGCGAAAGCCGTCGACCGGCGTGTGGTCGAGCTTCCAGTCGCTCGTATGCAGGACTCGCCCCGCATCGGTCTCGATCACGACCGCGACGTTGTCCGGGACCGAGTGGGCCATGCGCACGAACTCGAGCAGAAACGGCCCGAGCTTGAGCGTACCTCGCTCGGGCTCGATCTCGTGCAGCTCCGACGCGCGCAGCAGCCCGTGCTCGTCGAGCTTCGACTTGACGAGCCCGAGCGTGAGCCGTGTCGCCCAGACCTCAGGCACCTGCACCTCCCGCAGCAGGTACGGCAGAGCACCGACATGGTCCTCGTGCGCGTGGGTCAAGACGACCGCCCGTATCTCGCCGGGTCGCTCCTGCAGGTAGGTGAAGTCCGGTAGGACGAGATCGACGCCCAGATGCTCGTCGCGCGGGAACGCGAGGCCGGCGTCGACAACGAGGCTCCCGTGCTCGTGCTCGAACACGGTCATGTTCTTGCCGACCTCGCCCAGTCCGCCGAGCGGAATGACCCGAAGGAATGGACCTGGCACCGCAGAAGTGTATCCGCGCCCGCGCGCCCCCCGGCCGCGTGCGCCCGGCTCCTACGCCGCGGTCGGGACGTGCAGGCCCGCCCGCTCGAGGCAGTCGCGCACGCGCGCGAGCTCGTCCTCTGTCGGCGGGACCATCGGCAGCCGGTAGCCGCCGACGTCGAACCCGAGCAGGTTCAGCGCGGCCTTGATCGGGATCGGGTTCGGCGCGATCCTGAGCAGGTCGTAGGCCGGCTCGAGCTCGCGGTCGATCCGGCGCGCAGTCTCCTCGTGGCCGTCCCTGTACGCGCGCACCATCTGCTTCACCAGCGGCCCGAGGACGTGCGTGTGGACGCAAACGCCGCCCGTGCCGCCGAGCCGCAGAAACGGGAAGAGCAGGTTGTCGTCGCCGGCGTACAGGTCGAGGCCGAGGTCGACGATGCGGCGGGCCTGGTCGAGATCGTCGTTTGCCTGCTTGACCGCGCTCACCGTCGGGATCTCGGCGAGCTCCGCGAACGTCTCGGGCTCGATGTTGACCACGACCCGGCCCGGGATGTTGTAGACCACGATCGGCCGGTCGCTGACCTCCGCGATCGCCGTGAAGTGCGCGACGATCCCCCGGGGCGGCGGCTTGCTGTAGTACGGGGTCACGACCAGGAATCCGTGGACGCCCAGCTCGTGCGCCCTGGCGGTCAGATGGACGGAGTGCGCGGTCGAGTATGTTCCCGTACCGGCGATCACCGTCGCGCGGTCGCCGACGGCGTCGAGGGCGGCCGCGTAGAGCTCGAAGCGCTCGTCATCGGTCAGCGTCGGCGACTCGCCCGTCGTCCCCGTGACGACGAGGCCGTCCGACCCGTGCTCGACGAGGTGCTGGGCCAGCTCGCGGAAGCGACCGTAATCGACCGAGCCGTCCTCGCCGAACGGCGTCACGATCGCCGTCAGGACGTCGCCGAGCATGCCGTGATGGTAGCCGGCGGGGATGCCCGACGGCATCCCCGCCGGCTAGTCGCTTCCACCCCAGGTTGGTCGCTGGGCGTCGCCGGCGCTGCCGGCGCCCCGTCCAGCGCAGAGCAGCTGCTCGAGGCCAACCGTCAGTCCCGGCGGAAGCTGCGGCAGCCGCTCGAGCGCGAGCAGCACGCCGGGCAAGAAGGCCTCCCGCGAGAGGGTGTCGTGGCGGATCGTCAGCAGCTGGCCCGGACCGCCTAGCAGCACCTCCTGGTGGGCAACGAGCCCCGGGAGCCGCACCGAGTGGATCGGCGGATCGCCGCCCATCGCGGCCGCCGTCGCCTTGGCCGTCCCCGACGGTGCGTCGAGCTTCGTGTCCTGGTGGAGCTCGACGATCTCCGCATGCGGCATGTGTCTCGCCGCCTCGGCGGCGAAACGCATCATCAGAACCGCGCCGAGGGCGAAGTTCGGCGCGACGAAGACGGGCAGACCCGCGGCGCGTGCGCGTTCGCCCACGCCCGCGAGATCGGCACCCGTCGTGCCGACGACGGACGGAACACCCGCGTCGAGGGCTGCCTCGATATTGGCCACGACCACGTCGGGTCGCGTGAAATCGACCATGGCCTCGGCCTCGCCCGGACCGTCGACGAGCTCGTGACCGGCCTCCACCAGCCCCGGCCCGAGCACGGAGCCGACCTTGCCGCGGCGGCCGTTCAGGAGGATCCTCACCTCACGCGGCGGCGGCGAGCCCCGGGTGGATCCGCTCGATCGCGTCGGCGAACGGGTCCTCGCTGGGGCCGATCCCGGCGGCGGAGATCCGCGCGGGGTCGAGCAGCAGGCCGGCGAGCTCGGCGAGCGCGACCGGCTCCACTGCGTCGATCTCGGCGATGACCCGGTCGAGCGAGAGCAGCTCCGTGTCAGTGATCAGCGAGCGCCCGAGCCGGCTCATCCGGTTCGAGGTCGACTCCATCGAGAGCGCGATCCGGCCCTTCAAATTCTCCTTCGCGCGCTCCAGTTCCCGCTCGCGCAGGTTGCCGGCGGCGATGTCGGCGATCTCCGCGGCGACGATCTCCAGGCATGCGGAGAGGTTCTCCTCGCGCGTCCCGACGTAGATTCCGACGAGCCCGGTGTCGGTGTACTGGGAGGCGAAGCTGTAGACCGAGTACGCCATCCCCCTCTTCTCGCGGATCTCCTGGAAGAGGCGCGACGACGCCGATCCGCCGAGGATCGCGTCGAGGAGCGACGCGGCGAACCGCCGCCGGTCGCTGCGCGCGATCCCGGGCGCGCCGACGCAGACGTGGAACTGCTCCGTGTCCTTGCGCTGGAAGCGGAGGCTGGGCGCGGGCTCGCGGACCAGTGGCGCCCGTACCCTCGTCCGCGTCGCCGGAGGCTCGACTCGCTGCCGCGCGGTGCGCTGGAGCAGCTCGAGCACGGCCTCGTGCTCGAGGTTGCCGGCGGCGGCGAGGACGACGTTGCCGGCCACGTAAGACGCACGGTGGTACGCGGAGACGGAGCGGCGGCTGAGCGAGGAGATCACCTCGGTGCGACCGATCACGGGCCGCCCGAGCGGATGCTCGTGGAAGACCGCCTCGGAGAGCAGGTCGTGGACGAGGTCCTGCGGGGCGTCCTCGACCATAGCGATCTCCTCGAGGACGACGTCGCGCTCCGAGTCGATGTCGGCGAACGTCGGCGAGAAGACCATGTCCGCCATCACCTCAAGGGCGTCCGCGAGATGTCGGTCGGGCACGCGCGCGTAGACGACCGTGTGCTCGCGCGACGTGGCGGCGTTCAGCTCGCCCCCCATCTCGTCGAAGATCTCGGCGATCTGCTGCGCGTCGTAGGAGCGCGTGCCCTTGAAGAGCAGGTGCTCGATGAAGTGGGACACGCCCGCCTTTGCGTCGGGCTCGTCTCGTGCGCCGGCGCCGATCCAGAAGCCGAGCGAGACCGAGCGGACGCTCGTCAGCCGCTCGGTGATCAGGCGCTCGCCGGAGTCGAGCTCGGAGAGGACGTATTCCTGCACGGTCGGACGATCGTAGCCCGCCGTGTCCGCCGGGCGGTCCTTAGCCCGGCGCGGTGGCGGTCGCAGGCTCTTCCTGCGGCACGGTCGCGCCGCGGAAGAAGACGAACGCCACGACGGCTCCGACGGCTGCGATCGCCACCAGAGCGGCAAAGGCCCAGTGGTACCCGGTTGTGTACGCCTCGGGCGTGAAGTTCCCCTTCTTCGCCTGCGACACGAAGATGGTCGAGGTGAGCGCGACCCCGATCGCGCCGCCGATCTGCTGGGTCGTGTTCAGCAACCCCGACACGAGCCCGGCCTGGTTCGCCGGCACGCCGATGAAGCCCGCGATCGTAACCGGCACGAATGCGAACGCGATCGCGAAGGCGACGACCAGGTAGATCGGGAGCAGATCGGGCCAGTAGTGGCCGTCCACCGGCAGTCGTGTGTAGCCGAGCATCGCCAGGGCGAGCACCGCCAGCCCCGTGGTCATCACGAGTCGCGGTCCGACCTTCGTTACGAGCGACTGCGCGACCCCCGCCCAGATCACCGTCGTCGCCGCGGTCGCCAGGAACGTCAGGCCGGTCTTCAGCGCCGACCAGCCGAGGATTTGCTGGACGTACAGGGTCAGGACGAAGAAGTTCGCGTACAGCGCCGCCCCCATCAGGAGGCCGACGATGTTTGCGCCGGTCAGCGTGCGGATGCGAAAGATGCCGAACGGTACGAGCGGGGCTCTCGAGCGCAGCTCGATGACTACGAAGGCGGCGAGCACGGCCGCCGAGGCGATCAGGAGGCCGATCGTGCGCCCGGTCGCCCAGCCGACGTCCGGCGCCTTCGAGATCGCGTACACGAGCAAGGCCAGGCCGGCTGTCACGGTCACGGCGCCTGCGGCGTCGAACCGGCGATGTCCGAGATCCGCGCGGCTCTCGGGGACGACGGGCCGCGTGAGCAGGAATACGACCACGCCGACGGGCACGTTGACGAAGAAGATCCACTCCCAGCCGAGGTACTTCGTCAGGATCCCGCCGAGCAGCACGCCGACCGCCGCACCCGAGCCGCCCAGGGCTCCCCAGATCCCGAGCGCCTTGTTCCGCTCCGCGCCTTCCTCGAACGTCGTCGTCACGATCGAGAGCGCCGCCGGCGAGATGATCGCCGCACCGACTCCCTGGACGGCGCGGGCCCCGATCAAGACGCCTGCTTGGGACGCGAGGCCGCACGCCAGCGACGCCAGCGTGAAGATCGTCAGGCCGAGCACGAAGATGCGCCGCCGCCCGAGCAGGTCTGCCATCCGGCCGCCGAGCAGGAGGAAGCCGCCGAAGGTGATCGCGTACGCGGTGATCACCCACTGGACGGTCGCCTCGGCGATGTCGAGGTCGCGCTGGATCGACGGGATTGCCACGTTCACGATCGCGACGTCCAGAATCGTCATGAAGAACGCCGCGCCGACCACGGCGAGCACAAGCCACTTGTTTCGCTCTCGGGTCATGAATGCAGTCGACGCACCTGGACGGGTGCGTCACTCCCCACCCTAGCCATTCCCCACCCTAGCCACAGGGCAGTGGGACAGGCCTCTCAGAGAGGCCTGTCCCAGAAGGAAACGCGTGCGCCGCACTAGCTGCGCTCGCGCTCGCGGTCGCGGCGACCCCGCCCGCCGCGCCCACCGCGGTCGCCGCGCGGCCGCTCCTCCTCACGCGGGCGAGGCGGTGCGTCTTTGGCGCGCGCGATCAGCTCTTCGGGCTGGACGAGCGAGCCGTTCTCGTGCTTGGCGATCAGCTTCAGGCCGATCCGGCCGCGGGCCTTGTCGACCTCCTGGACGACCACGTCGAGCACATCGCCGCGCTCGATCACGTCCTCGATGTGCCCGACCCGGCCCGGACCGACGTTGGAGACGTGGAGCAGGCCGTCGGTGCCCTTCTTCAGCTCGACGAACGCGCCGAACTGCGTGGTCTTGACGACCTTCCCGGTGTAGGTGTCGCCGACCTCGGGCTCCTTCGTGATCGCGTCGATCGCGGCGATCGCCGCGTTCGCCTTCGTGCCCTCGGTCGCGTAGATCAGGATCGTTCCGTCCTCCTCGATGTCGACCTGGACGTCGTGCTCCGTCTCGAGCGCGCGGATCGTCTCGCCGCCCTTGCCGATTACCATGCCGATCTTCTCGGGGTCGATCTTCACCGTCGAGATCCGCGGCGCGTTCTCTGCGAGCTCGGTGCGCGCCTCCGAGATCGTCTCCCCCATCTTGTCGAGGATGAACTCGCGCGCCTGCTTCGCCTGGGCGAGCGCCTGCCGCATGATCTCCTGCGTGACGCCGGTGATCTTGATGTCCATCTGCAGCGCGGTCACGCCCTCACGCGTGCCGGCGACCTTGAAGTCCATGTCGCCGAGATGGTCCTCCGCTCCCTGGATGTCGGTCAGGATCACGTAGTCGTCGGCTTCCTTGACGAGGCCCATCGCGATCCCGGAGACCGGTGCCTTGATAGGCACGCCGGCGTCCATGAGGGCGAGCGTTGACCCGCAGACCGAGCCCATCGACGACGAGCCGTTCGACTCCAGCGTCTCGGAAACGATCCTGATCGTGTAGGGAAAGGACTCTGCGCCCGGAATCACCGGCTCGAGCGCTCTCTGCGCGAGCGCGCCGTGGCCGATGTCGCGGCGCTTCGGGCCGCGCATGAAGCCGGTCTCCCCGACCGAGTAGGGCGGGAAGTTGTAGTGGTGCATGTACCGGCGGTCAGTCTCAAGCGAGAGATCGTCGATCCGCTGCCCCTCCTTGGCCGTGCCGAGCGTGAGCAGGCTCATGATCTGCGTCTGCCCGCGCGTGAAGAGCGCGGAGCCGTGCGTGCGCGGCGAGACGCCGACCTCGGTCTCGATCGGGCGGATCTCCTCGGCGCCACGGCCGTCGGGGCGCCGTTTTTCGATCGCGATCTTCTTGCGGACGAGGTCCTTGTAGATCGCCTCGGCGGCCCGCTTGACGAACTGCCTCGTCAATGTGTCCTTGACGACCGCCTCGCCCTCTCCGGCGACGGGCGAGGGGCCGGGAGCGCCGCCGGCGGAACCGTCGACGCCCGGCCCTCGCACGGCGCCGACGACGCCGACGGGGAACGGCAGCTCGACGGTCTCGACGATCCGCTCGAAGAGCAGGTTCCGCTTCGCAGACTTGAGCTCCTTCGAGTCCTGCTCGGCGTCGGTCAGCGCACGGAGGTCGGCCTCGAACTGCTGCCGCACCGGGCCCTCGACCGCCTCGAGCCGAAGGCTCTCGAGCAGCATGCCCAGGCTCTGGCGCACTTGCACCTGGCGCTGGATGTCCTCCTCTGTGGACTGCATCGTCAGCTCGGGGCAGAGCTCGGCGAAGATCTCCTCGGCCGCGGCGGAGGCCTCACGGAGGCCCTCCTGCTGGATCCGTTCGCGGATCCGGTCCCCGTGGGAGGTCTGGATCTCCGCAGTCAGCGACGTGTCGAGCCACTTCGGCTTCCCGACCCTGCCCGCGAGCTCCTCCTGGACCTCACAGAGCTTCTTGATCTCCTCGTGCGCCCGCGCGAGGGCCTCGAGCAGCCTGTCCTCGGGGATCTCGCCTGCGCCGGCCTCGACCATCGTCAGCCCTTCCTTCGTGCCGACGACGATCAGGTCGAGCGTGCTCTCGTTCTCGAGCTCGGGCAGCGTAGGGTTGACGACGAGCCGGCCGTCGATCAACCCCATTCGCACCGCCCCGACCGGCCCGGCGAAGGGGAGCGGCGAGATCATCAGCGCCGCGGAGGCGCCGTTGATGCAGAGGATGTCGTGCGGGGTAACGAGGTCCGCCGAGAGGACTGTGCAGATCACCTGCACCTCGTTCCGGAAGCCCTTCGGCCACAGCGGCCGGATCGGCCGGTCGATCATCCGCGCGGTCAGGATCGCGCGCTCCGTCGGGCGCCCCTCCCGCTTGAAGAATCCGCCCGGGATCTTCCCGGCGGCGTACATCCGCTCCTCGACGTCGACCGTCAGCGGGAAGAAGTCGGCGCCTTCGCGCGTCTCCATCCGCCCCTGGGCGGTCGCGAGCACCATCGTCTCGCCCGCGCGCACGACGACCGCGCCGTCTGCCTGCTTGGCGAGCTTGCCCGTCTCGAAGGAGATCTCCTGGTCACCGATCGTGACGGAGACTCGCTCGGTTGAAACGGCATTGAGGACAGGATCCCCAACACTGCTTTCAACGCTCATATCTATTCCTCCACTCTGCCTAGTGGAGAGTGGGAGTTTGAGTCAGCGCCTGCGCCCCTGCTTTTTGGCCGGGCATCGGCGGCTTTGCCGACGACGCTTCCAGCCCCCCATGCTTTTTGGCCGGGCGTCGGCGGCTTTGCCGACGACGCTTCCAGCCTAGAGCGGCGCTCGCTCAAACTTCCACTCTCCGTTTTGTGTTTGGGCCTGCTATCTCCTGAGGCCCAACTCCTTGATCAGGGCACGGTAGCCCTCGAGATTCGTGCGCTGGAGGTAGTCGAGCAGGCGCCGGCGGCGGCCGACGAGCTTGAGCAGGCCGCGGCGCGAATAGTGATCCTTCGCGTGGGTCCGCAGGTGCTGGGTGAGCTCGTTGATTCGTGTGGTGAGGAGGGCGATCTGCACCTCCGGGGAGCCGGTGTCGCCCCCGTGCCGGCCGTGCTTGCCGACGATCTCCAGCTTCGCTTCCTTGGTGAGACTCATGACACCTCCATGTAGACGTCTCCGCGATCCCCGCACGCCGTGGGAAGCGCCACGCGCGGCCGAGATCGCGGTCGGCGTCTAGGGTAGCAAGGATGCTCGGGGCGGCCGTCGCGGCGGGCCATCCGGCGACCGCGCGCGCGGGCGCCGAGATCCTCGAAGGCGGCGGCTCGGCTGCGGACGCGGCCGTCGCCGCGTGCCTCGCCTCCTGCGTCGCCGAGACGGTGATGACAGGATTCCTCGGCGGCGGGCACGCCATCTACTGGGAAGCCGCGTCCGGCCGTGCACGCAACCTCGACTGCTTCTGTGCGGTTCCGAGCGGCGCCGCCGGAGAGCTGCTCGAGCTCGAGGTGCCGTTCGGCGAGGAACTCGTTCACTACGCCGTCGGGCCCGCCTCGTGCGCTGTTCCGGGCGTTCCGGACGGCCTGGACGCGCTCTGGCGGGAGTACGGGCGCCTGCCGTGGGTGGACGTGTGCGCGCCGGCGCTGCGGCTTGCGCACGAGGGCGTGCCGATGCCGCCGGCGCACGTGGCGTGCCTGCAGATGCTCGAGCCGGTGATGACGATGCGCGAGGGTTCACGTATCTATTCGCCCGCGGGTCGGCTGCTCGAGGCTGGTGAGCGGCTGGAGCAGCCCGGTCTCGTCCGCGCGCTCGAGGTGATCGCAGAGGAGGGTGTCCGGAGCGCCTACGAGGGCTCGATCGCCGAGGTGCTGCTCGGGTTGATGGAGGAGCGCGACGGCGTGGTGACGCGGGCAGATCTTCAGGCCTACGAGGCGGCGTGGCGCGATCCGGCCGAGGTCTCCTACGCGGGCACGCGCTTCCTCACCCGCGCAGGCCTTGCCCCGGTCGGCCCGGCGCTCCAACGGCTGCCCGTCCTACGCGAGCTCGGCGAGCCGGAGCGAACGCTGGCGCTTCTCGAGGCCGTCGACTGGGAGGCGACCGGGTGTGGCACTCACACGACAAACCTCGTGGCAGTCGACAGCGACGGCAGCACCTGCGTACTGACGACGAGCCTCGGTCTCGGATCGGGCGACTGGCTCCCCGGCCTCGACCTGCACCTGAACAGCATGCTCGGCGAGGTCGACCTGATCGTCGCGCCGCTCGAGCCCGGTGCGCGGATGCAGAGCATGATGTCGCCGAGTGTCGCGCTCGGTTCGAAGGGTCCTCTCTTGGCGATCGGCTCGGCGGGCGGGACACGGCTGCGGACAGCGCTCGTGACGGTTGCTGCGGCGATCCTCGACGAGCAGCTCGAGCCACAGGCCGCGGTCGACCGGCCCCGGCTCCATCGAGCCGCCGACATCGTCAATGCCGAGCCGGGGGTCGACGAGTCGGCGCTCGCCGAGCTCGAGGCGCGCGGCCTGACCGTGCGGCGCTGGCCGGCGCGCCACCACTACTTCGGCGGCGTCAGTCTCGTCGCAACCGGAGGTCCCGCGGCCGACTCGAGACGGAGCGGCGCAGCGATGCGGCCGACGTAGCGCACCGTAGGCCGGGTCGCGCCGGAGCTCTAGATCGGCCGCTCGGCGTGCGCTGTCTCCTCCACGTCGCGCGCGATCTGGTCGATCAGCTCCTGCTCGCTCGCGAATGCGCGCTCGTCGCGCAGACGCCGCCAGAGCTCGACGATCAGCCGTCGGCCGTAGAGGTCGCCCCCGAACCCGAGCAGGAACGCCTCGACGCGCAACTCCTCACCGCCGTAGTGCGGGTTCATCCCCATCGAGATCGCAGCACGATGGCCGCCGGCGAACCCGGCGTAGATCCCACGAGCAGGCACGAGTAGGTCGGGGTCGACCGACAGGTTCGCCGTCGGGAACCCGAGCGTGCCGCCACGTGCATCGCCTTCGACGACCAGGCCCTCGACCTCGGCGGGCCGGCCGAGAAGGCGCGCGGCCCGGTCGACCTCGCCGGCATGCAGCAGGCGGCGGATCTCGGACGAGGAGACGCCCTCGAGCAGCGGCACCGCCCGCACCACGAAGCCAAGATGCTCGAGCAGCTCGAGATCGCCCGCACGCTTGTGGCCGAAACGGAAGTCCGCGCCGGCGACGAGGAGGCGCGCTCCGATCGCCTCCAGATAGCGCTGTGCGAACTGCTCGGGCTCGACCCGCTGGAACTCGAGCGAGAACTCGAGGACGAGCGTCTCCTCGACGCCGAGCGCGGCGAGCAGCTCCAGGCGCCGCTCGAGCGTCGTCAACAGCTCGACGCCGTACCCCATCACCCGCCGCGGGTGCGGGTGGAACGTGACTACCGTCGGCGTGTACCCGCCCGCCAGCGTCTCCTCGATCACTCGCCGGTGTCCGAGATGGACGCCGTCGAAGGTCCCCAGGGCGACTGCTCGATCGCGCCGTTCCATCTCCTCGACCGAGTGCGCGACTTTCATGGGCCGGCTCCCAACCCAGGAGCGGGTGGAGGGATTGGTGGGGGAAACACGTCTTTCCCAACGGCAGCGAGCAGCAGGCCATCGACCTTCACGCCGGCATCACGACCCGTCCGACGGCGACGAGCTCACCGTCTGAGAGCGTCCGGGTGTCTGGCTGGGCTCGCCGGCGGCCGGTGCGGATCGAGGCAGCCTCGTCCGCCCCGACTTCGACCGCGGGCAGCCACGGCAGCATCTCTGCCGGCGGCACGATCCGCTCTTCGTCGGCATCCTCGACCGAGAACGGTCCGACCTCCGTCCGCCGGAGCCCTCGACAGTGACCGCCCAGGGCAGCGGCAATCGCACGCACGTACGTCCCGCTCGAGACCCGCGCGTCGAGCCGGGCGACGCCGTCCGTATACGCGATGACGTCGAGCGCGTCCACCCGCGACCGTCGCAGCGGCATCTCCGGGTCGTCCCCGCGTCGATGGAGGCGGTAGGCGCGCTCGCCGCCGATCTTGACCGCGGACGCGGCCGGGATCGCGAGCTCGACCTCGCCGCGGAGGTCCGCGAGCCGACGCTCGAGCCCGTCCCGGGTGGGCGGGTCGTGCTCCGCAACGACCTCGCCCTCGGTGTCGCCTGTCGAGGTCCGTACCGTCAGGTCGACGTCCGCGAGGTAACGCTTGTCGAGACCGACGAGCCATGGTGCCAGTCTAGTTGCCGCACCGGACAACACGAGCAGCAGCCCGGTCGCGAAGGGGTCCAGCGTCCCGGCGTGGCCGGTGCGCGCGCCGGTGCGCCGGCGGATCCGCGCGATCACCTCGAACGACGACGGACCGGCCGGCTTGTCGACCAGGATCAACCCCGCCGGCTTAAGCCCTCGCGGAGGCATTCGCGAACTCGCCCCGCACGAACTCGATGATCTCGTCGACCGACTCGTCGCTCGAGAACCCCGCAGCGCGCTTGTGCCCGCCGCCGTTCCGCTGGCGGGCGATCGCGGAGACGTCGAAGGCGTCGCTCGCGGAGCGCATCGAGACGCGCCGTAGGAGGCCGTCCGCAACGGGTGGCTCACGGACGGTCATGGCGAGCTCGACGCCTTTCACCGCGCGCAGCTCGTCGATCACGCCCTCCGCGTACTCCTCCCCCACGGCCAGTTCCTCGAAGTCGGCGCGTAGCAGGTAGGTCGCGATCATCCGGCCGTCTTCGTACAGACGGGCGCGGTCGAGTGCCTTCCCCTTCAGTTTCTGACGAGCGAATGGGACGGCCTCGTAGATCCGCCGGAAGATCTCCTGCGGCTCGACTCCGTACTCCATCAACTCGATCGCGAGCTCGTGCGCCCTCTGCGTCGTGTTCGCGTACTGGAAGCGCCCCGTATCGGTATCGAGGGCGATGTAGATCGCCTCGGCGATCTCCGGCGTCAGCGAGACGTCGAGCTCGCGCAGGAGATCGCGCACGATCTCGGCGGTCGACGACGCGTCGGGGACGACGAGGTTGATCGTCCCGAAACGCGTGTTGTCGTGATGGTGGTCGACGTCGACCACGATCGGCGCGGACGCGAGCACCTCCGGCGGGATCCGCGTCCGAGGCGCGGTCGCGCTGTCGACGGAGAGGACCACCCGGCCGGCCGTGTCCTCCGGCAGCTCGCGCCGGAGCCCCTCGAGCGGCATGAACTCGTAGTCGGGCGGCAGCGCCATCTCCCCGCCGACGTACATCACGCTGTCCTTGCCGAGCGAGTCGAGCGCGAGCTTCAGCGCGAGGATCGAGCCGAGCGCATCGCCGTCCGGGTTCTCGTGCGTCACGAGCAGGAAGCGGTCGTTCGAGCGGATCGCGTCCGCGACCGCGCTCAGGTCACTCGTCATGAGCCCTCTCCTCGAGAGCCTCCGTCGAGCCTACGGCTCTGAACCCGCTCCGGCGCCGGCACAGCCGGCACCTGCGCTCCTCGAGAGCCTCCGTCGAGCCTACGGCTCTGAACCCGCTCCGGCGCCGGCACAGCCGGCACCTGCGCTCCTCGTGAGCCTCCGTCGAGCCTACGGCTCTGAACCCGCTCCGGCGCCGGCACAGCCGGCACCTGCGCTCCTCGTGAGCCTCCGTCGAGCCTACGGCTCATTGACGAGTTCGTCGATCAATTTGCTCATCCGCACCCCAGCCTCGACGCTCGGATCGTATTCGAAGACAAGGGTCGGGGTCCGCTTCATTCTCAGCTCCCGGGCGAGCCGAGCCTG
>JBKPCT010000211.1:0-3600 GCA_046727515.1 Actinomycetota bacterium | reverse complement strand
GGGCTCCTTTGTGTGTGGGAGAAAAGGAATGCCCGGCTCGACTACGCTGAATCCAGGCCTAGCGTTCGAGCATCGCGTCCGAGCGGTCGCTCGTCAGCGCGCCGGCGGCGTAGCTGGAGGTCCCGGCATCGCGCAGCTCCTCGGCGGCGGCGACGAGCGCCCCGTACGCGGCGCGTGCGAGGAGGCCTCCGGTCGAGACCCGGCGAACGCCCACCGAGGCAAGCTCCGCGATGCTCGGCCCGTCCCGGAGCGCGAGCACGTTGACGGGCACACCGACGGCCTCCACGACCCGCGTGACGTCGGCGAGAGCTCGCAGGCCGGGTGCGTAGACGACGTCGGCGCCGGCGTCACGGTAGGCGACGAGCCGCGCGATCGTGTCGTCGAGATCGCCGATGCCGTACAGGTGGTTCTCGGCACGCGCGGTCAGGACCATGGGCTCGGCGAGCGCGTGCGCGGCCTCCGCCGCAGTCGCGACCCGCGCGGTAGCGACCCCGACGTCGTCGATCCGGCCGGTCGCCGGATCGTAGTCTTCGACGGAGCAGCCGGCGGCGCCGGCGTCCGCGAGCAGCGAGACCGTCTCGGCCACGCCGCCGGGGTCGTGGGGATACAGGCGCTCGCTGTCGACGTTCAGCGGAACCGACGTGGCACCGGCCAAACGGCCGACATGGCCGACGAGCTCGTCGCGCGTGACAGTCTGGTCGCGCTTTCCGATCGCGAGCGCAAACCCGGCGCTCGTCGTCGCGAGCGCTTCGAACCCGAGCGACTCGAGCAGCATCGCCGACCCGACATCCCATGGGTTCGGCATGACGAACAGCCGCTCGCGACCGTGGAGCTCCCGGAAGCGCGCGCGGACGTCGGTCACGGACACGGCCCTATTCTCCCCGTACGCTCGGCTAGGAGGCGTTGGGCGCGCCGGCGTCCGGGCGATTCGTCACCTGCACACTTGCGGTCGGACGGTCGCTCGAGGCGAACCGGTCGACCTGCTCGGCGTACTTCCCGCGCAGTTCCACGCTTCGCTCTGCCATCGCCTCGTTCCGCTCGCGAATCGCCGCCGCGCGGAGGCGGCTGTCGAGGGCCAGTCCCCGCAGTATGGCCTGCGGCGTCTCGGGGCTGCGTACGACGTCGGCCGCCAGGTCGTGGATGCGGACCCGGGCGCTCCGCGCGCTCTTGCGGAGCAGTAGGAACGAGTCCTCGATCGTCAGCTTGTACCGCTCCGCGAGCATCCCTTTCGCCTGCTCGATCACGATCCGCGACTCGAGCGCGTGGGCGAGCTGGTCGCGTTCCGTGCTCAGCTGCTCGACGAGATCGTTCAGCTCCTCGACCTGGACCCCGGTCGGATCAAACGGCCCCATCGCAGTCCGAAAGTGTAGCCCTCGTTTACCGACTCTAGACGCCCGCTGGGAACTGTTTCGAGCGCTGGCCGAGCCGAGCGTTCAAGCTAACGTCCACGCGTGACGGCTGACCTCGGGTTCGAGCACGTGCTCGTGCGCGGGACGGGCGCGCTCACGCTCCTGCTCCTGCACGCGACGGGCGGGGACGAGCATCAGCTGGTCGACCTCGGTCGGCAGCTCGCGCCGGAGGCGACGCTGCTCAGCCCGCGCGGAAAGGAGCTCGAGAACGGGCTCTATCCGCGCTTCTTCCGCCGCCTTCGCGTCGGGGAGTTCGACCTCCCGAACTTGCTCGCCCGGACGGACGAGCTGGCCGACTTCGTCGGCCGCGCCGCGGAGGCGTACGACCTGGACGCGGAGCACATCATCGCCGTCGGCTACTCGAACGGCGCCAACATCGGCGCGAGCGTGCTGCTTCGGCGACCGGAGGTTCTCACCGGCGCGGCGCTCCTGCGCGCGACCCTGCCGTACGAGCCCGAGGCGACGCCTGAGCTCGGCGGACGGCGGGTGCTGCTGGCGACCGGCACGCGCGATCCCTACGTGCCCGAGCAGCTGAGCGACCGGCTCGCCGAGCTCCTCGAGGCCGGCGGCGCCGAGGTCACCTACCTCAAGTCCGACCTCGGTCACGAGCTGACGCAGTCCGAGCTCGAGCGGGTCCGTGAGTGGCTCGGGCGCGAAGCGTGAAGCGGACGCCAACTACGCCGGGTGCGGCCTTCGGCCGAAGCCGTAGCGGACGAGCATGCGCTGCGCCGGCGGCCGGATCAGCCTCGTCACGAAGGCGTAGGCCTCCCTGAGATGCGGGCCCCTCTTTACGACCGCGACCTCGTAGACGACGTGCGGCTGGGCCGACTCGCGGATCCGGATCACGCCCACCTTCCCGAGCACCGATTTCGCGTCTGTGACGTAGACGAAGCCGGCGTCCGCCTCGCCGAGGGCGACCTTACCGAGCACCCCCTTGACGTCGGTCTCCTGGCTGACGACGTTCTTCATCACCGCCGAGGCGATTCCGAGGTTGTTCAGGACCGTGCGCGTGTACGAGCCGACCGGGACGCTCCCGCCGCCGATCACAAGCTTCACGCTTGGCTTCGTCAGGTCCGTGACCGAATGGATGTTGGCCGGGTTCGCCTTCGGAACGATCAGGACGAGGGTGTTCGTCGCGAACGGGATCGGCTTCTCGACGAGCCCCCGCTGGTAGAGGAGCTCCGGGTACTTGGGGCTCGCGGCCGCGAAGACGTCGGCAGGAGCACCCTGCTCGATCTGCACGGCGAGCTGATCGGACCCCGCGAAGTCGTACCGCGGCCGGCTGTCGATCGCCGGAAACACCTGCATGAGCGAGGCGGCGGCGAAGACGGTCGGGCTGGCGACTCCCTTCGCCCCCGTCGCGCCCGGCAGGGCCGCGGCGAGGACGACCACGGGGAGAAGCACGCGGACGCGCACGTCCTCGAAGCTAGTGACGAGTGCGTTCGCCCGTCAAGCGCTACCTAGGCAATGCATCGGCGAGGTTCCGCCGTCACCCTAAAGGGTGATAGCAGGCGGCCGATAGAGAGGGCATGCGCGCGACTCTTCCCGCTGCGCTCCTGGTGGCTCTCGCGCTCGTGCTCCCACCGACCGCCGACGCCGGCGCTCTCGGCAACGCAGACGTCGCTGCGCTCCAGGTCGGGCTCGCAGGGCTCAAGCTGTACGCCGACGACGTCGACGGCTTCATCGGGCCGCGCACGCTCGCCGGCCTCCGCAAGCTGCCCGGCGCGACCGCGCCCCTCGCACCCGAGACGCGCGCCGCGCTCGGCGTCTTCGGCGACTCGCAGCTCGGCAGCCGACCACTGATCGCAGGCTGCGGCGGCTGGGACGTCGCGGCTCTCCAGTTCCTGCTCGCCTGGCACGGCTTCCCGTCCGGAACGCTCGACGGAGTCTTCGGCGACCGCACTCAGGCGGCGCTGGTTCGCTTCCAGCGCTGGGCAGGAATCGACCCGATCGGGATCGCCGGACCACAGACGCTCGCCGCGCTCCGGGAGCTGCCGCCGATCTCGCCGATCAGGCTCGGACGCCCGATCGACGCGGTCGGGACCGAAGGCGGCTAGCGACTGCGTCCCGAAGGGCGCTCGAGCCCGTCCACGATTGGGTCGAACCCACGCTTCGCATCGCAGTCTGACTACCCTTCACAAATCTCGCCGCTCGTTCGTTACACCCTGTAATGAGCGCGCGTGACGAGACT
>JBKPCT010000210.1:0-5047 GCA_046727515.1 Actinomycetota bacterium | reverse complement strand
ACGGGATCCTCGAGCGCATGCCGGACCTCCTCCGAGGAGAGGATCACGGTCTTCGGGAGGCCGGAGACGAGGTCGCGGCCGCGGACTTCCGCCTGCACCTCCTCGCGCATCCCCCACGCCGAGCCCACCTCGAGCTTGATCTCTTCCGCGGTCTGCTGGCCGACGAGCAGTTTGTACTCGCGCTTGAGGTACGTGGTGATCGCCTCGTCCATCTCGTCTCCACCGACGCGCAGGCTCTGAGAGACGACGATGCCTCCGAGCGAGATGACCGCGACCTCGGTCGTGCCGCCGCCGACGTCGACGATCATGTTTCCGGTCGGCTCGCCGATCGGGAGGCCGGCACCGATCGCGGCCGCCATCGGCTCCTCGATCAGGTAGGCCTGTCTCGCGCCGGCGGAAAGGGTCGCCTCCTCCACCGCTCTGCGCTCGACGCCGGTGACTCCGGAGGGGACGCAGACGACGACGCGGGGGTGCGCGAAGCGGTTCTGGTGCACCTTCTGGATGAAGTGGCGGAGCATCTGCTCCGTGACGTCGAAGTCGGCGATCACGCCGTCCTTCAGCGGGCGGATCGCGGTGATCGTGCCGGGGGTCCGCCCGAGCATCCGCTTCGCCTCGACACCGACGGCGTGGACCTCCCCCGTCCGCTGATCGATCGCGACGACGGACGGCTCGGAGAGCACGATGCCGCGGCCGCGGACGTACACGAGCGTGTTCGCGGTCCCGAGGTCGACGGCCATGTCGCGGCCGCCGAAGCCGGTCAGGTGGTCGAAGAGACCCACGGGGAACGCCCAGTCTAGCTAGCTCGCTCGTGCGGGTTCGGGGCCGCGCGGCACATGTAAAGGGGTCTGACCCCGAATGTGACGATTCTGTGTCAACCGGCGCCGGTTGCTCACCGAGCGGTCGGCGCCGGCCAAAGGGTCTGACCCCGGCCATGGCTCGGTCAGCCGACGCCGTAGATACCGGCGAAGCGCTCCGCGAGCAGTCCGACGAGCAGCGCCGCGGGGAGCCCGACGACGTTCAGGTAGTCGCCCTCGATCCGCTGGACGAGGGTTGCGCCGAGGCCCTGGATCGCGTACGCGCCGGCGCGATCCTGCCATTCGCCGGAGGCGACGTAGCTTGCGATGTCCCGCGCGGTCAGCGGCCGGAAGGTGACGTGGGTGGTCTCATGGCGAACCTCCTCCCAGCCCGGCGTGAGCAGGCAGAGGCCGGAGACGACCTCGTGCGTCGACCCGCCGAGCACTTCGAGCATCTCCGCGGCGTCCTCGGGGCCCCCGGGCTTGCCGTACACGCGACCCCCGCAGACGACAGTCGTGTCGACACCGAGCACCGGCCGATCGCCCGCGCCCGCTGAGACCGAGCGCGCCTTGCCGAGAGCATGCTCGCGGACGAGCTCGACCGGATCGGCGTCGAGTGGGTCGTGCTCTTCGTAGCTCGGCGCCACCACGTCGAACGGGAGCCCGAGCTGCTCGAGGATCGCACGTCGCTGCGGCGAGGTAGAGGCGAGGAGGATCGGCGGTGCCGGGGCCGCGCTCATTCCCCGCTCCGGGGCCGGCAAAGCCGGCACCTCCGCTCCCGGGAGCCTTCATCGAGCCTCCGGGTCATGCTGAGGTCACATCAGCAGTCCGAAGCCGAATGCCATTTCTGCACCCGCAATGACTCCTGGCTCCGCGCCGCGTGCTTCGGTCAGGAAAACGCTCGGGTCCGGCGCCGCGCAATGGGTCAGCCTCGGCGCGAGTCAGACGAGCTCATCGTCGCCGAACCACAGCCCCACCTCGCGGGAGGCCGATTCCGGCGAGTCCGACCCGTGCACGAGGTTGTCGGGCATCGAGAGCGCGAGGTCGCCGCGGATCGTCCCGGGCGCGGCGTCGGCCGGGTTCGTCGACCCAATCGTCGAGCGCACCACCGCGATCGCGCCCTCGCCCTCGAGCACGAGCGCAAGGGTCGGCGCCGAGCTGATGAACTCGACCAGCTCGCCGAAGAACGGCTTCTCCTTGTGCTCGGCGTAGTGCCGCTCCGCCAGCTCGCGATCGACCGTCAAGAGCTTGCCGGCGCGCATGACCAGGCCTCGGTCCTCGAACCGGCGGAGGATCTCGCCGGCCAGGCCTCGCTTCACGGCGTCGGGTTTGATCAGGACAAGCGTGTGCTCGAGGGCCATGAGCCCCGCGAGTCTACTGTTCGCCCGTCAGGTTCTCGGCCGTGCCTTCGGCGACGCTCGGGCGCCGCCGACGGGGTGTCCGCAGCGGCTCGTGCAGCTCCTCGGTCGAGAGCGCCATCGTGTCGTCGAAGACCGGCGAGCGACGGACGATCGGCGTTTCGCAGTACGGGCACACTTGCCAGAGCGGCTCCAGGGGCGCCTTGCACGTCACGCACGCCTGACGAAGCTTGGTCGTGCACACCGGGCAGATCAGGAACTCGGGCTGGACGGCGGCCCGGCAGACCGGGCAGTGCGACTCCCCAGCGCTGAGCCGTTCTTCCATCGCGCGGATCTCGAGCTCCCGCTCCCGCACGTCCTCGAGGTACTCCGGCGGCCGGAAGAAGAGGTAGACGAGCGGGCCGATGAAGGGGGGAACGAGGCCGAGGAGGGTCGCCATTCCGACGAGCCACGGATCCTCGATCCGCCGGCGCGCGTCCTTGAAGACCCAGTAGGCGCTCGCCAGCCAGAAGACGGCGACGAAGAAGATGGCCAGGTTCCGGATCACGATCCACGTTCCGGAGTTGAAGAAGTCGTTCACCCCGTCGAAGAGCCCGCTGTCGTCGGTCGTCGTGGTGGTCGTGGTGTCGGCTGCGAGAAGACTGATCATCGGCTACAGGAGGAGCTTTCCGACGACGTACCCCGCTGCGAACGCGATTCCTGCAAAGGCGCAGACCACGATCGAGGCGAAGACGTAGACGCTCAGACGCCCTTTGCGCGAGATGGTACGTCTTCGGCGCGCGCGGCGAGGTCGGCGAGCAGGTACAGCGACCCCGTGACGAGCACCGCTCCCGCCGGACCGGCGATCGAGCGTGCGCGCTCGACCGCGTCGGCTGGGTCCCGCTCCGTCTCCGTTCTCCCGAACCATCGTCTGGCAAGCGTTGCAAGTTCCTCGGCGGACAGGGCGCGGGCATTCGTCGAGGCCGTTGCGACCAGAGTGTCGCCGACGGCCGAGAGCGCGGCCAGCATCCCTTCCGCGTTCTTGTCGCGCAGGATCGAGGCGACGACGACATACTGCCGGTCCGGCAGCCTCGGCAGGAGCCAGCCGACCGCATCGAGGTTGTGTGCCCCGTCCCAGATCTCGAGCGGAGCGCCGCCGCGTCGCTCGAGCCGCCCGGGTAGGGTCAGGCTCTCCGCTGCCGCCGGATCGACCGGGCGCCCGAGGAACGTCTCGGCCGCCGCAATCGCGAGCGCGAGGTTGCTGCGGCCGGTGAGCACGGTCGTCTCCGCTCCGGACGATCGCGCGAGCGACTCCCACTCCGGCTCGCAGAGGACAACGGCCGCGCCGGGTTGGACGACCGCGAGCTTCTCGACCGCGATCTCCTCCCGTGTCTCCCCGAGCTGTGCCGTGTGCTCGAGCCCGACGTTCGTCAGGACGACGACCGGCGCCCGCAGGACGTTCGTCGCGTCGAGCCGCCCGCCGAGGCCTGCCTCGACGACCGCGACGTCGACCCCCTGCTCCGCGAACTCGACGAGCGCGGCCGCGGTGAGCGCCTCGAACTGCGTCGCCCCTGCGTGCTCGGCCGCCGCCTGCACCCGGCCGACGGCGCGCTCGAACCCGGCCGCATCGGTGTCGAGCCGCTCCTCCCAGCCCGAGACATGCGGCGAGATGTAGGCGCCGACGCGCAGCCCTGCGCCCCGCAGCAGCGCCGCCGTCAGCCGCGTGGTCGTCGACTTCCCGTTCGTCCCGACAACGTGGATCGACGGGTAGGCGAGCTGCGGATCGCCGAGGTCGGCGAGGAGCGTTCGCATCCGGTCGAGCCCGAACTCCTCGGGCCACGGAGACAGGGACGCGACCCAGTCAGTCGCCGATGGCATCCAGCTCGCGACGGTATCTGGCGAGCTTCTCGCGCTCTGCTTCCACGACCTCTGGCGGTGCGTTCTGGACGAACCGCTCGTTCGCGAGCACGCCCTCGGCGCGCGCGATCTCGGCGCGGAGCCGCTCGCGCTCGGCTGCGACGTTGCCGTTCGCCTTCTGGCGCTCCGGCCTGACGACGACGTCGAAGATCCGCTTCTCGTCGCCCTCGAGCGGCACGACGACGCCGCTCCGCCGGAAGATCGCCGCCGCCTCCTGCACGCGCTCGAGCGCGCCCGCGGTGCTCTCGTCGCCCGCCTCCGGCCACCGAGCGACGATCAGCCGCGACTCGCGCGCCGGGAGATTCGACCAGATCTCCTCGGTCACATGGGGCATCAACGGATGAAGCAGCTTCAGCAGCCGCTCGAGCGCGGCGAGCGCGGTGGCACGGGCCTCGGCATCGCCCTCGTAGAGCCGCGGCTTGATCGCCTCGGCGTACCAGTCGCAGAAGTCGTCGAAGGTCAGGTGGTAGAGCACCTGCGCGACCTCGGCGAAATCGAACGCCGCGAACGCGGCCTCGACCTGCCGTTGCGAGGCGGAGAGCCGCGCGAGGATCCACCGCTCCTCGAGCGAGGTCGGCCGCTCCGCCGGCGCTCCGTCCCCGACGTTTGCCAGAATCAGCCGGGCGACGTTCCAGAGCTTGTTCGCGAGCTTCCGGCCCTCCTCGAGAAAGCCGTCAGAGAACCGCACGTCCTGCGTCGAGGACATCTTCGTCAGCCCGTACCGGCTCGCGTCGGCGCCGTGGCGCTCGATCACCTCGCGCGCGTCGATCCCCGTCCCGAGACTCTTCGACATCCGTCGTCTGTCGCGAGCGAGCACGGTCGCATGGATGACGACGTCGCGGAACGGCACCTCGCCGAGGAGCTCGAGCCCGGAGAAGATCATCCGGTTCTCCCAGAGCCGGATGATCTCCCGCGCCGTCGTCTGCAGGTCACCGGGGTAGAAGGCGCGCAGGTCGAGCGTGTCGTCCGGCCAGCCCAGCGTCGCGAACGGCCAGAGCG
>JBKPCT010000209.1:0-3709 GCA_046727515.1 Actinomycetota bacterium | reverse complement strand
TGAGCTGCGGCCGGTCTCCTTCGCGATCGCCTACCGGATGCTCGGCAGCGTGTCCGAGGCCGAGGACGTGGTGCAGGAAGCGCTGCTGCGCGTGCATCGGGCGCTGGAGGCCGGCGAGCAGGTCGCATCGCCGCGCGCGTTCGTGGCGACCGTGACGACCCGGCTGGCGATCAACGAGCTGCGGTCCGCGCGCGCCCGGCGCGAGCTATACGTGGGCGAGTGGCTGCCGGAGCCGATCATCACCGACGGCCACGATGATCCTGCCCGGCACGCGGAGATGGCCGACTCGCTGTCGCTGGCGATGCTGGTGGTGATGGAGAGCCTCTCCCCGGAGCAGCGCGCGGTGCTGCTGCTGCACGACGTGTTCGACTACGACCACGCGCAGATCGCCGAGATCATCGGCAAGAGCCAGGACAACGTCCGTCAGCTCGCGACGCGAGCGCGCCGCCACGTCGAGCAGCGCCGGCCGCGCTTCCAATCGACGCGCGAGCAGCGCGACGAGCTGGCACGACGGTTCTTTGCGGCCGCCGAGCAAGGCGATCTGTCGGGACTGGAGGCACTGCTCGCCCACGACGTGGCGCTGACCGCCGACGGCGGCGGCAAGGCTCCCGCCTTGGCGCGCACGCTGCGCGGCCGCAGCCGCGTCGCGCGCACGCTGATCAACTGGGCCCGCCTTCCCGCCCGCGCTCCGGTGTCGGTGCGCCCCGTCGAGGTCAACGGCGGCCCGGGTGCGCTTTATTTTGACGCACAGCGGCGGCTGGTCGCCGTAGTGGCGCTCGAGATCGCCGGCGGTCTGATCACGAGCATCAACGCGATCGCCAACCCCGACAAGCTGGCGCACCTCGGGCCAGTCGGCGACTTCACATCGCTACTGAGATCAGCGAGATGAACTCATCCTCCGCTTGGCGCCGGGCCGTGTCACGTTCGCTCGCTCTGTCAGGTCGTACATGGTGAACACCCCGATCAAACCCGTTCAGCAGTCGCGCTCGGAAAGGAGAGAAATGGCAGTCCTCCACGACCACGGAGTCAGCCTGTGACGACGGTGGTCGAGGCTCGCGGGCTGAGCAAGCGGTTCGACGAGGTCGCGGCATTGGATGGTCTCGATCTCGTCGCCGATTCCGGCCAGGTCACGGCCTTGCTTGGCCCGAACGGCGCGGGGAAGACGACCTTCATCGGCGCGGTTGCGACGCTGGTCCGTCCCGACGGCGGCGAGTTGTCTGTGGCGGGAATCGACGCAAGGTCTGAGCCGGCCCGCGTTCGGCGCATGATCGGGCTGGCGGGCCAGGCGGCTTCCGTGGAGCCGGCGATGACCGGCCGTGAGAACCTCGAGCTCACCGCCCGGCTGTTCGGCCTTGACGGTCGGCGGGCCCGAGCCGCCGCATCGGCGGTTCTGGAGCGACTGGAGCTGGTCGATGTGGGCGACCGTTTGGTGCGCACGTATTCGGGCGGTATGCGCAAGCGTCTCGATCTGGGCGCCAGCCTGGTTGGTACGCCGAAGCTGCTGTTGCTCGACGAGCCGACGACGGGCCTCGACCCGCGCAGCCGGATGGAGCTCTGGACCGCGATTCGCAATCTCGTTTCCGACGGCACCGACGTTCTCCTCACAACCCAGTATCTGGAGGAGGCTGATCAGCTGGCGCGGCGCGTGGTGATCATCGATCACGGCCGCGCGATCGCGGCGGGTACGCCCGCCGAGCTGAAAGGTCGTGTCGGCCACGAAGTGCTCGAGGTACGCCCGCGACAGGCGTCTGATTTCACCGCAATCGAGGAGGTTCTCGGGCTCGTCACCGCGGAACCGCCGCGTTCCGATCTCGATGCCGGGACCGTATCGGTCACTGCCGAACGGGGGGCCGAGCAGCTGACAGAGGCGCTCCGGCTCCTCGTTGAGCGACAGATCGAAGTCGAAGACATCGGTCTGCGCCGTCCCTCGCTCGACGAGGCATTTCTCGCCCTCACCGGCCGCCACGCCGAGCTCGCGACCCAGGAAAACCCGCCGGCGCTCGATGCCGCCTGACCCGCGGAGGCTCAATGGCCACTCAGGCAGACGCAACTGATCGCGTTTCAGGAGTCGGAAGCGCACCGGAACAGGCCGGAGCAGGCTTTCTGACGGCCACGAGTCAGACGGCGCGGCGAACCCTCTTCCAGTTTGTCCGCACACCGCAGCTGCTCGTCATGCCGCCGATCGTGAACGGCTTGTTCCTGATCATCTTCCGCTACGTCTTCGGCGGAGCAATCAACCCGGGCGGCGACCTCGACTACGTCGATTTCCTGATCCCCGGCTTCCTCGCACAGGTGTTCCTCTGGAACGAGATGAACATTCCGGCAGGAATCGTCGAGGACTCGACGTCAGGGGTCTACGATCGCCTCCGCTCGTTGCCGATCCCGCGCGTAGCGGCGATGGCAGGCCGCTCGCTCGCCGACACGATCCTCAACAGTGGCGCGCTCGCGTTTACGGTCGGTCTCGGCTTCGCGGTCGGCTTCCGCACCGACGCAGACGCCGGCGCGGTACTCGAGGCGCTTGCCGTCATCGTGGCGGCGATCTTCGCCTTCAGCTGGTTCTTCATCTTCCTCGGACTGATCGCCGGCAACGCCCAAGCCGCAACCTCCCTCGCAACGCTGGTCGTCGTCCCGCTCACATTCGTCTCCGGTGCGTTTGTACCGGTGAGTTCAATGCCCGCCGGGCTGCACTGGTTCGCCGCCCATCAACCCGTCACTGTCCTCGTCAACGCGGTTCGCAGCCTGATGCTGGGCGGGGCCGACGTGGCCGGCGTCGGCCACACAACCTCCTACTGGGTAGTGCTCAGTCTTCTCTGGTGCGCCGGCATCCTCGCTCTCTTCAGCGTTCTCACATCGGCCCGCTTCGCCCGCAGCCGCTAAGTTCGGCAGCATGACGTGCGATGAAGGAAACAAGCCTCGAGCAGACACCGCTGCCGCTCGAACTGCGCACGTTCCGTGCCTGCCTGGCGACGATTCTCGAGCTCCCAATCGAGCAGCTGCCCGAGCTTCCCAGCGACCATGACCCGGCCAGCAGCTGGCACGTCTCGCGCTGGCTTGGTGGGCGCGGGCTTGGCCTTGTCCCAGTCGTTGCGCCTGAGACCTTCGCCTGGGCGGGGCCTTGGCTGGCGCGCGTCGCCCCAAGAAAGTCCGACCGTCGCTGGGTCGTGATGTATGGCGTCCCATCCGGGGTTGTCTGGGACCCCGTCGGCGGCGACGCCGCGATCGATTCCATCGACGGAGGATTCGTCATCGCCGCCGGTGACATCGCGCTCGCGTTGCCGCCTCGTGCGGCTGCGCCGAGGGCGCCCGGAACCGTCGAGGCGATCTATATCGCTGCGGCCGCTGGTGAGCCGACGCAAGCTCTCCAGGTTGCGCGGGCGCTCGCCGGGCATGGCCTCGCCGGCGACCGACACGTCGCCGGCACCGGCACCTTCCCCTCAAACCTTCCCGGTAGCGCCTTGACCCTGATCGAAGCGGAGGTCTGCGAGTCGTTCGACCCACCACTCGAGCCGCGCGAGCACCGCCGCAACGTCGTCACACGTGGAATCAACCTCAATGGGCTTGTCGGCCGCGAGTTCGCGATCGGCGACGTCCGGTGCCGCGGCATGCGCCTCTGTGAACCTTGCACCGTCGTCCAGAGATATAGCTCCCGCCCCGTGCTCCGACCTCTTGTTCATCGAGGTGGTCTACGCGCCGACATTCTTAGCGTCGG
>JBKPCT010000208.1:0-2486 GCA_046727515.1 Actinomycetota bacterium | reverse complement strand
GGGCTACTGAAAGCGACAAGGGCCGGGCAACTCCTGCCCGGCCCTTCGCTTCTCCCGCGGGTGCGACCTCCGGACTGAGCCGAGAGGGCAAGCCCGCGCCGGTCAGTCGGGGTACTCGTCCTTCCGCCAGGCGCGCGGCTCCTCGGGCTGCCTCTTCGGGGTCCGTTCGAGCAAGAAGTGGTAGTACGGTACGACGAAGGGGTCGGGCGCGCTCACCGTGTACGTGTGGTAGACGGTGCCGTTCTCGCGCGCGAAGGCAATCCAGCTCGGATTCTCTCGCAGCCCGTCCTTGAGCTCGGCGCCGATCTGGCGCGACCAGTCCACGAGCCACTCGGGCGGCTCGTCGATCAGCGCCTTCAGCTCAGGGACCTGCTGTGCCTGCTCCTCGGTCAGCGCGAGCCCGAAGTCGAACGCGAAATCGGTGTTATAGGTGGAGACGTAGGGGAACTGCCAGCCCATCCGCTTCTTGTAGGCGGTCAGGCGCTCGATCGGCGCCCGCGAGAAGCAGAGCAGGGTCACGTCGCGGTGGTTCAGGTGGACCAGCCCCCCGTCGAGGCCGTCGCCGAGATTGGTGCAGCCGGGGCAGGCACCGTTCTCGTAGTCGGGCCCGAACATGATGTTGTAGGCGAGCAGCTGCGAGCGGCCCTCGAACAGCTCCGCGAGCGTCTTCTTTCCCTCCTCGGTGTCGAACTCGTACTCCTCCTCGACCGCCACCCAGGGGAGCTCGAGCCGCTTCCTCTTGATCTCCTCGTTTCGCTGCGCCTGCTCGGCCTCGAGCTTCGCGAGCTCGTCCCGGGCCGCCTGCCAGTCCTCGCGGGTTCCGATCTTGTGCTCAGGCATCTTCTCTTCCTCCTCTCTTGACCATGGCCCCTCCCTGGGGGAGTGAATTCATCGTCGACCAGACTCGACTCCCATCGGGAATAGACCCCGGCGCCGCGGCAAACTCATCGGGCTCATCGGAACGGCACAACGAGGTCGAACGCGTGCGCCACGTCGGGTGGTGCCGCTCCGAGGAAGTCCAGTCGAGCACGTTCCTGCAATACCCCGAAGAGCGAGCGACATGCGCGCCCGCAACTCTGTTAGATTTTCGTGCCGCGAGCCTCGTTAGGTTTCCTAACACGATTCTCGCCGCGCTGTGTCGACGTCGGAGGGGGGCACCATGGCAGGGAACGCCGTTCCAGGGAGCGACGCCGAGCGCGGGCCGACTCGGCTCTTCGCAGCCTTTCTGGTGAGCATGTCGCTGTTGCTGGGCCTCGGCGTCGGCGACGCGAGCGCCGCTCGTCCGGCGCCGCCCCCAGTCGTCGGCTCGCTCGAGCTGACACAGGGCTGGGCGCTCCGATCCGCGGACAGCGTCACCGACTCGGGCGCGACGCTCTCCCAGGTCGGCTACCGCACCCCGGACTGGTATCCCATCGTTCTGCCCTCGACGGTGCTCGCCGGGCTCGTCGCGAACGACGTCTACCCGAACATCTACTTCGGGACGAATCTGCAGTCGGTCCCGGACCTCACCACGCAGAACTGGTGGTATCGAGGCGAGTTCAACGCGCCTGCCCTGTCCGCGGGCCAGCAGTACTGGCTCCGATTCAAGGGGATCAGCTACCGCGCCCAGATCTGGCTGAACGGGACCGAGATCGATCCGAACGCGGTCGGGACGATGGTCGTGCACGAGTACAACGTCACCAACCTGATCAACGCGGGGGCAACGAACGCGCTCGCGATCCTCGTGACGCCGCCGGCACACGACTGCCAGGACCTCTCGTTCTGCACCGTGGACTGGAACCCGGAAGCGCCCGACATGAACGCTGGGCTCTGGGGCAAGACGTTCCTGGACACGACCGGCCCGGTCGCCTTGCGCGACCCGTACGTGAAGACGGTCCTGCCGCTGCCTACGACCGACTCCGCCGACTTGACGGTGTACGTCGACGCCGCCAATCCGACCAGTGCTCCCGTCACGACGACGATCAGCGGCACGATCACAAAGTCTGGCTACCGGAGCATCTCGTTCGGCCAGACCGTCACGTTGAACGCGAATGAACGTCGAGAGATCGCGTTCCCCCAGCTTCATGTCTCGAGCCCCGCGCTCTGGTGGCCGTACCAGTTCGGCAGCCCCGAGCTCTACCACCTCGCGCTGTCCGCGACGACGGGCGGTGCGATCTCGGACACCAAGGCGATCGACTTCGGGATCCGTCAATTCACCGACTACCGGACGACAGTCAACGGCACCTCGTTCGTCGGTTACAAGGTCAACGGCCGACCGATCTTCTTCCGCGGCGGCGGCTATGTGTGGGATCTGCTCCAGCGCTTCGACCCGAAGAGCGCCGCGGCGACGATCCAGTACGTCAGGAGCATGGGTCTGAACACGATCCGCTTCGAGGGGACCGTCGGCTACGAGGACCTCTACGACCTCGCCGACAAGGCCGGCGTGATGCTGATGGCGGGCTTCGTCTGCTGCAGCGCCTGGGAGAACGACAAGTGGACGGCCGAGC
>JBKPCT010000207.1:0-12005 GCA_046727515.1 Actinomycetota bacterium | reverse complement strand
GTGCGCGATCCCGCCTGCGAGGCGGCCGATCGCCTCCAGCCGCTGCGCCTGCCGCAACTCCGACTCGAGCCGATCGTGCTCCTCCTGAGCTCGTTGTCGGTCCGAGACGTCGAGCAGGAAGCCCTGCGCAAAGAGCGGTCGTCCTCGCTCGTCTTGGACGATCGTCGCCTCGTCCCGTACCCAGACGACGCGCCCGTCGCTTGCGACGAGCCGGTACTCGCCGCTGAACGCCTTGCCGTTGGCATGCGCAGCCTCGATGGCGGGGAGGACACCGTCTCGGTCGTCGGGATGCAGGACTGAGTACCAGTTCTGGTTCTCGGTCAGCCACCTAGCAGCGGGGTAGCCGAGCAGCTCCTCGATCTGTGGACTGACGTAGATAACTGCACCGCTCTTGAGGTCGAGCGCGTAGGTCACCAGCGGCAGCTGTTCGACCAGCGTCCGGTACTTCGCCTCCGCCGCGCGCAGCGCCTCTTCAGCCCGCTTGCGCTCGGTGATCTCGGAGACGGAGATGAGCACCTTCGACCACGTGTCCCTGGCTCCAGGAGCGACGGACAGCTGGATCGCGTACTCCACCACCCGGCCGCGAAGGGTCTTCCCGACCGTCTCGCCGGCGAATCGCGTATGTCCCGCTGCGAGCGCAACGAGTTCCCGCGCGAAGAGCTCGTAGGTCTCGCTAGTGAACGTATCGCCGAGATGCGCGAGGAAATCCTGCTCCCTTGTTCCCTCCGCGAGCTCCACCGTGGCCTGGTTGACCTGGACGATCTTGACGAGCCGGGCGCACTCGAGCACCTCTTCAGGATGCTCGGCGAAGTACGACGACAGGTCGGTGACCCCGGCCGCCCGAAGCTCGTCGATGTGCGTCTTGACGGCGGAGAAATCCTCCTCCCAAAGCGATATCGGGCTCTCCTCGAACAGCTCGCGATAGCGCTGCTCGCTCGCGCGCAGTGCCTCCTCCGAATCCGTTCGGTCTGTCACGGCCACTCCGACCCCGAGATCAAGCGCAGTCGCGGGCGAGCAGCATGAGTGGCACTGAACACCGCTCGAAGAGCAGCGTCAGGAAGGAGAACGTTGGGCCGATTCCGCTGCCGGGCATCGTTGCTCGTCGCCACCGAGAAGACACCTCCACGAGGACAGCACCCTCCAGAGCTCGATCATAACGGGCCGCCCTGGACGCGCAGCCGAGATCGCCGACTACTCGGACAGGTCCGATGGTTACTGTGGAGCTTCATCCGGTCGCCTCCTTGGCTCTGGTGGCTTCGACACCCACAGCCTCCAAGGAGCACCGGAAGAACAGGCGCTCCTCGAGCTGAGCGTCCCGAGGACGATGTTGTCGGCGCCGCCGCCGGCGAGTCCGTGTAGGCGATGAGACGGCCTTCGCACGGGCCGCCGAACTCGAAGGCGGCCAACGTGGCGAGCTGCGGGTCCTGGCTCACCGACTCAGCGATCGTGAATACGGTAGGCATGACGATTGCCGCGTGCGCGGCGCTTTGCAGCGAGGCCAGCCCCGCCTCGTCGAGGTGCAGCCGAGCCAACCTCGTCGGCATCGCAACGATCATCCAGGGAGCGGACCCGGCAGGTCGATGACTTGACCTGAGCAAGCTAAGCCGCGGCGAGCTCCGTGAGAAGAACCGAATCCTGTCTGAGGAACCGCAGGAGGAAAAGAGGCCCTCTTCGGAGGGCCTCACTGCTTCTGAAACGGCTTGTTCAAGCCATGGAGCTAGCTGGACTCGAACCGGCGACCTCCTGGGTGCGATCGCTGGGCAGCCGGGACTGAGAGGGAAGCAGTGGGATGCTTAAGCCGGTTTCCTAGCATTCGAAGGCCCGTTTTTCCCTCCCTTCTCCGGCTGCACTCACCACGTACTCACCACGCTGCGCTCGGGCAGGCTTCGGCTGAAATGGGGCGGCTTCTAGGCCGCCGCGCTCAGCACTGTGAGCCTCTGGGCCTGCTCGGCATCGCACGGGTCGGCCGCGTACTCGTCCAGGGCGCGGCGCAAGCCTCTTGCGTGCGCGCGCGTGATCGTCTCGACGATCGGCCAGCAGGCCGTGATGCGCTTTCCCGCCTCGGTGTCGCTGGCCTGGGCCTGGATCGCGATCGAAAGCACGGTCCGGCCGATGCCGTCACCGCTGAGCTGGATCCGCCAAACAAATCCTCGCAGTCTGGCCGGGAGGGCTGGGTCGCCAGAGCAGGCTGAAGCCGGGCTCCCGCGCGCCGACCGTGTCGGTAGCACCGGTCGTTACGGGCAATGCGCCCCAGACGGCCCTGTCGTCGAGCCCGAGGCGGAGAGCCGCGTCGCGAGGGATGACATCGGGTCGATCGCCAGCAACTCCGCGTGCGCGGTCTCGATATCTGCACGTGGATAGGGTCGGGCTCGGGAATGGCCTCGCGGCTGGGAGAGGCAACTCCGCGACGCCGCAGTTCCGCCCCCGGGCGAGATTCGGTTAGGCATTGGTCATTCCTGCGAAGTCAACCTAAAGAAACAGGCACTACCAGCCTCGCGAACGGGCGCCCATCCGATGAGGTCCCGATCCCGTTCCACCTTTCCACCCCATTTTCAAGCCGTTACTGGGCGTCAAACCTCTCCGACGAGGTCGTGCGGCAAGTGAATCCGGAAAGTTGACCATTGTCGTGGGCGGCCCAGCTCGTCGAGGCCGATCGGGCTGCCTAAGAGGCAAGCGCCTGCCGTGCCGCGGTGTCGAACGCCAGCAGCTCGCGCGGCATGAGCTCTCGAATGCGCGTGTCCGTCGCGATGGTCGGGTTCCGCAAGCCTTCGACGAGTGGCCGCGCAACGCTGGCGCGGACGGGCGTGACGATGTGTAGCCAGTACGACGACAGGCGTGGACTGAGCACCGGCACCTCGACAATGCGCGGGCGGCGGCCGCGGAGCTCGCCGATGTGTTCGATCATCTGGCGGTAAGTCAGTACGTCCGGGCCGCCGAGGTCGAACGTCTCGCCGATGGTGTCCTGATGGCCCGCGACGTCGCGCAGGTATGCGATGACGTCGGCGAGTGCGATTGGCTGGGTTGGCATCGCGACCCACCGCGGCGCGACCATCATCGGCAGCCGGTCGACGAGCGCGACAATCGTGTCGAAAGCGGCGCTGCCACGCCCGACGACGACGGCGGCCCTCAGGGTCGTGACGGGAACGTCTCCGTCGCTGAGCACGCGGGCGGTCTCGGCGCGGCTGCGGAGATGCTCCGAGAGATTTGGGTCGTCGTCGCCCAGGCCGCCTAGGAAGACGATTTGCTTGATGCCGCCGCGCGCCGCTTCGGCAGCGACGTTGGTCGCCGCGCGCCGGTCGACGTCGTCGAAGTTCGCCTGGCCGAGCGAGTGCACCAGGTAGTAGATAACGTCGACGCCGTCGAGCGCGGGGCGCAGCGACTGCGGCTCGAGCGCGTCTGCGGCGACGGGCTGCACGCGCTTGGCTGCGGGTGCCTCGCCGCTGCGTGAGACTGCGGTGACGTCCATGCGCTCGGCGAGCGCCGGCACGAGCGCGCGGCCGACGAAGCCGGTTGCTCCGAGGACGGCCGCTTTCATTCGCCGACGAGGCTGCGGAAGAAGCGCCGGCTGATTGCAACGTGGATCCGGCGCTGGATCCGGTCGTAGGGTCGCGCGCCGAGTCGCGGCACGAACCCTGTCAGCGCAGCGCGCAGCTCGCTGCCGTTCGATTGCGACGGCACGAGCCCGAAATCGCCCGTCATTTGTCGGCGGTCCCGAGGTCGTTATCGGTGCTGTTCAATCAAGAGGCTGCCGAGCGCCTGCGCACGCTTCGCCGCGTCGTGGTCGCCCTCGGCAGCTTGCACGATCGAGCCCTTCATCAGGATGTGCCAGGAGAGGGCGAAGGCGTCGGGATCGCGTAGTCCGGCCTCGAGCGCGAGGTTGCGAACGAGGGAGCGGATGTTCTCGAGGTAGTCGGCGCTTGCGCGGCCGACGGGGTGGTCGAGGTCGCCGAATTCGAGCAGGACCTTGATGAAGGAGCAGCCTTCGAAGTCGTCGCCGTGGAACCACTCGTCGAACAGGTCGAAGATCGCGAGCAGCTGCTCCTCGGTTGTTGCCCCCCGCCGTCGTGCTTCTCTCTCGACCCAGCCGTAGGTCCAGATCTGCTCGCGCCGCTCCAGGAAGGCGAGCACGAGTTCGTCCTTGGAGTTGAAGTGTTTGTAGAGCGTCGCCTTGGCGACGCGCGCGCGCGCGACCAGCTCGTCGACACCGACATCGTGGATGCCGCGATGGGAAAAGAGCTCGTAGGCGGTGTCGAGGATGCGTTCGCGAGCACCCTGCCCAGGCTTCGGACGAGTGGCAGTGGTTGCGACGATGCACAAAAGGCTAGCACTGCACAGAACTGTCTGTTTGTGAGTGGGTGCCGAATTTCCCCTTAGGCGTGGCCAAGGTGTGAGCGAGGTCGACACGCTCCTTGGTCCCTTGCCTCGCCCCGTGCGGTCGATGTTTGGGCATGGCGATAGGTGGACAGAACGGTCTGGCTACACGGATCTGGTCGGGGGGGGCTTTCAGGGGTCTGCCTGCATCGGCTCACGGTGGCACGAGGAAGGGTCTAGTTCCTCACCGATAGCTACTCCACAAGGGAGGCAGGCATGGCAGCAACAGAAACCGCCGACCGGCGCCGCACGGGAGCGTCGCACGGCCGAACTCGTCTGGCGCGCGGCGACGAGACCAAGAACGCGCTCAAGACGACGGAGTTCGTCGCGATGGTCGCCGTCAACGCGGTGATCCTCATCGCCGCTTGGGTATCCGACTCGCTCGACGACGTGCGCGCCTGGACGCTCGTCGCCGCAGTCGCGATCGGCTACATGATCAGCCGCGGCCTGGCCAAGTCCGGCAGCAAGTACGTCGGCGACGAAGACCCACTCAACCGCAACAACTACTAGGTAGTTACCGCCGACACGTCAGCGAGGAAGGGGTCGAAGAATGGGTGGCACACAGACTGAAGCACCGGCCGATGCCGGTGTAATCGAGCAGGTGCAGGAGAAGGTCGGCGCCGGGGTCGGGCAGGCGAAGAGCGGTGCGGGGAGTTTCATCCAGTCGCAGGTTGACGAGCGGTCGACACAGCTCGGCGAGCAGCTCCACGGGGCGGTGCAGGCGCTGCGGCAGGCGGGGCAGACGATGGAGCAGGAGGGGACGCCCGGCAGGCAGCTCGTCGATCGGGCGACCACACAGGTCGAGCGGACCGCGCGCTACCTATCGCAGTCAGACGGGCAGCGGCTCCTGAACGATTTCGAGAAGTTCGGCCGGCGGAACCCGTGGGCGATGATCGGGGGCGGGACTGTGCTCGGGCTCGTCGGGGCGCGGTTCTTGAAGGCATCGGCTTCTCGGCGTTTCGAGGAGTACCGCAGGACGTACTACAACCAGTGGTCGGCGCCGCGGCAGCTCCCGCCGGCGAAGCCCGCGGTGCACGAAACCGGTTCGACGGCGTGAGCCCGCAGCGCAACGGTTCGCTGCGTAGCCGGCATGTCGGCGAGTTGGTCAAGGATCTCTCACACGACTTCTCGCGTCTGATCAACCTCGAGGTCGAGTTGGCGAAGGCGGAGGCGCATGACCTGGCCCTCGATCTCGCGGCGCGGGTCCAGCGGACGGTGTCGGACGCGGAGGCAGAACTCTCGGCCGGCGGCAACCGTGTCGCGAGCGAGCTGTCCGAAAAGGGCAAGCAGGCGGGAGTCGCGGGCGGTCTATTTGCTGGAGCTGCGATCTTGGCTTTGGGCGCGTTCGGCGTCCTGACGGCGTTCCTGATCCTGGTGCTCGCGGAGGCGATGCCTGCATGGGCAGCGGCTCTGATTGTTCTTGCGCTGTACGGAGCCGTCGCAGCGTTGCTTGCGTTCCTCGGGCGGAACCGTTGGCGGCGGGCCATACCGCTTGTGCCAGCGACCGAGATCCGGCAGACGGCAGAGAACGTCCTGCAAACCATTTCGGAGGGGCGGGAGCGGCTCGCTGAGGCGATGCCACCGGTCCCCGAACAGACGATCGAGACCGTGAAGGAGGACATCGAATGGGTAAAGCACCCGACGAGATCCGGGGCGAGATAGAGGACACGCGTGAGCGAATGACCGAGACCGCAGACGCCATTCGCTACCGCGCGGACCTGAAGGAACGCGCAAAAGATGCGGTCGCCGAGAAGAAGGACAGCCTGGTTGACAAAGCGGGTTCCGCCGTCTCGCGCGTGACCGGCAAGATGCCCAGCCCAGCAGACGTCGCGTCCGGCGCGAGCAGCATCGCCTCGACTGTGGGCGACGCAGCGAGCGCCGCAGCCTCACAGGTTGGCGACGCGCTGCCCCAGTCAGATCAGGTGAAGCGGCAGGCGCGGCAAGCGGTGAGCGTCGCACAAGAGAACCCGATCGGCCTTGCGGTCGGCTCAATTGCCGTCGGCTTCCTGGCGGGGATGCTCATCCCCCGTACCCGGATGGAGGACGAGCGGATCGGTGAGCTCTCGGACCAGGTCAAGGAGCAGACGCGGGACATTGGCCGCGAGGCGATCGACCAGGGACGCGACCTAGCGCAGGAGGTCGGACAGCGAGCGACGGAGGTCGCCCGCGAGGGGGCAAAAGAACACGGGCAGGAGCTCGCCGAATCCGCGCGGGAAAGCGTCCAGTCGTTGACAGAGGAGGCGGATCTGCAGCCCGGACAGGAAGCGAACTCCGGCTCGCAATCTGGGCTCCCGACTAGAAGGAGTTGACCGATGTCCGAGATCACTACACCCCGGGAGCTTTTCCTGCACGAGTTGGGCGACATCCTCTACGTCGAGCGCGCACTCGTGAACGAGGCACTGCCGAAGCTAATCGGCGAGGTGCAGGACGAGGAGTTCCGCACAGGCCTCGAGAGGCACCTGAAGCAGACCCAGCAGCACGTCGCGAACGTCGAAAGCGTGTTCGAATCGTTACATGCGGAGCCAGAGGTCGAGCCTTGTATCGGTTTCGACGGGCTCAAGGAGGAACACGAGAAGATCGCCGGTGAGACAGCGTCGGCGCTCATCGATCTCGTCGATGTCGGTGCCGCCGCACGCACCGAGAACTACGAGATCGCCGCCTACGAATCGCTTCGGCGGATGGCGAAGGGACTCGGCGAGCAAAAGGCCGTGGAGTTGCTCGACGCAAACCTCAAGGACGAGAAAGAGACGCTCCGCGAGGTCGAAAAGATCGCTACCCGGCTCAGCAACGAGATTGCGAAGCAGGCGTCCACGGCTTAGCGTGGGATCCACTTTGGGCCAATCAGAGCCGCGGCGATTCCAAAGCATCGCCGGTGTGATCGTGTTGGTCCTGTTCCTGGTCGACTTCGGCCCGCGGGCAGCAAACGAGCAGCCCTAGCATCCGAACAAGAGGGGGTCTTTCGTGTTTCTTCGTATCGATCGATTGCAGACTGAGCTTCCGCCACCATCGGATCCGGATCCGGATGGGGCGGCCGCTGTGCAGGAGCTACTTGGCGGTCGTTTTGGCGAGATGTCCACGTTGATGAACTACACCTATCAGTCGTTCAACTTCCGCGACCGTCAGGGGGCGAGGCCTTTTTACGAACTGATCGCGAACATCGCTGCGGAAGAGTTCGGCCACATCGAGTTGGTCGCGGCGACGATCAACACGATGCTGACGGGCGCGAGCCGAGTGAAAAACGGTAAGGCGCCGACCCAGACGCTCGCGCCCGTCAAGGGTCTCGGCAACCCCCACCACTTCCTCGCTGGCGGGCAGGGGGCCCTTCCTCAGAACTCGCAGGGGCGCCCGTGGAACGGTGACTACGTGTTCTCGTCGGGTGATCTGGTCGAAGACCTGACCCACAACTTCTTCTTGGAAACGGGCGCGCGTAACAACAAACTGAAGGTCTACGAGATGGTCGAGCACCCGGCGGCACGGGCGCTGACCGGGTTCCTGCTCGTCCGCGGTGGGGTCCACCAGATCGCGTATGCGCGGGCGATCGAGCACCTGACCGGTGCGGATTTGACGAAGATGTTCCCGACGCCGAGAATTCGCACGGAAAAGATCCCGGAGTGTCAGCCACACATCAAGCGCGGCGAGCACGTTCGCCTTTATCGCTTTTCGCCGAGCGATTACCTCGAGCTGGCAGCGGTCTTCAACGGGCCGAATCCTGAAACCGGCGAGGAGCTGGTGGTCGACGACCAGGCCCCCGAGGGCGCACCCGCGCATGACCTGCCCGCCCAGCCGGCGGTCTTCGCTCCTGACTACGCGCCTGAGGAACTCAAAGAGATCGCACAGCGGTTGCGTAAGCAGGCCGGCCTTCCTGAAGAGCCAACCGGAGAGGTCGCCAGCGGCCGGCCGCGTACGGCGCAGAAGCCAAGGATCCGGCGAACTCGGACTGCCGCTAAGGCGTGAGTTCGCGCGGAGACGGGTGGCCCAGGTGAGAGAGCGTTGACGCTGCTGATCATCGTCCTGCTGGTGCTGGTCGTGTCGATCGCTTTGGTGCGCGCTGCGACGCGGCGCCGGCAGCGGATGCTTGAGGAACAGCGGATTGCGGAGCGCCGGCGACCTCATGGACGTCGTCCAGGAGGCCGTCCAGGAGATCGTGGACATCCCGGTGACACTGAAGGTGGTGGCCTCCTGGCACGCGTCCACCAGGAGGCCGGGGCCGCGTCACTCCCTCACTCACACCGAACTCGGTGCCTGCAACTCGATGACGTTGCAGGTAGCAGAACCCTCGCTAGGAACCACTATGACCCATTTCTCCGTGCCTCCGCTCCCGAACTCGAGTCAGTTTGCCGCACCGGGTTCGAAGCGTCATGCCTGCCCCCGCTCGTCCTCGAAACGGCCCTCCAGGTAGCGGCGGCGAGCGCGCTGGATGTGTTTCGGCAGTCTCCGTCCCATGTGCCAGAAGCCGCACTCGGAGCAGCGGTAGGCAGGTTGCCGCCTGCCCCTCGCCTCATGCGCTTCTTCGCCGTCACCGCGTCTCGGCGGCTCAGGTAGCAGATCTTGTTGGTGAGGCAGTTCATGTGTCTTCCACCATGTCCGGATTGACCTGCACGCTCGACTCGGCGCCGTCGCGACCTCGATCCGAATTCCAATGCCCCGTGCGCGTGGCCAGATCTGGAGGGAGGCGAACAGGCGGCAGGTCGAGCCGCCGCACGCGACTCTGGCAAGCGCTCAATCAGGGCCCGCGCCCAAGATACGTTCGTAGAGGCCCTGCCAGTTCGCGGCGATCGAGCGCTGGGCGGCACCTAGCCCGATCGACCCGGCGCAGACCATTGCGTGCAGTCGGTTCTCGAGCCTGTCTTTCACTCGATAGCCCGGCTGAGCATCCAGCCTCTCGGGAAAAAGGTTCGCGATGTCGTTCGACCCGCCCAGCTCCAACGACACGATGTGGTCGATCTCCAACCTGCTGCCGTAATGGCCCGGCTGCAGTCCGTATGCGCGCTCGACCGCGAACTTCACCGACTCGGGCACATTCCGAATCGTGCTCGTCCGGAAGCCGGGCCAGCAGATGACGGCCTTCGTCAGCTTGCTGTAGATCGCTCCAGGTGAGCAGCGCCGATCTGGCTCCGGGCCGAGCCTGCAACCCGCACTGCGTGTGCGACGCGCAAGCAGAATCGTCGCTCCGACCGCGGCGGTTCCGGTCGTCGACCCCTTCGGCGCCGTCCCGCGGGCCGGAGCAGATCCGCTACTGCTTCCGTCCAGCCACATGGCGACGCCACCGTGGTGGGAGCATGTTCCCTGGTGATGCTGGGAGAAGCTGTACGTTCCGTCACGGCAACGGGCAGTTGCGTCAGGTGGCGCACCCCCACCTGACGCCGCCGCCGGCAGCGCCAGACATACAGCGAGGGCGAGACACAGCAGGAGCCTGTTCATGCGGCCGCTCCTAGATCAACGCGTGCGTGTTGCTCGCGCTCAATCCGATTCCCCGATCTCCCGATCGAGCTGGTCGAGCGTGCCTTTCAGGTCATCGACGAGAGCCTCGAGGTGCGTGCCCGCGGCGTTGATCGCCGTCCGAGCCTTCGTGTGATCAGCCTTGATCGTGGTCGCCGTCTTCAACGACAGGCGAGCCGCGTTGATCAGCGCCTGCACCCTCGCCGGGTCGATGGAATCCAACCCATCGACCTCCTCGCGACGGGCAGTCCATCGTGCCCAGAGGCAGGCGAGCCTGAGCGCGCACACGTCCAGCTCTTCCCGGTCGAGGACGACGATCGCCTTGTGGTCGAACGGCTGGAACGGCTCCTTCGAGGGGCAGACATCCTGGCCCGCGAACACCATCACGGCAGCGTCGGCGTTGCGGTTTCGCATTGCAGCGTCGAGCTCGTCGAGCGCCTTCTTCAGGGGCAACGACCTGTCCTTGGCCTCGACCACATAGCGGACTGCGCGCCCCGGTGTTTCATTCGGGTTGATCGTGACGATGATGTCGCCGATCTTTGTGCCGTCGCTGCCGGTCTCGTTGCCCACGTGCTCGGGTACGTCCTCATGGGGCGCGACGATCGACATCAGCCTCTCGAAAACAATGTCCTCGAAGTCGAAGCCCTTGACTGCCGTCTTGTCATGCACCTCGGCGACTGCGCCTTTGATCGCGAGCTGCTCGCGCAGCCCGTCGAGCGCGTCCTCGATCGACTCGCCCTGGTTCGTGATCGTCTTGACAATCTCCGAGCGCCACCGACTGAGCGGGCTCTCGTCGTTGTCGGGATCGAGCAGCCGGCGCACGGCCGCGACCTGCTCTTCCCGTGCCGACTGAAGCACCGTCTCGAGCTTTGCGATCGCGCTCTTCTTGCTGCTTTCATCGAAGGTCGCATCGAGTGTCGTCGAGACGTCCTCGAGCCAAGTCTGGAGCGCGACGGCAAGTTTCCCTTCCTCGCCGTCCAGCAGGCTCTCGGCCGACTCGTCGACGCGCTTGGCGAAGCCGTCGATCGACCGGTCGAGCTCGCTGGTCATCTCCTCGAACCGATGCTCGACGAGCTCGGTGTCGAGGGTGGCGCCGGCAACGCGCAGCACGCGGGCGCCCATGGTCAGGCAGCGGTGCACAGCCACCTCGGGCTCGTCCGCGTTGCGCACGAAGGCAACGACGTCCGGGTCGCCCTCTCGAAAGTCCTCGAGCACGAGCTCGTCTCCTTCCAGATAGGCGTGCGCGATCTTCTGAGGAACCTCTATTCCCATCTCTTACTCTCCCGGTTACGAATCAGTCGAAAATTCATCGGTTCTTACGCTGATGCGGGACGGAAGCGGAGTGGCACCGATCGGCCGTGCGCCACACGCCATTCGAGGCGGCCCGTCCCTGTATCTCTTGTGATCGAGCGAGTCGCCCGTGCTTTCAATAGTCCGTCTGCGTCAATTCGCCGGCCGTCGAGCTCCTGTACGCGGACCTTGACTTGCGCCCTGCAGAGTTGGACGTGCGTCCGCTCAGACCGCCGCGATCCAACCCGGATCGAGTCGGTGCGAAAGACAGACCCAACTCGAGCCATCCTGACGCTGTTCGCCTCAACCTCCTCGCCGATGCTGCCGGGCCTCCTCACTGGGCGGTTCACGAAGCTTCTATCGCGACGACAACGAACTGCTCGCCCAGCTCAATGAAGCGGTGAAGCGCTGGGTGAGTGAGGCCGAAGTCGAGCCCGAGAACATCGCGCTTCTTACGCCACGATCATCGGAGCGGAGTGCGCTTTGGCGCGTCGACGAGCTCGGCGGCGTGAAGCTCACGGACGACCCCCTGGGCGAGGGGAAAATCCTGCGCAGCTCGATCCAACGTTTCAAGGTCTCGGACGCCTCGTCGTTGGGGTCGCCGAGCTTGACGGAGCAGCAGAAAGGTTCTCTACATCGGGTTCTCACGAGCGTCGGCGTTCCTCTCGGTCTTCTGTCCCCACTCCGCGCGCAACCGACTGCCGGCGGCGCTGCTCTCGTGATTGGGCTCGGTGAAGCTGCCTGGGATGCCGGCCGGCCATCCCCTTCTCCCCGCAGGCTCGATGCGGTGCTCCAGCTGTACTCACCACAAACTCACCACAAGGCCTCGCAAGGAGGGCCATGGAGAGCAGAGACGGCTTGTTCAAGCCATGGAGCTAGCCGGACTCGAACCGGCGACCTCCTGG
>JBKPCT010000206.1:0-27016 GCA_046727515.1 Actinomycetota bacterium | reverse complement strand
CCCTCGCCGGAGGCCGACGAGGAGACGACCGCGCTGATCCGTCGCGCGGCGCTGCCCCCGCGGCTCATCGCCCAGATGCGTGCGCGGCTGCTCGAGCGCGGGAACCTCGTGCTCTACGAGACGATCGAGCTCCCGCTCAGCCCCGTGCTCGCGGCGATGGAGGATGCCGGCGTCCGCATCGACACCTACCGCATGGGCGAGATCACCGCCCGCCTGCAGGACCGCGTCGAGGAGCTCGAGTCGACGGCGTACGAGCTCGCGGACGAGCAATTCATGCTCGGCTCGACCCCGCAGGTCGCGCGGATCCTCTTCGAGAAGCTCCAGCTCACGCCGGGCCGCAAGGGCAAGACCGGCTACTCGACCGACACGCGTGTGCTGCGCACGATCCGCGGCGAGCACGAGATCGTCGGCGTGATCGAGGAGTGGCGCGAGTTGACGAAGCTGATCAACACCTACCTCGGCCCGCTGCCGGCGCTGATCGGCGCCGACGGCCGCCTGCACACGACCTTCAACCAGGCCGTCGCCGCTACCGGCCGGCTCTCGACCTCGAACCCGAACCTGCAGGCGATCCCGATCCGCACCGAGCTCGGGCGCGAGCTCCGCTCCGCCTTCGTCGCCGAGCCTGGCCACAAGCTCGTCTCGGCCGACTACTCGCAGATCGAGCTGCGCATCCTCGCCCACGTCTCCGGCGAGCCGAAGCTCCGAGACGCGTTCGAGCGGGGCGAGGACATCCACACGGCGACCGCGGCCGAGGTGCTTGGCGTCGAGCCGGCGAAATTGACGAAGGGCGAGCGCTCGATCGCGAAGATGATCAACTTCGGAATCGTCTACGGGATCTCGGCGTTCGGGCTCTCCGAGAACCTCGAGATCCCGCGCGAGCAGGCGCAGGAGTACATCGACGCTTATCTCGCCCGCTTCCCGCACGTGCAGGACTTCATCGCGCGGACGATCGAGGAGGCGACGCGCGACGGCTACGTGACGAGCCTGCTGGGCCGCCGCCGCCCGGTCCCCGAGATCCGCGCGTCCAGCCGCCAGACGCGCTCGCTCGGCGAGCGGCTCGCGGTCAACTTCGTCATGCAGGGCTCGAACGCGGACATCATCAAGGTGGCGATGATCCGCATCCACAAGCGGCTCCGGGACGAGGGCCGCGGCGCGCGGCTCGTCCTCCAGGTGCACGACGAGTTGCTCCTCGAAGCTCCCGATGCCGAGGTGAAAGCTGTCAAGGACCTCGTCCGCGAAGAGATGTGCCGCGCCTTCGACCTCGACCCGCCGCTCGCAGTCGACGTCGGCGCCGGCGCCGACTGGCACGAAGCGAAGGCCTGATCCACTAGCTGCGAACGGCTCCGATACAGAAGAGACCGGAGCACCCGCTCCGGCCTCTCCGCTAACCGGAAGCCGGCAAGGGCGTCTAACGGAGGCGCGGCTATACTGACCCGCTTCCGATGGCTAACGACACAATCGATACGAGCGAGCCCGGCGTCTGGACCACAGGTCCCGACGGTGAGCCCGTTCCCGACTACGACGCCACCTTCCCCACGATCAACGAGGGGGAGGTCGTCCACGGCAAGGTCGTCCGGGTCGACAAGGACGAAGTCCTGGTCGACATCGGCTACAAGTCGGAGGGCGTGATCCCGGTCGCGGAGCTCTCGATCCGCCGGTCGATCAACCCGGCGGACGAGGTGAATCTCGGCGACGAGATCGACGCGCTGGTGCTGACCAAGGAGGACGCCGAGGGGCGTCTGATCCTTTCGAAGAAGCGCGCGCGCTTCGAGATGGCGTGGAAGGCGATCGAGCAGTCCGCCGAGAGCGGCCAGCCCGTGACGGGCAAGGTGATCGAGGTCGTCAAGGGCGGACTGATCCTCGACCTCGGCGTGCGCGGGTTCCTCCCGGCGTCGCTCGTCGACATCCGTCGCGTCCAGGACCTCGACGAGTTTCTCGGCAAGGAGCTCCGCTGCAAGGTGATCGAGCTCAATCGCTCGCGGAACAACGTCGTCCTCTCGCGCCGCGCCGTCCTCGAGGACGAGCGCAAGGAGATGCGCCAGGCGATCCTCGACCGCCTCGCCCCGGGCGACGTGGTCGAGGGCCAGATCTCGAACATCGTCGACTTCGGCGCCTTCGTCGACCTCGACGGGATGGACGGCCTGATCCACATCTCCGAGCTCTCCTGGTCACACGTCAACCATCCGTCCGAGGTGCTGGAGATCGGACAGACGGTCAAGGTGAAGGTGCTCGACATCGACCGTGACCGTCAGCGGATCTCGCTCGGCCTGAAGCAGACGCAGACAGACCCGTGGCAGCAGGTACTGGACAGCTACGGCGAGGGCGACGTCGTCCAGGGCCGGGTGACCAAGGTCGTCACCTTCGGCGCGTTCGTCGAGATCCTGCCCGGCGTCGAGGGGCTCGTGCACATCTCCGAACTCGCCCAGCATCACGTCGAGAACCCGCGCGAGGTCGTCTCGCAGGGAGACGTCGTCAACGCCAAGATCATCGAGGTCGACGCGGAGCGGCGCCGCCTCTCGCTGTCGCTGAAGCGCGTCGACGAGGGTGAGGGCCTCCCGTTGCCCGAAACCGCCCGTCCGCAGATCGACCTCTCCGAGGACGTGTTCGCGGAGGAGCGCGCGGCCGCGCCCGAGTTCGAGCCCGAGCCCGAGCCCGAGCCGAGCGCAGTGTCTGACACGGAGGTGGCAGACACCGCCGAACCAGAGCCGAGCGCAGCGTCTGACACCGACGTGTCAGACACCTCGGAGCTCGCGCCGGAGTCCGACGCGCGCATGGAAGCCGAGGTCTCCGAGGAGTCTCCGGCCGAGGAGCCGGAGCCGGGCGACGGCCCCGCCGAGGGCGCAGCCTAGAGCACCCGTGGATCCGCTGCGGGTCGCCGTCACCGGCGGCATCGGAGCGGGGAAGAGCGAGGTTCTGCGCGCCTTCGCGCGCCGCGGCGTGCCGACGATCTCCGCCGACGAGATCGTTCACGACCTGATCGCCGGCGACTCGGACGTGCGGGCAGCGCTCGAGGTGCGGTTCGGCACTACCGACCGCTCGCGAATCGCCCAGATCGTCTTCGCCGATACCGACGAGCTCGCCTGGCTCGAAGAGCTGCTCCACCCGCGCGTGGCAAGGGCCGAGCAGGAGTGGTTCGCCGGGATCGACGCGCCGGTCGCGGTCTCCGAGATTCCGCTCCTGTTCGAGATCGGCGCCGAGAGCGGCTTCGACGCGGTGGTCGTCGTCACTGCCCCGACCGAGCTGCGCCGCCGTCGAAAGCCGGGGACGGTCGAGTCTCGGTCGGGGCGCCTGATCGCCGACGACGAGAAGGCGGCGAGGGCAGACTTCGTCTACGTGAACGACGGCACCCTCGAGCAGCTCGACGACTTCGTCGAAGACGTGCTCGCCCAGCTGCGCGCGTGACGCGCTCAGGGCTGACGGGTCACCTCGTGCTCGGGCTGACGGCAGGGGTTTTACCGACACGCGTACTCGTCACTCCGGCAGCATTGAGGCACTTGACAGCCATCAGAATGATGTCAAAATGACATCATTCAGTTGGCATCCCACGTCGAAGCGCTCCGCACCGAGTTGGGCCGCCTCGCGGAGCTCGGCGACGAGGACGTCGCCGCCGCGGCCGCGCGGCTGAGCGAGGCGCTCGGCGCGACACTCTCCATGCGGCTGCTCGGAGTGCTGTCCGAGGCCGCGCTCGAGGTCAGCTCGCAGCTCCCCGCCGGACACGTCGAGCTCCGGCTCGCCGGGGAGGAGCCGTCACTTGTCTATGTCTCCGACGAGGCTCCCTCGCGGCCGACCCCGCCCGACGACGCGCTCACGGCCAGGATCACACTGCGGTTGCCCGATTCCCTCAAGACCTCGCTCGAGGCGGCCGCCGCCCAGGACGGGGTCTCGCTGAACGCCTGGATCATCAAGGCTCTCGCCCGCGGCCTGACGCTCGCTGCCACGTCGCGGATCGGCAGCCGGCTGACCGGGTTCGGTCAGAGCTGAGAGGAGGATCGATTTCCATCGGGCGCGACCCGCGCCCGCCGCGGATCGCTCTCGGGAGCCTGCCGCTCCGGAGGCGCCCCCGGTGAGGTACGAGTTCACAACGCCGGAGCCGCCCAGGCTGCGAGTGTCGGTCTCCGACGGCCGGGTCGAGATCGAGACGGGCCCGCGGGCGGACACCGTCGTCACGGTCGAGAGCCGGGACGTCGAGGAGCTCGGCGTCGAGCAGCGCGGCCGCGAGATCGTCGTCGAACGGCGCAAGCGGTTCGGGCGTGGCGGCGGCTCCTACGACGTTCGGATCCTCGGCCCCGAGGGTGCGGACGCCGAGCTCGCGCTCGTCTCCGCCGACGTCCGTGGGACGGGCCGGTTCGGCGAGGTGCGCGTCCGCAACGCGAGCGGTGACGTCCTGCTCGACTCCGTCCGCGGGCGGCTCGACGTGAGCAGTGTCTCGGGTGACGTCGTCGTTCAGGCGGCAACGCGCGGCGGCGCGATCCGAACCGCGTCCGGCGACGTCCTCGTCCGCGTGGCCGGAGAACGGCTCGGTGTCATCACCGCCTCCGGCGACCTCGTCATCGACGCGATCGCCGAGGGCGCGCTCGATCTCAAGTCCGCCTCCGGCGACATGCGCATCGGCATCGCGGCTGGCTCGAGACTCCACGTCGACGCCCGCTCGCTGAGCGGCGAGACGACCTCGGATCTGGAGATCCTCGGAGTCGAGACGACGACCGAAGGGCCGCTCGTCGAGCTGAGAGCGACGTCGATGAGCGGCAACATCCGGATCGTCCGGGCGTGAGCGCGCGCGGTCTGCTCGACCGAATTCCGGCGGTCCTCCGCGAGAACCGGCCGTTCCGGACGTTCTTCGTCGGGCAATCGGTCTCGCTGTTCGGCGACCAGGTGACGCTGCTCGCGGTGCCGCTTGCCGGCGTGCTCGTCCTCGACGCGACCCCGGCGGAAATGGGCTACCTGGCGACGGCGGCGCTCCTGCCGAATCTGCTCTTCTCACTGCACGCGGGCGCCTGGGTCGACCGGCGCGGGCACCGGCGGCAGACGATGATCGTCGCCGACCTCGGCCGCGCGGCGCTGCTCACGACGATCCCGGTCGCGTACTGGCTCGACGTGCTCACGCTCGAGCAGCTCTACGTGGTCGGCTTCCTGACCGGCCTCCTCAGCGTCTTCTTCTTCGTCTCGTACAGCACGCTGTTCGTTTCGCTCGTCCCGCGCGAGCGATACGTCGAGGCCAACTCGCTCCTGAACGGGAGCAGGGCGGCGTCATTCGTCGGCGGCGTGAGCATCGGCGGGATCCTCGTGCAGCTGCTGACCGCGCCGGTCGCCCTGCTCGCCGACGCGGCGTCGTTCGTCTGCTCCGCGCTCGCGCTCGAACGGATCAGGCCGCCCGAGCCGCCGACCGAGCCCGTCGAGCGTGGGCATCTGGTCGCGGGCCTGCGCTACGTCTTCGGCTCGCCGACAATGCGCTCCGGGCTTCGCGCAACCGCAACGATCAACTTCTTCAACTTCGTCTTCTTCGCGCTCTTCGTCCTGTACGCAACGCGCTACCTCGATGTGCGGCCGGGACTGCTGGGGATCGTGCTCGGGGCCGGGGCCGTCGGCGGACTGATCGGCGCGGTGCTGACGGGGCCGATCGTGCGCCGGATCGGCGTCGGGCCGGCGTGCGTCCTCGGCTGTATCGTCTTCCCGACGCCGCTCGTGCTCGTGCCGCTCGCCGGTGGACCCCGCTGGGTAGTCCTCGGCTGCCTGTTCCTCGCGGAGTTCGGCTCGGGCTTCGGGGTGATGCTCGTCGACATCAGCTTCGGCGCAATAACGGCCGCCCTCGTCCCCGATCGCCTGCGCGCGCGGGTGAGCGGCTCGTTCAACGTCGTCAACTACGGCGTGCGCCCGGTCGGGGCGTTCCTCGGCGGGGTGCTCGGCAGCGCGATCGGCGTGCGCGAGACGCTGTGGATCGGCGCGCTCGGTGCGATCTGCGGGTTCGTCTGGCTGCTCCCGTCACCGCTGCCGACGATGAAAGAGCTGCCCGAAGGTGACCTCTAGGGCTTCCCGAGCCGATCCCAGAGGTTCTCGAGCATCCGTCGGACCGGCCAGTTCAGGGCCGAGCCGCCGAAGTCGAGTGCTCCGGCGGCGAACACCTTCGCCCCGTTCGGCGTCTCGTAGTAGGTCATCTCCGCGGTCAGTCCGGGGCCGAAGAGGTCGGGGATCTCGGCGACGACGATCGTGCCCACCGGCGAGTCGGAACTGACGTGATCGATCTCGATCCCGTACCCGCCGACGAACTCGCCGAAGGTCGAGCCGAGCGCGAGGTCGGTCCCGGCCCAGAGCCAGTCTGGGCCTTTGTTCCGCACGACGAACATGCCCTGCCGCTCGCCGCGGTCGTTCGCGAGGTACTGGACGCCGATCAGCGCCGCTTCCGGCCGGCCGATGTCGCGCCACAGCGCCACGCGCGTGAGCACGTCGTTCTCGCGGGTCACGCGCCAGAAGAAGTTGTTCGCGGAGAGGAAGATCAGGTTGCCGCCGAGATTGCGATACCGCTCGATCGCGTCGTACTCGGCGTCCGTGACGTATTCGGTGTGCCCCGGGTAGACGATCAGGTCGTAGGCACGCGCGAGGTCGTCGCCCGAGAGTGACTGGACATCGGTGTCGCTGAGGAACTCGACCGTCTTGTCCTTCCGGTACAGCCAGTGCATGAAGCCCTGGTCGTAGCGGTAGAAGAACGGCGGCACGCCACGACGCAGGAACGGGCGGACGAGCGGCACCTCCTGGTGGGGCGGGCCGGCATACCACGTGTCGCCCCAGCCGTCGCCGTCCGCGTCGTAGAAGTTGTAGGCCTGCCAGGTGTTCGTCGGCAGGACGACGGCCACGCGTGATGCCTCCCCGAGCAACTGCGGCCGGACGACGAACGGGGCGAAGCCGAAGCTTCCGTCCGGCTCGGTCAGCTTCACGTAGTAGAACCCGCTCGGCCAGTTCCCGATCTGGAACGTGATCGCATGCGGTCCGTCGCGGCGCGTCTCCCAGTCGAGGTCGACGGGATCGGTTTCGGGGATCCCCCCGAGCAGGTAGTCGGCGTACGTGACCTCGCGCTCGGGCCCGGAGTGGAAGAACTGCGCCTCGAGCTTCGGGGTGTCGGCAGCGACTCGGAGCACTGCCTGCTGGCCCGGCAGGTAGCTCTGCTTCGTGAACGTGGCGTCGACGCCGAGGACTCGCACGACGGGAGCGCGCGGGTACCGGTTGACGTGGGGATCGGGCGCACCGTAGGTGAGCACGTTCGACGCGGGGTCTTGGGTCGTCAGCGAGAGCACGTACGTCCGGGCCGCAAGGCCGCGAGCGGGTGTCCACGCCACCGTGTGCGGCCCCGCCCGGAGCGTCCACGTCCGCGTGTAGATCGAGTCGATCGACGCGGTTGTCCGCTGCACGTCGAGCGTCACCTGGGCCGGCTCGGTGAGCGTGAAGTGGATCTGCGCGCGCTTGCGAACGCCGTCCTCGTTCGTCGACAACGTGGTCAACAGGGGCGTGTCACCGCCGAATGGATGGCCTCCGTTCGAGACGCTCAGTCGCTCGAGCAGCGCGGGTTTCGTATCGAGGCGGAAGATCGTCGTCGCGACGACGGCACCGCCGGAGACGAGTTGCGCCTGGTAGTAGCCGTCCGGGACCGCCTTCCCGTTCAGCCTGCCGTTCCAGACCACGAGCAGGTCGCTGCGGAGCTGCGGCCGGTCGAGCCAGCCGAGCGGGCGGCCCTGCGCGTTTCCGAGGCGTACCCCGAGCAGTTTCGGAGCCCCGATCTGGCCCTCCATCGTCATGGGACCGGCGAGGGGCGAGAAGGCCGTCGTCGACATCTTCAGCGATGCGGCATGCCCGGCCGGAGCGAGCAACAGCGCTGCTATCCCGACGATGACCCCTCTCACCGCCGAGACGTTAGCGTAGGCCTATGGACGAGTTCGGCTCCGTGGCGGAGATCGAGGCCTGGTTGCGCGCCGCCGGCTTCTTCGAGGATCGAGCGGACGGCCTCGTCGCCGACGTCTACCTGGGCTACCGACTCTCGGATCCGCTGCGGCGGACGGACAGGCCCGCGCCCCCCGAGCCGTGCCCGCTCCCGCGGGCCGCCGCGCGGATCAGGCGGGCCGATGCGGAGCAGCCGACAGCGGCTCGCTTCCGGATCGGCAGCTGGGAGCTGAGCTGGACGGACGACGAGTATGCGGAAGCGATCGAGTCCGTTCGGACGGCGATCGCGGCGGGCGACGTCTACCAGGTCAACCTCGTCCAGCACCTCTCCGCGCCGTTCGCCGGCGACCCCGCCGGACTCGCGGACGCACTCGCGCCGCTGCGCCCGCTGGAGCCTCGGCCGCTCCTCGGCGACGGCTGGACAATCGTCTCCGGTTCGCCGGAGCTGTTCCTGGCGCGGCGCGGGCGGCGTGTCTGGACGCAGCCGATCAAGGGCACGCGGCCGCTCGGCGCCGGCGAGAGACTGGCGTCGTCCGAGAAGGACGCGGCCGAGAACGTGATGATCGTCGACCTCGAGCGCAATGACCTGTCCCGTGTCTGCGAGCCCGGGAGCATCCGCTGGCCCGAGCTGATGGCCGAGCGGCCGCTGGCAGGCGTCGTCCACCTCGTCTCGACGGTGGAGGGCCGGCTGCGCGAGAGCGTCGGCTTCACGGAGCTGATCGGTGCCGTTTTCCCCGGCGGCTCGGTAACCGGCGCCCCGAAGATCTCCGCGCTCGACCACATCGCAGTGCTCGAGCCGGTCGGGAGGGGCGCGTCGATGGGGGCACTCGGACGCGTCTACCCGAACGGGGACCTCGACCTCGCGCTGACGATCCGCACGTTCGCCGTCGCCGAGGGCCGGATCCATCTCTGGGTCGGCGGCGGGATCGTCTGGGACTCGGAGCCGGAGGCGGAGATCGAGGAATCGCTCGTCAAGGCGCGGCCGCTGCTCGAGCTGGTCGGCGCTCCGCTGCCGGCCCCGGTCTGGACGTGAGCCTGCTGGCGGTCGCGATCGCCGGCCGCGGCGTTGTCCCCACGGACGAGGCCGTTCTCCAGGCCGACGACGAGGCACTCCTGCGCGGCCGCGCGGCCTTCGAGACACTGCGCGTCTACCGCGGGCGCCCCTTCCGGATCGCCGAGCACCTTTCTCGGCTGCAGGCCTCGGCCGACCGGCTCGACATCGCCTGGCCCGGAGGGTTCGAGGCGCTCGCCGACGAGGCGCTTGCCGCCGCCGGCGCCCGCGATGCAGTTCTTCGGCTCTACCTGACTCCCGGCCGCGAGCGCTCTGGGCAACCGGTCTCGCTCGCGCTCGTCAGCGCGCTGCCGGGCGACCTGGAGGAGCGGCGCGCGCGCGGAATCACTCTGATCTCGCTGCTCGGCGTGCGCGCGGAGGCGCCGTGGCTCCTGGGCGGCGTCAAGTCGACGAGCTACGCGGTGAACATGGCCGCCGAATCCGAGGCCCGCGCGCGGGGCGCCGACGACGCCGTCTTCGTCCGCGACGACGGGATCGTGCTCGAGGGGCCGGTGACGAACGTCTGGTGGCGGCACGGGTCGACGCTGTACACGCCTTCGCTCGACCTCGGCATCCTCGCCGGGGTGACGCGGGCGGTGATGATCGAGGCGGCCGCTACTGCCGGCTACGACGTGGCGGAGGGCGAGTACGCGCTGGCGGAGATGCTGGCGGCCGAGGAGGCCTTTACGACGTCGTCGATACGCGAGGTGATGCCCGTCGTCGACGTCGACGGCGTGCGCCTCGGGCGCGGACCCGCGGCCCACGCGCTCCAGCGGGCGCTGAGGAAGGAAGCGCGCGAGCCGGCCTAGCCTGCGCGGTCCTTCAGCTCCTCCGACTTGTGCTCGAGCGCGGCGAAGGTGGCCTGGAGGAAGTCGTTCAGACCGGCCGCCGCGAGCGACCAGGTCAGCAGGCGCCCGAAGCGCGGCGCGAGGACCTGCGTGGCCACGAGCCCGGCGGCGGCCCACGTGCCGACACAGCGACTACAGGTGACGAGCTCGCCGATCGCCTGCTGGACGTCGCCGGTCTCGACCGGCTCCTCGCCGCCCCCGGTTGTGCGCGCCCCCGGGCTTTGCTCGGGGGCGCTGCGGCCAGCTCCGTGGGCGTGCCCGCGGACGAACGGCTCGCGGAGGAAGCTCGTGACCTCGTCGCGTGCCAGCGTCCGCGCCGCCTTGAAGGTGGCCGCGGCCAGCACGGTGAGGTCGAGCGCGGTCTGGCACTGCGGGTCCCGGCCGAGCAGCCGGCCCAGACCGCCCGCTAAGGCGAGGCCGCCGGCAAACGTCCCCGTGATCGCCGCGTAGGCCCCATATGGTGGTAGGGCCCGTGAGCTTTGGTCGCGGGCGCTAGCAGCCATCGTAGGGCGGGGTGCGGGTCGTCGAGGCCATCCGGGTACCTTGTTCGCAGTGGCCTCCTTCCAAACATCCGAGACCTACCGGCCGACCGGCGATCAGCCGCAGGCGATCGACGAGCTCGCCGCCTCGATCTCGGCCGGCGAGCGCTACCAGACGCTGCTCGGCGCGACGGGGACGGGCAAGACCGCGACGATGGCGTGGATCATCGAGCAGGTCGGCCGCCCAGCGCTCGTGATCGCCCACAACAAGACGCTCGCCGCCCAGCTCTGTAACGAATTCCGCGAGTTCTTCCCGAACAACGCGGTCGAGTACTTCGTCTCCTACTACGACTACTACCAACCCGAGGCGTACGTCCCGCAGGCCGACCTCTACATCGAGAAGGACTCCTCGCGGAACGACGACATCTCGCGGCTGCGGCTCGCCGCCACTTCCGCGCTCTTCACTCGGCGTGACGTCGTCGTCGTGGCCTCCGTGTCGTGCATCTATGGCCTCGGCTCGCCGGAGGAGTGGCGCGGCCGCGTACTGATCCTGAACGTCGGCGAGACGATCGACCGCGACGACGTGCTCCGGATGCTGATCGAGAGTCAGTACGCCCGCAACGACACAGTGCTCGCGCGCGGGCGCTTCCGCGTGAAGGGCGACGTCGTCGAGGTGCAGCCGGCGAACTCGGAGACTGCCTACCGGGTGTCTTTCTTCGGCGACGAAGTCGAGTCGATCTCCCACTTCGACCCGCTGACAGGTGAGATCTACGCGCGGCTCGACAACCTCGTGATCTGGCCGGCGACCGAGTACGTCACCTCGACCCCGACGATCCAGCGGGCAGTCGAGGACATCCGCCACGAGCTCGAGCAGCAGGTGCGCATGTTCGAGGAGCAGAACAAACTGCTCGAAGCGCACCGCCTGCGGCAGCGCACCGAGTACGACCTCGAGATGATGGCCGAGCTTGGGTTCTGCTCCGGGATCGAGAACTACTCGCGCCACCTCGAGGGGCGCCCACCCGGGTCGCATCCGTTCACGTTGCTCGACTACTTCCCGGACGACTTCGTCGTCTTCGTCGACGAGTCCCATCAGACCGTCCCGCAGCTCGGCGGCATGTACGAGGGCGACCGCTCACGCAAGCAGACGTTGGTCGACTTCGGGTTCCGGCTGCCCTCCGCGCTCGACAACCGGCCACTTCGCTTCGACGAGTTCATCGCGCGCGTGCCGCAGATGGTCTTCGTCTCCGCCACGCCGGGCCCGTTCGAGCTGCGGCACTCGAAGGTGGTGGCGGAACAGCTGATCCGCCCTACGTTCATCGTCGACCCGGAGGTCGAGCTGCGCGCGACGAAGAATCAGATCGACGATCTGCTGAACGAGGTCAGGCGGCGGGAGGAGGCCGGCGAGCGGGTGCTCGTCACGACGCTGACCAAGAAGATGGCGGAGGACCTGACGGACTACCTGCTCGAGGCCGGCGTGAAGGCGCGCTACCTGCACTCCGAGATCGACACACTCGAGCGGATCGCGATCATCCGCGAGCTGCGCCTCGGCGAGTACGACGTGCTCGTCGGCGTCAACCTGCTCCGCGAGGGGCTCGACCTGCCCGAGGTCTCGCTGGTCGCGATCCTCGATGCCGACAAGGAGGGCTTCCTGCGCGGGAAGACCGCGCTGATCCAGACGATCGGCCGAGCGGCGCGCAACGTCAACGGCAAAGTGCTCCTCTACGCGGACAAAACGACCGAGGCGATCCAGGGCGCAATCGACGAGACGGATCGGCGTCGCGCCAAGCAGCTCGCATACAACGAGGAGCATGAGATCACGCCGGAGTCGGTCGTCAAGGGCGTCTCCGACATCGCCGAGTTTCTGATGCTCGAGTCGCCGACCGTCCCGTCGCGCCGCCGCCGTGGGAAGGCCGAGGTCGAGGGCATGCGGCCGGAGGAGATCGAGCGCTTGATCGTCGAGCTCGAGGAGGAGATGTTCACCGCCGCCGAGGAGCTGCGGTTCGAGTACGCGGCGAAGCTCCGGGACGAGATCAAGGAGCTGCGCCGCGAGTTGCTCGCAGTCACGGCGTAGATCGCGGCCCGACGTCGCCTTCGGAGGACGGCTAACGTCATGTCGCGATGCTCGGGGCGATTCTCTCGATCGCGGCCTCCGGCTTCCTGATCGGAGCGCTCGCGCGGCTCGCCATTCCCGGACCCGACCCGATGCCGTTCTGGCTGACGATCCTGATCGGCCTCGGCGGCGCGGCGATCGGCGGGGGCATCACAGCGTTGTTGATCAGGCCGGGAACCGATCTCGACAGCGGTGAGTACTTCTGGATCCTGCTCGCCTCTGTCGCGGCCGCCGCTGGGCTGGTCGCTGCGTATCGGCGCTTCGTCCAGGGACGGCCGATCTCGGGCCCCGAGGCGCGTCGGTTCCCGACGCGCGGCGTAGGAGTCGCGCGGCTCAGACAGCGGCTGACGGCGATGGGAGTCCCTGTCGATCGGATCGGGAGGCCCACAGGTGGGCCCGGGACGAGAGCCGAGCGGCTCGCTCAGCTCGACGAGTTGCACGAGCGCGGCGAGATCTCCGAGGAGGAGTACCTGAAGCGACGGAAGCAGGTGCTGCGCGATCCCGCGTAGGCCAGACGCCGCGAGCTGCTCGCGTGCGCGGCTGAGGACCGTGTTCTGCCCTATCCGGCCGGCTGACCGTCGAGCAGCATGACCGCCGCGCGGGTGTAGGCGTCGATGTCGATGTCTCCGCCGTAGACGCCGACCTGGAGGAGCAGTCCTTGGAGGAGTCCGATCGGGAGCCTGGCGAAGGGCTCGGGATCGAGAGCAGCGTCGAGCTCGCCGCGCTCCTGGGCGGCGCGGGCGAGCGTCTCGAAGCCGCGGCGCAGCTGCTCGATGCCGGCGCGGATGGCAGTGTTCAGCTCTGGATCGCGCTGCTGCTCGCCGACGAGGTGGGGAAAGACACGGGCGCGCTCCTCGACCGTTCCGAGCTCCAGCTTTCGGTAGCGCTCGACCAGCTCGACGACCCCTTCGCCGGGCGTGCGCAGCCGCCCCTCGGGTAACGGCTCGCCGAACAGGGCGGCCGTCTCGACCACGAAGCCCATCATCTCGCGGATGATCGCCCGGATCAGCTCGTCCTTGCTCTCGAAGTAGCTGTAGACGGCGCCGGGGCTGAGCTCGGCCTCGCGGAAGATGTCCTGCATCGTCGTGCGGTGAAAGCCGTCGCGGGCGAAGCACCGCAGCGCCGCAGAGAGGATCTGGCGCCGCCTGGCCTCGACGTGCTCCTTGGTGACCTTCGGCATCTCGACCTCGATTCTAGCCTTGACAAAGAACGGATATTACAGTATAAAGAACGATCATTCGTTTTCTGTCACAGGAGGCACCCGTGTCAACCCCCGATCAGAACCGCTGGAAGATCCTCGCCGTGCTGTCGCTGTCGCTGGTGATCATCGGGCTCGACAACACGGTCATGAACGTCGCCCTGCCGAGCATCCAGGAGGAGCTCGGCGTCTCCGGCTCGACCCTGCAGTGGATCGTCGACGCCTATCTGCTCGCCTTCGCAGGGCTGCTGCTCGCGACGGGGAACCTCGGCGACCGGCACGGGCGCAAGCGCGCACTCCAAGCCGGCCTCCTCTTCTTCGCGCTCGCCAGCGTCGGCGGCGCATTCGCCGCCACCGGCGGACAGCTGATCGGCGCTCGGGCGGCGATGGGGGCCGGCGCCGCGCTGATCATGCCCGCCACGCTCTCGATCATCATGGACGTCTTCCCCCAGGAAGAGCGGGGCAAGGCGATGGGTATCTGGGCCGGCATGGCGGCGATCGGCGTCGGCCTCGGGCCACTGATCGGCGGCAGCGTGATCGAGCTCTTCTCCTGGCCCGCGGTCTTCTGGATCAACGTTCCCGTGGCCCTGACGGCCCTCGTGCTCGGCCTGCGGCTCGTGCCGGAGAGCCGCGACCCGAACCCGGGCGCGCTGGACACTCCCGGCGTGCTGCTCTCGATCGGCGGCCTCGTCTCGTTCGTGTGGGCCGTAATCGAGGCCCCCCACCGCGGCTGGACCGACGATCTCGTGCTCGCGGCCTTCGCCGCCGCTCTCGTCCTCGGCGTGCTGTTCGTGCGCCGGCAACGGAACGCCCGCGATCCGCTGCTCGACGTCACGCTCTTCAAGCGGCCGGCGTTCTCGCTCGGATCGCTCGCGATCTCCTCGGCCTTCTTCGCCCTTTTCGGACTGATCTTCCTCACGACCCAGTACCTCCAGAACGTGCAGGGCAGGTCACCGATCAACACGGGGCTGGTGATGCTGCCGCTCGCCTTCGGCCTCGTCATCGGCTCAGGCCTCAGCCACAAGATCACTCTCAGGCTCGGCACCCCCAGGCAGCTGTTCGCCGCTCTCACCGCTGTGGCGCTGATCATCGCGAGCGTCGCGCTGTGGCAGCCGGACACCCCGGTGTGGCTCCTGGCGCTCTTCTTCTTCCTCGGGCCGCTGGCGATGGGCAATGTGATGGCGCCCGCGACTGTCGCCGTCATGAGCGCCGTGCCGGAGGCGAAAGCGGGAGTCGGCTCCGCCATGAACGACGTCAACCGACAGGTCGCCGGCGCGCTCGGCGTTGCAGTCATCGGCTCTGTCTCCAGCTCGCTGTACTCCGCCAAGGTCGACTCCGCCACCGCCTCTCTGCCCCAGGGCGCCGCCCATACCGCGAGCGACTCGATCGGCGGCGCGGCCGCCGTCGCGGCACACCTGCCCGCGGGCGCAGCCGACACCCTGACCGCCGCCGCCCACGGCGCCTTCACCGACGCCATCGGACTGGCACTGCTGATCGGAACCGGCGTCATGCTCGCGGCGGCGGTGACCGTCAGGCGCTACCTCCCCGACCTGCGCAGCTCGACGGCGACCGCCCCCGGCGAAGCCGACGAGAAAGCAACCCCGGCGGAGCGCCCGGTCGCCGCCTTCGATACTCCGGGCACGGCGAGATAGCAGCCCCAGGTGATGCGGCGTAGGCCCTCGGGACCGGTCCCGGTGCCAGGCACCGGGACCGGGTCCTATCCGCCGCGAACGCGCCCGCCATCTGCGCCCGTCTCGCCTTCGGCTAGGGCAGTGCTCCTGGCCCGCGGGGGAAGCGGCGGACCGCCGTCAGGCCCCATTCACCTTCGCGCCAGACGTATGTCTGCGCGCGCAGCTCGGTGGGCTCGGCGTCGTAGAGGACGATTCCACGCGCTTCGCCCCGGCGGCGCGGCCGCGGCTGTCCGAGGCCGGGGGCCGTCGAGACCATCACGCCCGGCTGCTCCGACGACCAGGCCTCGAACTCGTGCCGCTCTGCGACCGCGCCTTGATGCGTGTGCCCGGACAGAATCAGCTCAGCGCCGGCGTCGAGCAGAGCGGCAAGCACGCGGTTGCGGCGGGCGACCGGGCGCTTCCGCGTCCGCCACGGCGCGCCGATCATCTGGTGGTGCATCGCGACCACCCGCAGCGCCCCGGCGGGCGCGGAGGCGAGTCGCTCCGTCGCGCGCGCGAGCTGGGCGTGGCCGACGCCGCCGGACTGGTGACGCCACGGCCGGACCGAGTTCAGGCCGACCACACAGATGCCGTCGGCGGCGTGCACGGGCTCGGTCGTCTGCCAGAGCCGCTCGAACTCGGCCCACGGCTTCGTAAAGCGGGCCGGGAAGGCGTAGGGAATGTCGTGGTTGCCCGGAACTGCGACGACCTCAGGGCCCAGCGACCTGAGCATGGCGGCGGCCCGCTCGTGCTGGGCGCGCCGGCCGCGGTGGGTCAGATCGCCAGTCGCGACGACCAGATCGGGCGCGACGCGCTCGACGAGCCTTCCCAGGCCGCGCTCGACCGAGGTGTCCTCGCGCGTGCCGAAATGCAGGTCGGAGACGTGGAGAACCCGGACAGCCACCGCCGAGCCACCCTATAAACTCGACGCCGTGGACGAGCCCGCGGAGATCGTCGAAGACCTCTATCTCGGCTTGCGGGCGGGTGGCGCGCTTCGCAAGCAGCGCCGCGGGGAGCCGCTCACCCCCGAGGAGCAGGAGGCGCTCGGGCGCTGGCAGCAGATGTCCCGGTGGCGGAAGGCGGTCGCGATCGGGGCGTTCGCGCTCGGCACTTTCGGCCTCGGGTTCACCCTCGGCGGCCTCGTCTTCGGCAAGTGGCGTCGCGCCTGAGGACCTGCCGGGCTAGCCGGTCTCGGTCTCGGCGTCTTTGGCCGGGAAGATGAGCGCCGGGACCTCCTGCTCGGCAGGGTCTTTCTCGAGCACGATCACGTCGAGCAGCGTGGCGAACACCGCGGCGACCGGCGTCGCCAGAAGGACGTAGAAGCCGCCGAAGAGCAGCCCGATCGTCGTCACCGTGACCAGGACGACAAGCGGGGACAGCCCGACCGCGTGTCCGAGCACGCGCGGACCGACGACGTAGTCCTGGATCAGCCGCAGGCCGAAGACTGCGACAGCCGCGAACGCCGCGGTCCGCACGTCGACCGTCAGGCCGGCGAGGATCGCGGCCACGCCGGCGACGAGCGGACCGATCACGGGAACGATCTCGACGATTCCGGCGAAGACCCCGAGCAGCAGCCAGTAGGGGAGACCGATCGCCCAGAACGCGATCGAGAGCACCGTGCTGACGAACGTGATCATCACGAGCTGGCCGCGGACAAAGGCGCCGAGCTTGCCCTCGATCAGGTCCCAGGTGTCGCGGACGACGCGGCGGTTTCCTCGCTTGACCAGGCCCAGGATCAGCGTCTGGGCACGCTCCTTCTCGAAGATCCAGTAGGCCGCGACCGCGAAGGTGAAGAAGATCCCGACGAGGATCTCCAGCGCCTGGCGGCCGTAGGTGACGGCCGGGTGAATCAGTCCTGTGCCCTGCGGCAACCGCTCCAGCCGGTGCTGGATCCCGACGAGGATCTCGTGCTTGACCCCGTGCGATTTCTTCGCCGCCTGTGCGACGTCCGCTGCGGAGGTCGGGATCGTCCCGATCGCCGCCTCGACCTGGTCGAGCGCTCGGGGCACGATCAACCACAGGAGAAAGCCGATCACGAGCAAGAGTCCGATGTAGTGAACGGCGACGCCGATCCCGCGCGGGATCCGGTGCCGGTGCAGCCACTCGACGCCCGGCCGCATCGCCGAGGAGATGATCAGTGCGAGGAGCAGAAGGGCAACGAGCACCTTCAGGTGCCAGAGCGCGAGCGCGATCGCGACCACGAGGACGGCGACGGAGCTCGCCACGAATGCCTTGCGCGCGGTATCGCCCACACCGGGGTTCTCGCCGAATGCGAGGGCTCGCAAACGAAGAGAGCGCCGCTCGAGCCGGACGGCGAACGCCTGTTCGACCGGTAGAATGTCGGTCGCATGGCGTCCGACGAGCTCGTTGTCCACGGCGCCCGGGAGCACAACCTCAAGGACATCACCGTCCGGTTGCCCCGGAACAAGCTGATCTGTATCACCGGGCTCTCCGGGTCCGGCAAGTCGAGCCTGGCCTTCGACACGATCTACGCCGAGGGCCAGCGCCGCTACGTCGAGTCGCTCTCCGCGTATGCCCGGCAGTTTCTGCAGATGATGGAGAAGCCCGACGTCGACTCGATCGACGGACTCTCGCCGGCGATCTCGATCGACCAGAAGACGACCTCGCGGAACCCGCGGTCGACGGTCGGCACGGTGACCGAGATCTACGACTACCTACGCCTGCTGTACGCGCGGGTCGGGCGGCCGCACTGCCCGGTCTGCGGCCGGCCGATCGCGGGGCAGTCGATCGAGGCGATCGTCGACCAGGTGCTGCGGCTCCCGGAGGGGACGCGCTTCACGGTCAACGCCCCGGTCGTTCGCGACCGCAAGGGCGAGTACAAGGACCTGCTCGACCACCTGCGGGCTGAGGGCTTCACGCGGGTCAAGGTCGACGGCGAGCAGCGCCTGCTCGACGAGGAGATCGCGCTCGACAAGAAGTTCAAGCACACGATCGAGGTCGTCGTCGACCGGCTCGTGATGAAGCCGGACCTGCGGACGCGCCTCTGGCAGTCGATCGAGACAGCGCTCGCCCTCGCCGAGGGGCTCGTCGTGATCGACGTCGTCGACGGCGCCTTGCCCGCCGGTTCGAATCCCCAAGGGGATTCGAACGTGCTGACGTTCTCGGAGCGGTTTGCCTGTCCGGAGCACGGCGTCTCACTGCCCGAGCTCCAGCCGCGGATCTTCTCGTTCAACTCGCCGCACGGCGCCTGCCCGCGCTGCACCGGGCTCGGCGCACAGCAGGAGATCGATCCCGACCTGCTCGTCCCCGGTCCGACCCTGTCGATCGCCGAAGGTGCGCTCGTCCCCTGGGCGGTCGGCAACTCGAACTTCTACGAGTCGGTGATCCAGGCGATCGCCGACCGCTGGGAGATCGACATCGACAAGCCGTGGCAGGAGCTCTCGCAGAAGCACCAGGAGCTCTTCCTCTACGGCACGAAGGGCGAACGGATCTACGTCACGTACCGCAACCGGATGGGGCGACGGCGCTCGTACATGCTCAACTTCGAGGGGATCGTCCCGAGCCTGGAGCGGCGCTACCGCGAGACCGACTCGGCCCAGCAGCGCGAGCGGATCGAGGAGTACATGTCGTTTCGACCGTGTCCCGCCTGTAACGGCGCGCGGCTCAAGCCGGAGGTGCTCGCGGTCACGGTCGGCGGGCTCAACATCCACGAGTTCACGAAGATGTCGGTGACGCGCGCGCTGCGGTTCCTCGACGAGCTCGAGCTCACCGAGGTCGAGCAGCTGATCGGCGTCCGCATCGTCAAGGAGATCCGCGAGCGGCTGACATTCCTCGACGACGTCGGCGTCGGGTACCTGAACCTGGACCGCGCGTCGGCGACTCTGTCGGGCGGCGAGGCGCAGCGGCTGCGGCTCGCGACCCAGATCGGCTCGCAGCTCGTCGGCGTGCTCTACATCCTCGACGAGCCGTCGATCGGGCTCCATCAGCGCGACAACGGGCGGCTGATCGGGACGCTCGACCGGCTGCGCGATCTCGGCAACACCGTGGTCGTCGTCGAGCACGACGAGCAGATGATGCGCTCGGCGGACTGGCTCGTCGACATGGGGCCCGGCGCGGGGGAACACGGCGGCCACGTCGTCGCCGAGGGGCCGGCCGAGAAGGTCGCGCAGAACCGGGCGTCGGTGACGGGGCAGTTCCTCTCCGGGATCCGCTCGATCGCGGTGCCGGAGCGGCGGGCCGAGGACCTCGGCTCGTTCTGGGTGCGCGGGGCCTCGCAGCACAACCTGAAGAACGTCGACGTCGAGTTCCCGGTCGGGAAGCTCGTCTGCGTGACCGGCGTCTCCGGCTCGGGGAAATCGACCCTCGTCAACGAGATCGTCTTCAAGGCGCTCGCGAACCGGCTGCACAAGGTGCGGGTGAAGCCGGGGGAGCACCTCCGCTGCGAGGGGATCGAGTGCTTCGACAAGGTGATCGACATCGACCAGTCGCCGATCGGGCGGACGCCGAGGTCGAACCCGGCGACCTACACCGACCTCTTCACGCCGATCCGCGAGCTCTATTCGCTGACTCCGGAGGCGAAGGTGCGCGGGTACAAGCCGGGGCGGTTCTCGTTCAACGTCCGCGGCGGCCGCTGCGAGACCTGCAAGGGCGACGGCCAGATCAAGATCGAGATGCACTTCCTGCCCGACGTCTACGTGCCGTGCGAGACCTGTAAGGGCGCGCGGTACAACCGCGAGACGCTCGAGGTGCGCTTCAAGGGCAAGAACATCTCCGATGTGCTCGACATGTCGGTCGAGGAGGCGCTCTCCTTCTTCGCCAAGATCCCGAAGATCCGCCGCAAGCTGCAGACGCTCCACGACGTCGGGCTCGACTACATCAAGCTCGGTCAGCCGGCGACGACGCTCTCGGGAGGCGAGGCCCAGCGCGTCAAGCTCGCGAAGGAGCTCTCGAAGGTCGCGACCGGGCGGACGCTCTACATCCTCGACGAGCCGACGACCGGTCTCCACTTCGACGACATCGAGAAGCTGCTCGAGGTGCTCCAGCGGCTCGCCGACGCCGGGAACACGGTGCTCGTGATCGAGCACAACCTCGACGTGATCAAGCAGGCGGACTGGATCGTCGACCTCGGCCCCGAGGGAGGCGAGGCCGGCGGCGAGGTGATCGCGACGGGCACGCCCGAAGACGTCGCCGCCGTCGAGGGCTCGTACACCGGCCGGTTCCTGCGCAACCTGCTGCCGGCGGTCGCCGCAGCCGCATAACCAAGCAATGTCGTCGAGAGAACGGCCTGTGGACGAAAAGTCACCCTCCTGCCGCACACGCCCAGTGCCAGGCACTAGCTGTGGATAAGCGGGTCGAGGAGGCGCTCGGCCGCAGTCGCACCGTCGACATCACCACCACCGGGGCGAGGAGCGGCGAGCCGCAGCGCATCGAGATCTGGACGTGGATCGCCGACGGCCGTGTCTACCTGACGGGCTCGCCCGGCCGCCGCGACTGGTACGCGAATCTGAAGGTGAACCCCGAGCTCGTCCTGCACGTCAAGCGCGGCGACCCGGTCGAGCTTCCGGCGCGCGCGCGGCCGGTCGAGGATCCAGACGAGCGGCGCGAGGTGTTCGGTCGGTTGCTCACCTCGACCCGCTACGACTTCGAGACTTGGATCGCACGCAGCCCGCTTGCCGAGCTCCAGTTCACTACGCTCGACTGATGAACGCGGAAGCGCAGCCGGCGACGACCTCGCTCGAGCGCGACTGGTGGCTGCGGCTCGGTCTCGTCTTCACGGCCCCAACGAGCGTTTTCGCGTGGCTTCGCGACGAGAGCGACGCCGGTGCGGCCGCGCGCCAGGAGCCGGTCCTCCTCGTCGGGTTCCTCGCGGGCGTCGCCGGCGTCCTCTCATCCAACGCGATCGGCCGTGCACTCGACGACTTCGGACTCGACGGCGTCGATCTCGCGTTGATCGTCTTCTTCGCCGCGCTGATCTACGGGATCGTCGGCTACTTCACGTTCGGCGCGCTGGTCTACATCGGGGAGCAGCTCGCGGACGGGCTCGGCTCCTATCGGCGCGCCCGCCACATCCTCGCCTTCGCCTGCGCGCCGCTGGCGCTCTCGCTCGTCCTCTGGCCCCTCCGGCTCGCGCTGTACGGGGAGGACAACTTTCGCTCGGGGGGCAGCGACGCCGGGACCGGGGGCGCGATCTTCGAGGGGATCGAGGCCGCCGTCGTGCTCTGGTGCCTGGCCCTGCTCGTTCTCGGGATCAAGACCGCGAACGGGTGGTCGTGGCGGCGCGCGCTCGTCGCCGCGGCCGTGCCCGCGATCGTTCCGGCGCTAGCGTTCGCGCGCGCGTACGGCGCGATCTAGGCCCTCGAACACCGCGAGCTCCGCCGCCGGCATCTCGTACGTGTGCTCCTCGCCGGGGAACGCGCCCGAGCGCACCTCGGCCGCGTACGCCTCGAGCGCGTCGCGGATCTCGCGCGAGAGGTTCGCGTACCGCTTGACGAACCGGGGCAGGTGGCCCTCGGTCAGGCCGAGCAGATCGTGGTAGACGAGCACCTGCCCGTCGCAGTCCGGCCCGGCGCCGATCCCGATCGTCGGGATCGAGAGCTCGGCCGTGATCCGCGCCGCGACCGGTGCCGGCACGGCCTCGAGCACGATCGAGCAGCAGCCGCCGTCCTCGAGCGCATGCGCGCCCGCGACGAGTGCCAGCGCGGCCTCGGCGGTCTTCCCCTGGGTCTTGAACCCGCCGAGCATCGTCGCCGACTGCGGGGTCAGCCCGATATGGCCCATCACCGGGATTCCGGCTTCGACGATCGTCCGCGCGCGCGAGACCATCGGCCCCGCTCCCTCGAGCTTGACGACATCCGCGCCGCCCTCCTTCACGAAGCGGATTGCGTTGCGCACGGCGTCCTCGTCCGAGACCTGGTACGAGCCGAACGGCATGTCGCCGACGACGATCGGTCGCCGCGCCTGGCGCGAGACCGTCTTCGTCAGGAACAGCATCTCCTTGACGGTCACGGGGACGGTCGTCCCCTCGTGGCCGAGCATCACCATCGCCGCGGTGTCGCCGACGAGGACGATGTCGATGCCGGCGTCCTCCGCGAAGCGCGCACCGGGGGCGTCGTAGGCGGTGACCATCACGATCTTGTCGCCGCGGCGCTTCATCGCCGCGAGCTCGGGCAGAGGCAGCTTGCCTGGGGCTGGAAACGTCGCCGGCCAAGCCGGCGACGTCCGGCCGGGAGACCGGGACGCCTCCGGCGTCCCTGGCGGTGGCGTGCTCACTCGGAGTCTCCTTCGTCGAGGGGGACGTTGTCGATCAGTCGGGTGGAGCCGACGTGCACGGCTGCGGCCAGCACCGGCGGGTCGAAAGGCGCGATCTCGACGTAGTCGACGTCGAGGCCGGTGAGCAGAGCGCGGGCGCGGGCGGGATCCTTCGTCGCGAGCGCGCGCGGCAGCGCGAGCGCCCGCTCCCGCTCTGCGCGGGAGAGCAGCGTGTTGCGGGAGGAGAGGGCGAGCCCGTCTCCGTCGCGCACCGTCGGGACGACGCGGAGCTCGAGCTCGAGATCGAGGTCGCGCACCATCCGCCGGACGACCTCGACCTGTTGGGCGTCCTTCTGGCCGAAGTACGCGCGCCTTGGGCGCACGATGTTGAAGAGCTTCAAGCAGATCGTCGCGACCGCTCGGAAGTGGCCGGGGCGGTGCTCACCCTCGAGTCCGCGCGAGGCGTTCTCGACCTCGACCCACGTCTCGTACCCCTGCGGGTAGAGCTCCTCGACCGGCGGGGCGAAGAGGACGTCGATGCCGGCCTCCTCGGCGATCGCCGCGTCGGCCGCCTCGTCGCGGGGGTAGTGCGCGAGGTCGTGAGCATCCCCGAACTGCGTCGGGTTGACGAACAGGCTGGCGACGACGACGTCGTTCTCCCCGCGGGCGGCGGCAAACAGCGCCAGGTGGCCGGCGTGGTAGGCGCCCATCGTCGGCACCAGGCCGACCTCCCGGCCCCCGCCGAGGACGCCGCGAATCTCGGCGATCGTGCGCGTGATCCTCACGCCGCCGTGACCTCCGCGAGCACGCGGTACATCGGCTCGAGCTCGGGGTGCTCATCGTGGAGCGCGGCGAGATGCGCGTCGACGACAGTCCAGTCGCCTCGCGAGATCGGGCCCGTGAGCTCGAAGCCGTTCTCGATCGTCCGTAGCATCAGCGGCACGAGCGCCTCCGGCGGCGCGCCGGCGTGCTCGAAGAGGTGCGAGGCGGCGCGGTAGAGCGTGACCATGTAGTTCGAGGCGATCGCGGCGCCGGCGTGGTAGAGCGTCCGAGCGCCGTCGGCGAGGTCGAACGGCTTCAGGCCGAGCGTCACTGCGAGCTCCCAGCCGAGCGCGCGCGCGTCGTCGCTCCCCGCCGTCACGGCCGCCCACGCTCCGTCGAGCTGTTCCGGCCCGCGGGCGAGCGTGAAGGTCTGCAGCGGGTGGAGGGAGAAACGCCGCTCGTGCGGGTCGAGGGCAGCGAGCGGCGTCGCGCCGCTGACGTGTGCGATCCACGGGCCGGGCTCGATCCCGCGGGCAACCTCCGCGATCGCCCGGTCGGGCACGCAGAGCAGGACGAGCTCGGCACGCTCGTCGCACAGGTCGACACCCCGCTCGAACAGGCGACGGGCCATCGCCGAGCCGACGCGGCCGTGACCGATCACGCTGATGCTCTCGACCATCTTTGCGCTCCAGTTCCGGAGGGATACCGGGCAGCGCGAATTCTATGCGGCGAACGCGATCCTCCGCTCGAGCGCGGCCTTGACGGCAGGCCAGTCGTCGTCGATCACGGAGTACCAGGCCGAGTCCCGCCGTTCGCCGTCGCGGACGACCATGTGCTTGCGATGGATGCCCTCGAACTCGGACGGGAGCGCGGCGAGCGCCGCGCGCGCCCGCTCGTTCTTCGCGTCAGTCTTGAACTCGACCCGCCTCATGCCGAGCTCCTCGAACGCGTGGCGGAGGAGGAGGTATTTCGCGTCCGTGTTCGCACCGGTGCCCCAGGCGGACGGGTTGTTCCAGGTGTTGCCGATCTCGAGCCGGCGGTGCTCCGGGACGACGTTGAGGTAGCTCGTCGACCCGACGACGACGCCGTCGCGGAGGACGACGAAGTGGTACATGTCGGTCGCCTCGAGCGCGCGGCGGATCCACTCCTCGGCATCGGTCGTGATCATCCAGCGCCAGATCCGCTCGTCGTCGGCCGCCTCCCGCAGCCCCGGGACGTGCCGCTCCTCGAGCGGCTCGAGTGTCACGATCCGGCCCTCGAGGCATGGGCGAAGGTTCATGCGCAATGTCTATCCAACCGAGCGGAGCCGGACGAAGGCCCGGCACCGACGCTAGACTTTCGTCCGTGCCGATCTACGAGTACGTTTGCATGCAGTGCGAGTCGCACTTCGAGGAGCTCGTCCGGAACGGCGAAGAGCCCGACTGCCCGGACTGCGGCGGCTCGAAGGTGCAGAAGCAGTTCTCCGTCTTCGCGACCCACGGCGCTGAATCCGCGCCGAGCTTCGGTCAGACAGCGGCGGGCGGCGGGTGCTGCGGCGGCTCGTGCGGCTGCGGCCACTGAGCGCCGAACCGACCTAGGGCGGGACCCGGGGGAGACGCGTCCCGGCGAAGAGAGGTGGATCGTCGGGGCGCCACGGGTGCCCGCCGACCGCGCAGTATTGCTGGGAGGTGCCTAGTTCATTTGCGTCAATTTTCAGAGGGCCGGGGAGCCGAGCCGTTTCGCCCTGCACCTGGGCGTCTTTCTGCCAAGTGACAGACTGTTACCTGGCGAGGAAGGGGTGCGCATCCGCCCGCTCGCCTAGACTCTCGGCTCGATGCTCGATGCGCTCAGGACCGAAGCCTCGTCCTGTACACGCTGCGTCCTCAGCCAAACCCGGACGCAGGTCGTCTTCGGGAACGGCCATCCGAACGCCGACCTGATGTTCGTCGGCGAGGCGCCCGGCTTCCACGAGGATCAGCAGGGAATTCCGTTCGTCGGGCAGGCCGGCAAGCTCCTCGACAGGCTCCTCGCCGGCATCGGGCTCGCTCGGGCGGACGTCTACGTCGCGAATACCCTCAAGTGCCGTCCTCCGGGCAACCGCGACCCGCTGCCCGAGGAGAAGCAGCAGTGCGAGCCGTGGCTCTTCCGGCAGATCGAGCTGATCCGCCCGAAGGTGATCGCGACGCTCGGAAACCACGCGACGAGACAGCTGACCGGCAAGGAGACGGGGATCACCCGCGTGCACGGCCAACCCCAGCAGGCCGTCTACGGCTCGACGACCGTCACGATCTTCCCGATCTACCACCCGGCGGCGGCCCTCTACACGCCCGCGATGCTGAAGGTCCTCGAGGAGGACTTCGCGAAGATTCCGGCGCTGCTGGAGCAGGAGATCGAGCCGGTTCCGTCGCTCGCCGACCTGATGCCCGAGCCGGAGTGCGCGCCGGTCGCAGTCCAACTCGGCCTGTTCTGACCGAGCTCGAGACCACGACACCGGAAGAGACCGAGGCCGCTGGCGCGCGAGTCGCCGAACGGCTGGCTCTGGGAGACGTCGTCACGATCTCCGGCGAGCTCGGCTCGGGAAAGACGACCTTCGTCCGAGGCGCATGCCGCGCCCTCGGGGTGACGCAGCCCGTGACGAGTCCCACCTACACGATCGGCCATCGCTACGAGGGCCGTGTATCCGTCTCGCACCTCGATCTCTACCGCTTCGAGGGGTTCGGCGAGGCGGACTGGGGTGCGCTCGAGCCGTACTTCGAAGACGCGATCTGCTTCGTCGAGTGGCCCGAGGCGGCCGAGGGTGCGTTGCCGGCGCCCCGCGTGCGGGTACGGTTACGCCACGTGGACGAGAGGCGGCGGCTGATCGTGCTCGATGGCGATGCTGACCTTGGCGTTTGACACGGCGACCGACGTCGCCACCGTCGCGCTTTTGCGTGACGGAGAGGTGCTCGGCGAGCGGCGCTCGCGCGCGGTGAGCGTGCTCGCGGACGCCGACGAGGTCGCGCGTGCGGCCGGAGCATCTCCGGTGGACCTGCGGCTGCTGGTGGTCGGCGTCGGGCCGGGCAGCTTCACCGGAATCCGGATCGGGCTTGCCGCCGCGCGCGGTCTAGGCCTCGCCTTGGCGCTCCCGGTCGCCGGCGTGTCGACCCTCGAGGCTCTGGCCGCGGGGGCACCTGGCGCGGTCCCGGTGATCGACGCGCGGCGCCGGGAGGTATTCACGCTCGTCGGCGGCGAGCCACGCTGCCTCGCGCCCGCCGATCTCGACATCGAGGCCGGGCGGGCGTACGTGGGCGACGGAGCGGTGCGCTACCGGGTCACGATCGAGGAGGCGGGCGGCGACGTCCCGCCCGACGAGGACGAGCGGCACGTCCCCTGGGCCCGTCAGCATGCTCGGCTTGCGCGCGACGCAGGTCCGGCCGAGCTCGTCGAGCCCGTCTACCTCCGCGTACCTGATGTCGACAAGGCAACGGCATGAGACGTAGGCTCGACGGAGGCGACCAATGAGCGCAGATGCCAGCTTTGCCCGCGCCGGAGCGGGGACCGTCGATGTCCGCCCGCTCCAACTCCGCGACCTCTCCGCGATCGAGGAGATCGAGCGCAGCTCGTATCCGACCCCGTGGTCGCGGTCGATGTTCGCGGGCGAGCTGGCGAAACCGTCGTCGATCTGCCTCGGTGCGTTCGAGGGCGAACGCCTCGTCGGCTACCTGATCGTGTCCCGCTACGTCGACGCCTGGCACGTGATGAACGTCGCGGTCGCGGTCGACCACCGCCGGCGGGGCGTCGCGTC
>JBKPCT010000205.1:0-3388 GCA_046727515.1 Actinomycetota bacterium | reverse complement strand
GCTGCGCTACTCGCGCCTGCAACGCCTTCCGTCCTGACTCAGGAACCTCATCGCCCCATAGCTCGCCGATCAATCGATCAGCAGACACGACCTCGTTCGCGCTGAGCAGCAGCAGCGCCAATACCGACCGCTGCGCCGCTGGGAGCGAAACCAGACGGTCGCCATCAGCGACCTCAAGCGGACCCAGGATTCGAAACTGCATCTGCTTGCCGATCGATTAGCGACCCGAGAGGGGACCCTCTCATTCTCTCTGATCTGACCCGCGGCCACAAGCTCGCAGCCAGACCAGCCCCCTCTCACCGCCACGATCAAAAAGACCCACCGGTGGGCGAGCCCAGCCGCGGCGTTGGTGGGCACGGAGGGCGAGGGGGCCCGACGGGCCTTAGGAGGAGGTCCGCGGGGCCCCTCCCGGCGCCCACAGACCGGGGGCTGCTGGCCCGCCAGGCGCCGTGCTCGGCGGTGAGTCCGACCACGGCGAGGCGGGCGACGTTGGCGGCGGTGGCGAGCAGGGCGATGTCGGCAGCGACCTTGGCTGGCTGCGGAGAGGACGGAGCATTCGTCCCTACCGCGGGTGGCTCTCAGCCCGATCCCAAGGTCGTCGAGAACCTGACCAACCGCGATCGCCATCACGCTGCCTCGTCGGCGGCCTCCGCGGCCGCCTGGTGGCCAGTCAGGATCGGGCGGCTGCGGCGGCCTCCGCGCCCTGGGGCTCATGCCGCGTCCTTCGGCCACCGTCGCGCCGGCGGATGTGCAGCGGGTTCTTCCTCATACTGCTCGCCGGGATCGCCTCGCGCTTCGCGCTCGGCCGCGAGCCGCTCGAGCCGCTCCTGCTCCCAGTCGGGCGGCTCGGGCCTGAATGGCTGCGGCGGCGGCCTATGCTCGCCGACGATCGTTGCCGGCTCGAACGTCAAGCCGCGGCCGGAGATGATTGCGTCGAGCTCGGCCACTCGGGTGACGGCGCCGCAGTGCTCTGCTCCCGGTTATGAGCCGCCGCCTCGGGATTCTACGCCTCTAAGCGCAGCCGAAAGCGTGCTAGGGGCCGTTTGATCGCGACGATCTCGGCTGTCGATGCCCCGCCGATTATGCCCGCCGAAGCAGCGGTGCGCCGGCCAGTTGGCCGGCGCACCGTTTCGAACATTGCTATGGCTGGCGTTAGCCCTTGCGGCGCGTCCCTAGGGGGTCGTCGTGTAGGTGAAGCCGCTTGCGGGCACAGAGCCGTTGCTGGTTGGTGGCCTAAACGTGACGTTCACGGTCAGCACGAGCTTTCCGGCGTCGACCGTGCCGTTCCCGTTCGAGTCCTGGAACAGCTGGATCGTGGCCGATGTGAACGCCACATCAGTGATGGTTTCGGTCCAATTGGGGTTCGGGCAGCCGGGAGCGCCCGGGATCGGACTCGTCGGCGCCCCCGTCGTGGTCGTGATCGTGACGTTCCCGTTCTTGATGTCGCCCTTGAGAACCGCCGTCGATCCCGTCAAAGTGACCGGCGCAGGGTTCTGGCCGGGCGGCTGTGTTCCCCCAGCGGGGTTCGTGCAGGTGGCCGTGACATTCCCAGTTGCAGACAGCGTCTGCAACGTGTCGAAGTTTCCGAGGCCCGCATATGACGCCGTGGCCGTAAGCGTGAGGCCGTTGTCGTTGAACGAGAGCGGGTGATTGCCTTTCAAGTGCGTTGCGGCGCTCGCCGCGGTGGCAAATGCCCCAGCCGCGACCAGCACCGTCGCGATGGCTAGCAGTAGAGGCTTCCTCGTGTGGCTCTCCTTCTCTCCTTCGCTTGCTTAGGGTTAGGACGCATGGACGTGTCGGCGAACGGCGATCGCTGAATGACCAGCGCGCGAGAAGCCAGTAGACTCAGCCGTTAGGCACCACCTCCCCTCTCCGGGTCGTCCCTCGCTGGCGTCGGGAAACGAGGTCGGTGCAAACGCCCCATCCCGTGGTCACCTCGTGGGATGGGGCTCTTTTCTACAACCGCCTCAGAGCTATCTCCCCACATTGATCGATTGTCTCCCTCCCGATCGTCGGCAGACGTGCAACCTCGCCCCACGCACATCGCATAAATCGTGGCGCGGGGTTCTCCCCATTTCCGAACAGGTCAATTCTTACGCGACTCGGCCGGGCGTAGAGCGTATTCTGCGTTGAACTCCCCCCACAAGCGCGTTGAGATCGTCACCGCCAATGTCGAGCGCCCTCAACGCCTTTCGAAAAGGCGAATCGCCGCCGCGCGATCATGTACGCCGAGTTTCTTCAGGATCGACGCGATGTGAGACCGCACGGTCACCCGCTCGACGACCAGACGCCGTGCGATTTCGGCAGTAGTCAGCCCGTAGCGAAGCAAATCGAAGACTTCGAACTCGCGGCTCGTCAGGTCGCGAGCGAGCGGTAGGTGTCTCCGCCGCTCGCGCCAGCAGAACTCCTCGACCACCCTCGAGGCGAGCTTGCGCGGCAGGACCGCTTCCCCCTCGGCGGCGCAGCGGAGGGTGACCGCAAGGCGACCGAGGTCGATGTTCCTCGGAAGATATCCGCGGGCGCCGGCCTGCAGAGCTGCGAAGAGGCGTCTCTCATCCAGAGAATCGGCAAACAACACCACCGACGTGTCGGCCAACTGTGCAGCGATCGTCGAAACCGTCGCGATTCCTCCCCCGGGCAGGTCGGCGTCGATCAGGCAGACTTCGGGTTGCTCGCGGACTGCAGCCTCGACGGCCGCCGATGCGTTGTCGACCTCGGCGCAGATGGCAAAGGCATGGCCGCCAAGGGCGAGCCGAATGCCTGCGCGTGCGGCAGAGCTGGTGTCGGCGATGAGTATCCGGATCTTTTCAGGCAGGGCGGCCTCGGGAACTTCGCCGCGCTCCTGGCGTGCCTCACGTCCTTTGCGCATTCCACGAGCTCGGCCGGCTTGCACGGCACCCGCAGGGCTAGCCTGCATCCGAGTTACAAAGCCTCGAGTAGCTCCTGCAGCGCCGGCGACGGCGCGACCCGCCTCCACGGAGCCTTCTGGGCACACCCGAATCACCCGGACAACCTGAACATCAGGAGCTCGCGACGGGGCGAGTCCCCGAGGACGGTCCCGGTGAGTGTCCCGCGGGCGTCCTGGTAGAACCCCGTCCCCCCGATCACCGCGAGCTCGTACAAGAGCCGCTCCGCCAAGACGCCGGCGACCATCAGCTTTCCCTTCGGCAGGAAGTAGGTGCCGCTGCAGTTTGCCGAGCCGGTGCCGGTGTTCGTGCACATGATGTCCGAGTGGCCGATTGGCTCCGCCGTGATGCCGCGGTTGTAGAGGAGCTCGCGGTAGAAGTCCTCGTCGCCGGCGCCCTTGCCGCGGGGGCCGCCGTCGACGTGGATGTGCTTGACCTGGCGATCCGTGACACGGATCGTCCCTGGGCCGGTGAGCACCCCG
>JBKPCT010000204.1:0-31273 GCA_046727515.1 Actinomycetota bacterium | reverse complement strand
GGGGGGTCGGGGGTTGGGCGGGCCACGCTTCCACCCCCGACGAAACGGCCGATCTCCTCGATCGGGCGCTGCGTTGCCGAGAGGCCGACGCGCTGCACAGGAGCGGGAACGAGCCGGTCGAGGCGCTCCACCGACAGGACGAGATGGGCCCCGCGCTTCGTCCCGGCAACCGCGTGTATCTCGTCGAGGATCAGCGTTTCGACGGTCTTCAGCATTTCCCGCCCCTGCGACGTGAGGAGCAGGAACAGCGACTCCGGGGTCGTGATCAGGATGTCCGGCGACTTGCGCAGCATCGCCGCACGCTCTTTCGCCGGCGTGTCACCCGTGCGCACGGCCACGCTCAGGTCTGACTGCAGCCCGGCGAGCGGCCCCCGCAGGTTCCGCTCGACGTCGTAGTTCAGCGCCTTCAGGGGTGAGACGTAGAGCAGGCGCAGGCCCTCACCCGGTGACGAGGTGAGCCGGTCGATCCCGTACAGGAATGCGGCGAGGGTCTTCCCCGACCCGGTCGGGGCCTGGATCAGTGCATGCTCGCCGGAGGCGATCGCCGGCCAGCCCTGCTCCTGCGCAGGCGTGGGCCCGTCGAACGTCTGCGTGAACCACTCGCGCGTCCGGTCGCTGAACAGGTCGAGCACGGCCATACGCGCAGCGTACCCCTGGGGCGTGATACGAACAAGTGTTCTATTGCCGTGCGCCTGCCGCCGGGCGCTCGCGGCTTCGGGCCGCGCTTGGCGCGAGGGCCGCTTATCGCCTCGATCCCGTCCTCTCCCCGATTACTTGACTGCTCAATCAAGACGCCGCCCAGGTGACGCGCATTCCCGCGCTCCGTATGATCGTCAGGGTGGTTCCCGTCTTACTCGCGCTGTCACTCAGCGCGCCGCAGCCGCCGGTCTGGATCCAGCGCGCGAAGGTGCCGCAGCCGATCGTCGCCTGGAGGCTGGCCGACGTTCTCGGCACGCCGGTGGTGGAGGGGATCACCGTCGACCGCGACGCCGCCGCCGACGCGCTGACGGTGAGCGTCGTCGACTCGCGGTTCGACCCGCCCCGGATCGTCCACCAGCGCGACCTGAAGGGCAGCCGTGTCCGCTGGCTACGCGCGGGGAAGCGCGACGGTCTCCACCGGTCCGAGATTGCCGTCGACGTCGTCGACCGCGGTAATGAGACGGCGTACCTGCTGCTCGCACGGCGCGGGTTCCGACTCGAGCTCGCGCGAAGCGTCCGCGGCCACAGCATCAGTCCCGGCGTCTTTGCGCGCTGAGGTGTCTCGAGCCATGACCGACCGACTCCATTTCACAGGCGACGACGAGGCCGATCGGCTGCTCGCGGAGGATCCGATGGCGCTCCTGATCGGGTTCGCGCTCGACCAGCAGGTGCCCGTCCAGACCGCCTTCACCGGCCCGCTGAAGCTGAAGCAGCGGATCGGGACGCTCGACCCGGGCCGCATCGCCGCGACTGATCCGGCGACGCTCGAGGCCGCCTTCCGCGAGAGGCCGGCGATCCACCGTTTCCCTGGGACGATGGCGACCCGCATCCACGACCTCGCCGGCTTCGTCTCCGAGCGCTACGGCGGCCGGGCAGAGCGGGTCTGGACGGAGGCCGCCGACGCGGACGACCTGCGCGCCCGGATCGGCGAGCTGCCGGGCTTCGGCGAGATGAAGGTCAAGGCACTCGGCGCCGTGCTCGCGAAGCGCTTCGGTGTCGCCGCCGCCGAAGGGCTCGTCCCGGCTCACCCCACGCTCGGCGACGTCGACTCGGCCGAGGCGCTCGCGAGCTACCAGGCCGCGAAGCGCGCCTACAAGGCGTCTCGCAAATCGAGCACTTGAGACAACGGGTCCTCGCGTACGTGACGCGCGAGCGCGACGGGCTGAGGGAGCTGCTCGTCTTCGACCATGCCGACGAGCCGCGCGCGGGAACGCAGGTCCCGGCGGGCCGCGTCGATCCGGGCGAGACCCTCGAGCAGTGCCTCCACCGGGAGCTCTACGAGGAGGCGGGGATCGAGCAGGCGCGGATCGTTCGCGAGCTGGAGGTCGTCGGCGAGTGGGTCGAGCACTCCCGCTACGAGAACCACGCATACGAGGTCGCGCTCGAAGAGGACGCCGCCGAGGGCTGGGACCACGTCGTCCGCGGCGACGGCGACGACGCCGGGCTCGTCTTCCGCTACCGCTGGGAGCCGGTCCGCGCAGACCTGCGGCTGTTCAACCGGCGGGACCCCGTGCTCGACCAGCTCGAGTAGCCCCTTGCAATCGGCCGGCGAAAAGGGGAGGATCCCGGCGTGCCGTTCCATTGGGTCCGCTTCTCGTCCAGTCCGCCGACGCAGCGGCGAAACGAGGTGCGCCAAATCTGCCAACGCCACCACGCGCCGCTTGCGAACAACGAGATCTACTACGGCGACGACGACGACATCGCTTTCGCGCTGATCGAAGTGCCGGAGGATCCGGCCCAGCAGCGGGCCCTCTTCGACGAGCTACGCGCGATCGAGGCCGAAGGCAAGGTAAGCGCGGACGAGAAAGAAGCGGGCAAGCCTCCGCCTCCGAATCATCCTCCGCATCATCCCTGAGCCTTAGACTCGCGCGAGTAGCGACTCTCCGGCGCGCACGTAGACGTCTGCGGAAACCGCACGGTGGAATGCGAGCGCCTGGCCGAGCTGGCGGTCGGCTTCGGACCGGTTCCCTTCGGCCGCGAGCGCCGCGGATGCCCGGAGACGGGCTCGCGCTTCCTCGGGACGGGCACCGATAGCGGCGTACAGATCGGCCGCGTCCACGAAAGCGCCGGCGATCAGCGCCCGCCCCGCGCGCAGCCAGGGCGCGGTGTCGCCTGCTGCCGGCAGGTCGCCGGCGCGCCCGAGCTCGACCAGGGCATCGGCCAGGTCTGCGGTCCAGAACGAGGCGAGGATGCCCGGCGTGCCCAGCCGGACGAGCAACTCGTCGACGACGAGCGCCGCCTCGTCGCTGCGCGCCGCCTCGGCGAGGACGCGAGCGCGGAGCGCCAGCGCCTCGCACAGAGCCGCGGGCTCCTGTGTCCGGCGCGCGAACTCGAGCGATCTCGCCGAGTCGTCGACCGCTCCATCGACGTCGCCGCGGGCAAGCCGGATGCGCGCACGCACGCTCCTGCCCGCGAGCTCGCCGTAGCCCGCGTCGGCCTCGCCGCGGACGGTTTCGGCAGCGGTCAGCGCCTCCTCCCATTGGCCCCGCCAGTAGAGCTCGTACGGTCGCTCCACCGCTAGCCAGTGCAGTCCCGGCGCGTCGCCGAAGCGCCGGGCCGCGTTGCGTGCCGTCTCGTACATCTCCCACGCCCGGTCGAGCTCGCCGAGCTCGACCAGCGACGTCGCCAGGTTGGCGCTGCGGCGGACGATTCCCGGCGACTTGAGGGCCAGGGTGATCTCCACCGCCTGCTCCACGTCGGCCAGCCCGCCCCGATCGCCGTCGAGGATCCGGGCATGGCCCCTGAACGTCAAGCTCTCGGCCTTGATCTCGTCGAGCCCGAACGTCTCCGCCAGCTCGAGCGCTTGCGCCACAACGGTGAGTGCTTCATCCGACTCGCCCCAGACGGCGTGGATCGCGGCGAGGTTGCTGAGCGCCTCCGCCTGCTCCTTCGAGTCCGGAAAGTCGCGGAGGATCTCGACGGCCGCAAGGGCGGCGGCAAAGGCCGCGCCGCGATCCCCCCGGTCACGGGCAAGCCGGGAGAGCAGGACGTCCGCCTGCGCTGCGCGGCCGAGATCTCCATTCCCGAGGAGAGCATCCCGAGCGGCCCTCAACTCGTCCTCGCCTGCCCGCTCCGCCCAGAACAGAGACCTGCCGAGGTCGAACAGAAGCCGGGTGCGTTCGGGGTCGCCTGCGGGCCACAGCTCGAGCGCCCGGCTGAAGAACCCTGCCGCCGCCGGGAACGCGTAGAGCGTCAGAGCGTGCTCGCCCGCATTCCGAAGTGCGAGCCGCGCCCGCTCTTCCAGCGACCCGCTCTCCTGACGCGCGAGCCGCGCGTACTCGAGTGCACTTCCATAGTGGTGCGCAAGCAGCTCGGCGAGGTCCGAACGTCCCGGAGCGAGCGACTCGATCCACTCCGCCGCCCGCCGGTGCTTCTCGGCCCTGCCGGCGCGAGGAATCTGCGCATAGGAGACGTCCCGTACCAGGACGTGCCAGAAGACGTACTGGCTCTCGTCGGCGATCGCGCTCCGCGGCAGCGGCCGGATCAGCTCCTTCCACTGCAGCTCGCCGAGCCGCCGCTCGATCTGCTCGACGCGAAGTCCACTCAGGCGCGCAAGGGCGCCGGGCCAGAAAGCGGTGCCGATCACCGCCGCGTCGTGCAGGAGCTCTCTGGCCTCCGGGTGCAGTGAGTCGAGCCGTCCGGCGATCGTCGCCTGAATCGTCTCCGGCAACCGAAGGCGTTCACCCGCTGCCCGTTCCTTGACGAGCCGGGCGAACTCCTCGGTGTAGAGCGGGTTCCCACCCACGCGCGCGATCAGCTCCGCGCGCAGCTCCGGACCGAGCTGCTCGGGCCCGAGCAGCGCGTCCAGGAGTGCGCCCGTGTCGTCCGCCGAGAGCGGCTCGAGCTGGAAGACGCCGGGCCAGCGCCGCCTCCGTTCCAGGAGCTCCGGTCTCGCCGTGCAGAAGACGGTGAGCGGCACCCCCTGTGCCCAGTCGCCGACGTGCTCGACGAAATCGAGCAGACCCTCGTCCGCCCAGTGCACGTCCTCGAGGGCGAGGACGACGGGGCGCTGGGCCGCCAGCGCCTCGAGGAACCTGCGCCACGCTGAGAACGCCTCGGCCCGCCGGTCCCCGCTCAGTCGCTCGGCGCCGCCCAGTCCGACGAGCGGCCGGAGGTAGGCCTCCACCCAGTCCGAACTGGACTCGTCGTCGATCGCTGCCCCGACCGCCTGGGCAAGCTTGCGCTCGACGTCCTCCACCGGGTCGCTCTCGAGGATCCCCGCGTGCGATTTCACGACCGCGGCGAACGCCGAGAAGCTCACTCCGGCGCCGTATGAAAAACAGCGACCCTGCCGCCAAAGCACCTCCTCCTCGGCTTCCTGGCACAGCTCCCACAGGAGCCGGGACTTGCCGACGCCGGGCGGTCCGACGAGGGTCACGATCCGCGGGCCCTCGGCCGCGGGCGGGACGATCAGAGAGCGCAGATGGCCGAGCTCGGCCTCCCGACCGACGAGTTCCACACGCGGCCGGCCCGGCGCCTCGCGAAGGGCGGTCGCGACCCATGCGCGCAGTAGCGCCTCCTTGCCCTTGGCCGCGACAGGCTCGCCTGCTCTGTAGTCGACGAGGCGGTGCGTGGCCCGATACGTTCCCTCGCCGACGAGGATGCCGTTGACCGGCGCGGCCTGCTGCAGCCGGAAGGACGCGACGACGACGTCCCCCGAGGCCATGCCACTGCCTGAGGCTGTGTCCGCAGCGAGGTCGACGAGCGCCTCGCCGGTGTTGACGCCGATTCGAACGTCGAGCGCGAGCTCGGCGCCGGCCTTGCTCAAGTCGCCGATCGCGTCCCTGACCGCGAACGCTGCCCGGAGGGCGCGCTCAGGATCGTCGCCGTAGGCGACCGGGGCGCCGAAGAGCGCCATCACCGCGTCGCCGATGTATTTCTCCAGGTGACCGCCGAACCGCTCGATCCCGCCCCGCACGCGATCGAGGTACGGTACGACGACGCGCTTCAGGTCCTCCGGATCGAGACGCTCCGCGATCCCCGTGAAGTCGACGAGGTCGACGAAGAGCACTGTGACGAGCCGGCGCTCGGCTCCCGGTCGGGGCCGGCCGGGCAGGATCGCCCCACAGGCAAAGCACAGGCGTGCTTCCGGAGGATTGCGCTCGCCGCAGCGGCCACAGGCCGCCGCCTCGCGGGCGAACGCCTCGGGTCGCCGATCTGTCTCCGGACCAACGGCTGCATCCTCCGGCTCGCGCACCGGTCCCACTTTCGGCGGCACATCGAGCGCGGGATCCTGCTGCAGCATCGCCTGGTGCAGCTCTCGCAGCGCTTTGCCCGGCTCGATCCCGAGCTCATCGATGAGGGCGCGGCGGGCGTCCTGGTACGCGGCCAGCGCTTCCGCCTGCCGGCCGGAGCGATAGAGGGCGAGCATCGACAGCACCCGCAGCCGCTCACGCAGCGGGTACTCCTTGACGAGCCCCTCGAGCTCTCCGGTCAGCTCGGCGTGCCGGCCTGCGCGGAGATCCTGGTCGATGCGCTCCTCGAGACACGCCATCCTCGCGTCCTCGAGCCGGGCGATGTCCGACTGGGCGAAGCGCCGCAGGCTGAACTCGGACAACGGCTCGCCCCGCCAGAGCGCGAGCGCGTCGGCCGGCTTGCCCTGTTCCCGGAGGCGTTGAAACCGGGTGAGGTCGAGCTCGCCCTCCTCGACCCGCAGCAGGTACCCCGGCTCCCTGGTCACGACCCGTTCCCTGCCGAGCACCTTCCGCAGGCCCGAGATGTGCACCTGGAGAGCCTTCTGCGCGGTCTCGGGCGGACCGTCCTCCCAGAGCGCGTCGATCAGCCGGTCTTTCGAGACGACTGTGTTCGCGTCCAGGAGCAGTATCGCCAGGAGTGCGCGCTGCTTCGCGCCGCCGATAACCAGGGCCCCGGCCTCGGACGACACCTCCAACGGGCCGAGGATCCGGAACTCCATGTCCAGAAAGTGTAAGAGGCTGCCGAGCACTTTTTCATCGTCGGCCCCGCCGGGATCGATCCCTGAGCGCGGTCAGTGCCGCCGAGTAGCCGCTCATTCCGTGCACGCCGCCGCCGGGCGGGGTGGCTGAGGAGCAGAGATAGACCCCCTCGACCGGTGTCCGGTACGGGTTCAGCCGCCGCACCGGCCTGGTCAGCAGCTGTCCGAGATCCATCGTCCCGCCGTTGATGTCACCGCCGACGAGGTTGCGGTTGCGCGCCTCGAAGTCGGCCGGCGTCGTCACGCTCCGCGCGAGCACGAGCTCGCGGAACCCCGGCGCGAAGCGCTCGACCTGCGTCTCGACCGCCTCGGCCATGTCTCCGGGCCAGCCGTTCGGGACGTGGCAGTACGCCCAGGCCGTGTGCTTTCCCTTCGGGGCGCGGCTCGGGTCGAAGAGGGTGTGCTGGACCAGGATCACGAACGGCCGCTCCATGGGCCGGCCACGCCAGGCGCCCCACTCGGACGCCGAGATCTCGTCCAGGGTCCCACCGAGGTGGACGGTCGCCGCGCGCGCGCACTCCGGGGCACGCCACGGAATCGGCCCGTCGAGTGCCCAGTCGAGCTTGAGCGCGCCCGGGCCGTGGCGGTAGCGGCGAAGCGCGCGGTCGTAGCGCTCGGGCAGCGATGCGATCCGGAGGAGCTCGGTCGGCATCACGTCGGCGAGGACGATGTCCACCTCCGGGAGCTCGTCGATCGGGCTCGAGACGTGGAGATCTCCACCCGCCCGCCGCACCCCGGCAACGAGCGCGTCCGTGATCGGCTGCGCTCCGCCGCGCGGAAAGCCCCAGCCCGCGATGTGACCGAGCACCGCGAGGGCCAGGCCGAACCCGGCGCTCGGCCGGCGCTCGAGGGGGAGCATCGAGTGGGCGGCGCAGCCGGCGAAGAGCGCCCGCGCGCGCCCGGTCTCGAAGGTGGACTGGGCGAGCGAGCGGGCATCCGCGAGCGCGGCCCGTGCCGGCGTGGCCAGCCCGGGCAGCGGCGCAAGCGCCCGGACGGGCGGCGGATAGGGCCCGAGAACGAGCGGCGCGACGGCCTCCCACGCAGAGACGATCGGCCCGACGAGGCGGCGGTAGACGGCGGTATCGGGGCCGAGGTCGATCGCGGACAGGTCGCGCTCCAGGATCGCGGCGCCGCCGTCGTCGAGCGGGTGGGCGACGGCGGCGGGTGGGTCGACCCAGTCGACGTCGAGACGGGCCCGACGGAAGAACGGCGACGCGCGGCAGAGCGGGTGGATGGCGGAGCAGACGTCGTGGCGGAAGCCCGGCAGCGTCAGCTCCTCCGTGCGCACAGCGCCCCCCGGTGCCGGCGCAGCTTCGTGGACGTGCACGGCGAGGCCTGCGCCGGCGAGCGTGAGCGCACCCGCAAGGCCGTTCGGCCCTGAGCCGACGACGACGGCCGTGCCCGACTCGGCGATGCCGCTCCGGGCACTAGGCGGCAAGCCGCGCCCAGTACAGGTGCGTCTCGAGCGACGCGCGATAGGTGCTCTCGGTGAGCAGCGCGTCGAGCTCGGAAAGCAATGCCTCGCGCGGGCCGTCCGACATCGATGCGATCGGGCTCCAGGAGCTGATCCGCGCGATCACACTGTCGCGATCGAGCCATCCCGGGTTCGGCACCACCTCGTAGTGCAGGGCCGCGAACGGCGTGTCGGCGAGAGCCTCGCGCCAGGCGAACGACGCATAGCGACGCTTGGGCGGCGACGGATCGGCCACGCTGTCGAGCAGGTCGCTCACGCCCGGCGGCCACTCCGCCGACTCGAGCAACCCGCCCGAGGGCCGATTCCACATCAGGACGAGCCCACCGCCTGGCCGGAGAACGCGCGCGATCTCGGGGATCGCCCGCGGCCAGTCGAACCAGTGGAACGACTCGCCGCAGAAGACCGCGGCAACGCTGCGCTCGGGCAGCGGGATTTCCTCGGCGGTGCCCGCGAGCGCCTCAGCAGCCGCGGGAAGCAGTGCACGCATCGACGGGTCGGGCTCGAGCGAGACGACGCGGGCGAACCGCTCGAGCAGCAGGCGCGTCAGCTTGCCGGTGCCCGCTCCGAGATCGAGCACGGCGTCGTCGCGCTCGAGGCCGAGGTGCCCGGCGGCGAGACCGACGGCCGCCTCCGGCCACGACGGGCGACCGCGCTCGTACGCCTCCGCGACCCGGCCGAAGGACCGCGCCGGATCGGTCACCGGAACGTCTCGATGAGCAGGAACGCGTTCAGCCCGCTGATCAGCGCGGCGATCCCCCACGCGGTAACCGTGGTCAGGCGGTTGTTGACGAGCCCGCCCATCACGCGACGGTTGCTGGTGAAGAGGACGAGCGGCACGAGCGCGAAGGGAATCCCGAAGGAGAGCACGACCTGGCTGAGGACGAGAGCGTGCGTCGGCTCGACGCCTGCCAGCGCGACGGCGAGCGCAGGCGCAGCCGTGATCGCGCGGCGCGCGAACACCGGGATCCCGCGCCGGATGAAGCCCTGCATCACGACCTGGCCCGCGAGCGTTCCGACCGAGGACGACGAGAGCCCGGAAGAGAGGAGCGCGATCCCGAGCAGGTAGGCGGCCCATTTGCCCGGATCGGAGTAGAGCCCGTGATAGGCGTCCTCGATCGAGTCGGCGTCGGTTCCGTAGAACCGCGTAGCGAAGATCGCGAGCATCGAGAGGTTGACGAGCCCGGCGACCGACATCGCGATCAGCACGTCGATCCGCTCGAAGCGCTGGATGCGCTTCAGCTCGCGCTCGTCCTCGCCGCGGACACGCGACTGCGTCAGCGCTGAGTGGAGGTAGATGACGTGCGGCATGACGGTCGCGCCGACGATGCCGACGGCGAGGAGGAGCGCGCCGCCCTTGAAGTCCGGCGAGAAGAGCTGGTCGGCCATCACGCTCGGGTCGGGAGTGACCCGGAGCAGCTCGAACGCGAACGCGACCACGATCACGCCGACGAAGACCGCGATCACCGCCTCCAGGCGCCGGAAGCCGAAGCGCTGGAGGGCGAGGATCGTGAAGGCACAGAGGACGGCGATGCCGGCGCCCAACCCGAGCGGGATGCCGAACAGGAGGCTGAGACCGAGCGCCGCGCCGAGCACCTCCGCGAGGTCGGTCGCCATCGCGATCACCTCGGCCTGGAGCCAGAGCGCGAAAGAGACCTTGCGCGGGAAGTTGTCACGGCAGACCTCGGCAAGGTTGCGGCCGGTGGCGATCCCGAGCTTGGCGGAGAGCGTCTGCACCACCATCGCCATCAGATTCGCGGCGAGCACCGCCCAGAGCAGCAGGTAGCCGTACTTCGCCCCGCCGGCGACGTCGGTGGCGAAGTTGCCGGGGTCGAGGTAGGCGACGGAGGCGATAAAGGCTGGGCCGAGGAACGGCCAGAGCGCGCGCAGTCCGGTGCGGTGGCCGTCGAGCGCCTCCTGGGCGGCGCGGAGGGTCGCCGCCTCGCCGGGCAGGACCTCGCCGACCAGATCGCGCGTGCCTGCGCGCCTGGCCCGCTCCGAGACGAACTCGCTCACGCCGCCGTCTGCACGCGGATCGCCCTCGCCAGCACGGCGCCGAGAACGTGAACGCGCTTTCCGACGCGAACGGAGAGGGGCCCGTCGAAGGGCTGACGCTCGATCACCTCCAGCCGCGCCCCGGGCGTGATTCCGCGCTCGGTGAGGAACCGCAGCATCTCCGGGTCGGAGTCCGAGACACGCACGAACGTGCCCTGGCCACCGGGCTCGAGCTGGTAGAGGTCGCAGCTGCCCAGGTCGTCGGCGATCGCGAGCTCGCGACTCGGGATCGGATCGCCGTGCGGGTCGAGGGTCGGGTGGCCGAGCTTCGCGGCGATCAGCTCCTCGAGCTCCTCGGAGATCACATGCTCGAGGACCTCGGCCTCCGCGTGCACCTCGTCCCACCCCATGCCCAGACTCTCGACGAGGAACAGCTCGAGCAGGCGGTGGTGACGAATCACCTCCAGCGCCACCAGGCGCCCGCGCTTGGTCAGCCGCACGCCGTGATACGGCTCGTGCTCGACCAGCCCGAGCGCAGCGAGCTTGCGCAGCATCCCGGAGACCGCCGCCGGGGTGACGTCGAGCCGCGCCGCAAGAGCGTTCGTCGAGGCTGCTTCGCTGCTGCCCTCGAGCATGTAGATCGCCTTCACGTAGTCCTCGACCGCCGCGGTCAGCGGTGACTGGTGGTCAAGCGGAAGTTCTGTGCGCATGCTGAGATTTTTAAGATTGCGGAACTTATCTTCTTGCCTTGATATATCTTATCTTTCGGCGTAATCCAGACCGCAGGCGGGATGGAGAACCTGACCAGGCGCCGAGCCCCGACGCTGCGGGCGCGCGAGGGAGAGTTGCTCCGGGTCCACTTCCTCAACGCCTCGGCGCACCCGCACACGATCCACTTCCACGGGATTCACCCGTCGTTCATGGACGGCATACCCGGCATCGGCGCCGGGCTGATCGCGACCGGGAAGAGATCTACGCCGTCAACACGGTCGGCTTCCACTACCTCTACCGACCTCGCCGGGGCGCCAGCGATCCTTGGCGCGTGGCTCGGGTCGATTGCCTTCGACGCTAGCCTGGCCGCGCTCCTCTTCGGCGTCGCCGCCCGGCGCGGTCGTCCAGGTGGCGGAAGTGATCTGGCCCGCGTTGCGCGACTCGGCGGGCGGGCGGTCAACTTCCTCTCCGTCGCCGGGATCGCCGTCGGCTTCGGAATCCTCTACGTGACGAGCCTGTTCACCGAACGGGCGAGAGCAGCAAGGATCGTTGCTCCTTCAGCATCTCGCGCGCGATCACGAGGCGCTGGATCTCGTTCGTGCCCTCGTAGATCTGGGTGATCTTCGCATCGCGCATCATCCGCTCGACCGGATACTCCTTGATGTAGCCGTAGCCACCGAGGATCTGGACGGCCTCGGTCGTCACCTCCATCGCCACGTCCGAGCAGTAGAGCTTCGCCATCGCCGATGCCTTCGTCAGCTCCTCGTTCGGAACGCCGGCGTCGACCATCTGGCCGAACCGGTAGAGGAGGCCACGCGCCGCCTCGCACTTCGTCTCCATATCCGCGAGCTTTGCGGCGACGAGCTGGTGCTCTGCGATCGGCGCGCCCATCGTCTCCCGCGTACGCGCGTACTCGAGCGCGTAATCGGTTGCGCCCTGTGCGATCCCGAGGCCCTGCGCGGCGACGCCTGGCCGCGAGCGGTCGAGGATCCGCATCGCGATCCGGAAGCCCTCGCCTTCCGCGCCGAGCAGGTTCGCCGCCGGGACGCGGCAGTCGTGGAAGACGAGCTCGCCGGTTGTCGAGCCGGCGATGCCCATCTTCGGCTCGAAGCGCGCGACCTCGAAGCCCGGTGCGTCCGACTCGACGACGAACGCCGAGATGCCGGCGTGGCCCGCGCCGGGGTCCGTCTTCGCGAAGACGGTGTAGAGATTGGCGACCCCCGCGTTCGTGATGAAACGCTTGCCGCCCGAGAGGACGTACTCGTCCCCGTCGCGCCGCGCGGTCGTGCGCATCGCCGCGGAGTCGGAGCCCGAACCTGCCTCGGTGAGCGCGTAGGCGGCAAGCCACTCGCCGGACGCGAGCCGCGGCAGGTAGCGCTCCTGCTGCTCCTGCGTGCCCGCGAGCTTGAGTCCGAGCGAGCCGAGCTCCTGGACGACCAGGATCAGGCTGCTCGTCGCGCAGACCTTGGCGACCTCCTCCATCGCGACCAGCGCGAGGAGCGTTCCCGTGCCGGTTCCGCCCCACTCCTCGTCGAAGAGCAGGCCGAACAGCCCCTGCTCCCGGTAGAGCTCGACGACGTCCCACGGGAACTCGTGGCTCTCGTCGATCTCGGGCGCGCGGGGGGCGATGCGCTCGCGGGCAAGCGTCCGGACGAGGTCGCGGAGGTCGCGCTGCTCGTCGGTCAGGACGTCGTAGGCTGCCACTCCCCGAGTCTAGAGTCACGGGGTGATCCTCGAGAACGGGACTATCCGGACGCTGGACGCCTCGCTGCCGAAGGCGGGCGCGTTGGCGATCGCCGGCGACCGCGTCGCCGGCGGGATCGGAACGCACGAGACCGCACTCGCCTCGCCCGAGGTGGTCGACCTGGGCGGTCGCTGCGTGCTCCCCGGGATGACCGACTCGCACGTCCACTTCCCGACGTGGGCGGCCGCTCGGCGGGTGATCCGCCTCGAGGAGGCGACCTCCGCCGACGATGCCGCGGCCCGCATGGCCCCCGGTGTCGACGGTGTCGTGCCGGGGCGGTGGTTCCGGGCCCAGGGCTTCCGCGAGACGAACTGGCCCGAGCTGCCGACGAAGGAAGTGCTCGATGCGGTCACGGGCGACACCCCGGCGGCCGTGATCTCGAAGGATTTCCACGCGATCTGGCTGAACTCGGCCGGGATTGCGATGGCCGGGGGCGACCTGCGCAGGTACGACGTTCCTGGCGGTATCGTCGAGCTCGGCCCTGACGGCGGACCGACCGGCCTGATCCGCGAGGAGTCGGCCTGGCGGTTCAAGGCGGAGCACCTCGAGCTCACCGACGAGGAGTACCTGGAGGCGCTGCGGGAGGGGCTGAAGGTCGCCTCGGCGCGAGGCGTCACCGCGATCCACGACAAGGACGGCTGGATCCCTGCGATCCCGCGGCTCTGGCAGGAGTTGGAGCGCGAGGACGCGCTGCCGCTGCGCGTCTGGCAGTGCGTCCCGTCCGAGAACGTCGATCGCTTCGCCGAGGTCGGCCTCGCATCAGGCCTCGGCGACCGCCTTCGGCTCGGCTACCTGAAGGTCTTCATGGACGGGACGCTCGGCTCGCAGACGGCGCTGATGACCGACGGCTCGGGCGTCGAGGTCACCTCGCGCGAGGGCCTGGCGGACATCCTGCGGCGGTCCGCGCGGGCGCGTTGGCCGGTGGCCGTGCACGCAATCGGCGACCTCGCGAACCGGAACACGCTCGACGCGTTCGAGGAGACGAAGGCCCTCTGGCAGCCGCGGGGCCTACGCCACCGCGTCGAGCACACGCAGTGCCTGCGCCCCGAGGACGTCGGCCGGTTCGCCGAGCTCGGCCTCACGGCGTCCGTCCAGTTCTCGCATGCGCCCTCGGACGAGGAGCTCGCGCACCGGTTCTGGCCCGACCGGCTCGAAGGCGCCTACGCGTTTCGCTCACTGCTCGACCGCGGGACGCGCCTCGTCAACGGCTCGGACGCCCCGGTCGAGGAGCTCGATCCCTGGAGCGGGATCGTCGCCGGCGTGTTGCGGCACTGGCGCCCCGACCAGCGGGTCACGATCGAGGAGGCGATCCTCGCCTCGACGGTCGAGCCCGCGTGGCTGACGGGAGACGAGCGCCGCCGCGGCAAGCTCCTGCCGGGCTACCTCGCCGACCTCGTCGTACTCGACCGCGACCCGTTCGCGATCCCGCCCGAGGAACTGCCGGAGGTACGCGTAGTGGCAACGATGGTCGGCGGCCGCTGGACCCACAACACACCACCCTGGTAGCCGAGTAACAGTCTGTTACTACGTGCCGAACAGCCTGCTGAGCCAAGCGCGCCTGCGGACGCCTTCGGGGCGCGGGGGCAGCGGAGTGTCGCTGAGGATCGCCGCCGGGACTTCATAGGTCAGCCAGTCTGCGAGCGCGCCCCCGACCGCTTTCGCGGCCGAGCTCATGCCGACCGCGCGAATGGACGCGCTGTGGGCGTCGCTCGCGAGCAGGTGCGCCACCCCGTTGTCGACCAACCTCCGTGCCGTCTGCAGCGGGCGCTTGCCGATCCGACCGTCGAGGGACGCCGCGGTGACCTGGACGAGCACGCCGCCCTCGACGAGGTGGACAAGGCGCTCGGGATCGGCCTGCACCTCGGCATTCCGCTCTGGGTGGGCGAGCACGGGCGTGATTCCCGAGGCACGCAACGAGTAGAGCCTGTCGGGTAGCGCGAGCGGCCAGCCGTAGTACGGCATCTCGACGAGCAGGTAGCGCGGGTTCCCGCCGAGGCCGAAGCGCCGGAGCTCATCGACCGACAGGCGCTCCAGCCACTCGACCGCGATCTCGCCTCCGCGCCGCACCTCGAGCGCGATCCCCGCCTGCTCGAGCTCCGCGGTCAGCTCCGCGACGCGGGACTCCATCACCCCGGCGTCGGTCGGCCAATCGTCGCGGACGTGCGGGGTGGCGGCGATCACCGTGATCCCGTCGGCGACCGCGGCGCGGGCGATGTCCAGGCTGTCCTCGAGCGAGCGAGCGCCGTCGTCGATGCCGCGCAGAATGTGCGAGTGGAGGTCGATCATCCGGCTGGGCGTACAATGACCGCATGAGCAGTCGCACGATGAAGCCCGTCCACGACGCGACCTGCGCGGTCGCATGCTCCGCCGACATCATCGGCTCCAAATGGACGGCGCTGCTCGTGCACGACCTGTCCGAGGGCGCACGCCGCTTCTCGGAGCTCGAGCATGCCTGTCCGGGCATCAGCCCGAGGACGCTCTCCGAGCGGTTGCGCTGGCTCGAAGAGGAGGGTGTCGTCGACCGCCGCAGCTACGCGGAGACGCCGCCCCGCGTCGAGTACGAGCTGACGCCCAAGGGGCTCGCGTTGCTCCCCGTGATCGAGGCAATGCGCAGGTTCGGCCACGACTGGCTGGTGCAGGACCCCGATCACAGGCACGTCTAGCCCAGGTCGGCCAGCGCCTTGAGGAGCTCCCGCGCAGCGGCGACGCCGAGCGGGATGTACTCGACGAGCAGTCGCTCGTTCGGCGAGTGGAGGTTCCCCTCGGGCAGATCGAAGCCTGTGATGATCGTCGGGATTCCGCTCTGCGCGAGCGCAGGCACGATCGGCAGCGACCCACCGGAGCGGAGGAGCAGCGGCCGGACGCCCAGGACGCGCTCGAAGGCGTCCTGAGCGAGCCGGATCGCCTCCGAATCGGGCGCGACCAAGCCGGGTGGCGATGTCGACCACAGCTCGATCTCCACGTCTGCGCCTTCGGGCGCGGACTGGCGCAGCAGACGCTCGACCACCGGCGCGATCTCGTCCGGGAGCTGGCCCGGGGCCAGGCGGATCGACACGTTCGCCTCGCCGGCTATCGGGATCACGGTCTTCTGGAGCTCCGGCGATCCTCCATGGAGGCCGTGCACGTCGACTGACGGGGCGCCCCACGTCCGGAGGTAGAACTCCTCGGCCGCCTTCGAGTCGGCCGGCCGGGCCCCCTGTCCGGCGAGCTCCGCCGCGCCGGGCGGCTGCGAGGCCCAGTCGGCGAGCTCTTCCTCGGTCGGTCGAACCACGCCCGCGCGGAGGGGCTCCGGCACCTGCCCGTCTTGCGGCAGCACTCCGGACAGGGTTTGCATCAGTGCGTGCATCCCGTTCAGCGCCGCACCGCCGTAGACGCCCGAATGCAGGTCCCGGACGCCGGTGCGTATGTCGACGTGGAAATAGCACAGGCCGCGCGTGGCGATGTAGAACGCGGGCTGGCCGCGCCTCGGCATGTTCGCGTCGAAGATGACGCAGGCATCCGCGCCCCGTTCGTCCTCGGCGATCCAGTCGACGATCGCGTGGCCGCCGACCTCCTCCTCGCCGTCAGAGACGACCCGCACGTTCACCGGCAGCGTGCCCTCCGCGACATGCAACGCGGCCGCCTTCAGCAGGATGTAGAGCTGACCCTTGTCGTCGGCGGTGCCCCGGCCGTACAGCCACTCGCCGCGGATCGTCGGCTCGAACGGCGGGCTCTCCCACTCGTCGAGCGGCGCGGGCGGCTGAACGTCGAAGTGCCCGTAGACGAGAACGGTCGGTGCCGCGTCGGCGTTCGCCGAAGCCCGCAGCTCCCCGACGACGAGCGGGCGCGGACTGCTCGGCGTCTCGACGAGCTCGCAGTCGCCGCCGGCGGCACGAACGAATTCACGGACCCACTCGGCCGCGCGAACCACGTCCTGATGGTGTGTCGGGTCGGCGCTGACGCTCGGGATGCGGAGGAGCTCGGAGACCTCGTCAAGCCAGGCAGGATCGAGCGCGGCTGCCACGGCCGCGAAACCTAGCTACTCAGGCGACGTCGCGGAGCTTCTGCGACTCGGCGAGCGCGCGCAGCTTTTTCAGGCTCTGGTTCTCGATCTGGCGGATCCGCTCGCGCGTGACGTTGAACGCGCGGCCGACCTCGTCGAGCGTCCGCGGGTGCTCTCCGTTCAGCCCGTAGCGCAGCTCGAGCACTTTGCGCTCGCGCTGCGAGAGCTGCGACAGGATCTTCTCGAGCGTCTCCTTGCGGAGCGTGACCTCGGCGGCCTCCTCCGGCAGCTGAACCGACTCGTCGGTGATGAAGTGCCCGAACTCGGACTCCTCCTCGTCGCCGACGGGCTTCTCGAGCGACACCGGCGACTGCGCGGTGCGACGGATCTGGTCGACCTCGTCGGGCGCGAGGTCGAGTTCGCGGGCGATCTCGGCCGCGAGCGGCTCGCGCCCGAGCTCGCCGCGAAGCTTACGCTCCGAGCGGACGATCTTGTTCAGCTTCTCGACGACGTGGACCGGCATCCGGATCGTGCGCGCCTTGTCGGCCAGCGCCCGCGCGACGGCCTGGCGGATCCACCAGGTTGCGTAGGTCGAGAACTTGAAGCCCTTGCGGTAATCGAACTTCTCCGCGGCGCGCACGAGGCCGATCGTCCCCTCCTGGATCAGATCGAGGAACGGCAGCCCCTGGTTGCGGTAGCGCTTCGCGATCGAGACGACGAGGCGGAGGTTCGCCTCGACCATCTCCTGCTTCGCGCGGTGGTCGCCGCGCTCGATGCGCTTCGCGAGCTCGACCTCCTGCGCGGCCGTGAGCAGGTCGACGCGGCCGACGTCCTTGAGGAAGAGCTGGAGCGCGTCGGTCGAGACCTCCTGCGCCTCGACCTCCTCCGCGACGTCCTCCTCTTCCTGCTCGGCAGAGACGACCTCGATCTGGAGCTCGTCGAGCGCCTGGTAGAAGTCGTCGATCTGTCCGGGGTCGAGGTCGAGATCGTCGAGCGCGAGCGCGATCTCGTCTGCGGTCAGCGACCCGGCCGCGCGGCCGGCCTCGAGGAGTGTTCTCGCCTCGTCGGTCTCGAGCACACCCACCTTTTCCCCGACGACCGTCTCCGTCACGCTCATGCCTTTGCCCCTCCCGTCAAGGCCGGAAAGCTAACCGTCGGTCGATGTGACGTCAAACGCCGTCAAGAGGCGGCACTCTTACAGACGCAACGGACGGACGCCATAGGTCCTTCGGCCCATCTTTGTTCGCCATAGCCCAACCGGGCAAACCCGGACGGGCCGCGCGAGTAGAAGCCGGGTCATCGCGGCGAGGGCACGGTGGCAAGCCGTTCCAAGAAGCGCTGCGACTCGAGCCCGAGCGTCGTCCGCGGCCCGGCGGCGCGGGCGAGGCGCAGCTCGCGTTTCGCCTGCCGCACGCTCCCGAGCCACAGCAGCGAGACGCCGAGATGGAAGCGGACGCTCTGGTTTCGCGGGTAGCGACGCGCGAGCGGCCCGAGGCGCGAGAATGTGCCCGAGGGGTTGGCCTTGTCGAAGCGGCCGACCGCGACGGCGACCTTCGGCTCTGGATCGGTTGGGGCGAGCGCGGCCGCAGCCCGGAACTCGCGGAGCGCGGAGAGCTGGTGCCCGAGGCGTTGGAGCGCGACGCCGTAGAGGAGCTTGTCGCGTACGCCACCCGACCGGGCTCGGCGCTCGAGGTAGGCAAGCTGCCTCGGGGGCGAGAGCCGCCCGAGCGCGGGCGGCGCTGGGAAGCTCGGGACGAAGCTCGGTAGCCCGCGCGGAAAGTTCGGGTAGAGGAAATCCTCGGCCCGGAGCGCGTACGGGCTGTCCGGCCGCGAGCGTCTGGCCGCCTGCCAGGCCGAGACGGCCCCGCTCTCGTCGCCGCGCCAGAAGAGCGCGAGCCCGTACGCGAGCTGGACGACCGAGCTGCGCGGGTTCGCCCGCGCAAGCGCTGCGAGATCGCCAAAGCCGCGCGGCCACGCCGCGAGCGCCGAGCCGACCTCGGCTTCGAGCGAACGGTATCGGGCAAAGAGCGGGGCCGCCCGGTCGGCCTTGCCCGCGTTGTAGAGGTCGGCGGCGCGGCGGAGCGCCACGGCCTCTGGATCGGTGCGAACGCCGAGGTCGAGGACGAGCGGCGGCAGCCCTGATTGCCTGTGCGGGTGCGGCGGGGTTGTCCGCGTCGCGAGCGTCAGGCCGACCGTGAGTCCGGCCGCGGCGAGCCCGACGGCGGCCGTGATCAGATAGCGGCGCATCGCCGCGAGCGTAGCCGCCCCCTTTCGGATCCCCGCTTCTACTCGCTATCCTTTGTGAAGCAATGGCGACCTATCGCGAGCTCCTGAGCCAGGTCAAGGACGAGATCGACGAGATCGACGCGGCCGAAGGCGCCCGCCTGCTCGACTCGGACGACGCACCGCTCTTCCTCGACGTCCGTGAGCAGGACGAGTGGGACCAGGGAATCATCCCCGGCGCTCTGCATGTCCCACGCGGCTACCTCGAGCAGCGCGTGGAGGGCCTCCTCCCCGACCGTAACCACCCGATCGTCGTCTACTGCGCGGGCGGCTCGCGCTCCGCGTTCGCGACCAAGACCCTCGAGGAGCTCGGGTACGAGAACGTCGTCAATCTCGCCGGCGGCTTCACCGACTGGAAGCGGAACGGTTTCGCGACCGAGCTCCCGCGCAGCCTGGGAGAGGAGCAGCGTCGGCGCTACAGCCGGCACCTCATGATCCCCGAGGTCGGCGAGGAGGGCCAGCTTCGGCTGCTCGACTCCCGCATCCTCCTGATCGGGGCCGGCGGCCTCGGCTCGCCGGCCTCCCTATACCTCGCCGCAGCCGGCGTCGGGACCATCGGGATCGTCGACGACGACGCCGTCGACGCCACGAACCTGCAGCGTCAGATCGTCCATTCGACCGAGCGCCTCGGCGAGTCGAAGGCGGAATCGGCCAAGCGAACGATCGAGGCGCTTAACCCCGACGTGACGGTCAAGACCTTCCGGGAGCGCCTCACCTCGGAGAACGTCGACCGGATTCTCGGCGAGGGCTGGGACGTGATCGTCGACGGGGCCGATAATTTTCCCACGCGCTATCTCCTGAACGACGCGTCCGTCTGGCACGGCATTCCGGTCGTCCACGGCTCGATCTATCGCTTCGAAGGCCAGGTGACGGTTTTCGAGCCCGGGGTAGGTCCGTGCTACCGCTGCCTGTTTCCGCAGCCGCCGCCGCCCGAGCTCGCGCCGAGCTGCGCGGAAGGCGGCGTGCTCGGCGTGCTACCGGGCGTCGTCGGCTCGATCCAGGCGACGGAAGCGCTGAAGCTCGCGCTGGCGATCGGCGAGCCGCTCGTCGGGCGGCTGCTCCTCTTCGACGCGCTGGCCGCGTCCTTCAGCGAGGTCTCGCTCCGCCGCGACCCAGACTGCCCGGTCTGCGGTGACTCGCCGACGATCACCGAGTACATCGACTATGTCGAGTTCTGCGCAGGTGGTTCAACCAGCACAGCAAGGAGGGCACACGCGTGAAGGTTCGAATCCCCCCCACGCTCCGCGCCGCAACCGGCGGTGAGCGCGAGGTGCCCGGCCGAGGCGACACGGTCGGCGAGCTCCTCGACGATCTGACGTTGCGCTATCCGGCGCTCGAGGGGCAGCTTCAGTTCGCGAACGTGTATGTCGACGGCGAGGACATCCGCACACTCGACGAGCTCGAGACGCCGGTCCGCGAGGGCGCGACGGTCATCTTGCTGCCCGCCATGGCGGGTGGCTAGCCGGCTGGCACCGAGCGTCCTCGACCTGATCGGCAACACGCCGCTGGTCGAGCTGCCGCGCCTTTCGCCGAGGCCCGGCGTCCGTCTGTACGCGAAGCTCGAGGGCGCGAACCCGACCGGCTCGATCAAGGACCGCGTCGCGCTCGCGATGATCGAGGCAGCCGAGACGACGGGCGAGCTCGCACCCGGCCGTGCGCTGCTCGAACCGACGAGCGGAAACACCGGGATCTCGCTGGCGATGGTCGCGAAGCTGAAGGGCTATCCGCTGACGTGCGTGATGCCCGAGAACGCGACCGAGGAGCGTCGCCGGTTGCTCCGGATCTACGGGGCCGAGATCGTCGACTCGCCGGCGGCCGAAGGCTCGAACGGCGCCGTTCGCCTGGCGCTCGAGCTCGCGGAACGCGACCCCCGCCTGTTCATGCCGTTCCAGTACGCGAACGAGGCCAACCCGCGCGCGCACTACGAGGGCACCGGCGCCGAGATCGCCGAGGCGCTCGACCGGGTCGACGTCCTCGTTGCCGGCCTCGGCACCGGAGGCACGCTGATGGGCGTGGCCGACCGGCTCCGCGAGAGCTTCCCGGACGTCGTCGTCGCCGCCGCCGAGCCCCTCCCGGGGGACCCGGTGATGGGCCTCCGCTCGCTCGACGACGGCTACGTCCCGCCGATCCTCGACGTCGCGAAGCTCGACCGGAAGCTGCTCGTCTCGAACGCCGAGTCGCTCGCCGGCGTGCGCGCCCTCGTCGACCGCGAGGGCATCTTTGCCGGGATCTCCTCCGGCGCGGTCGTGCACGTCGCCGTCCGGCTCGCCGCCGAGCTCGACGAAGCGGTCGTCGCCTGCATCCTGGCGGACGGTGGCTGGAAGTACCTCTCGGCCGACTTCTGGGATGCTGACGACGCGGGGGCGGCGATGGAAACCGGGCACTGGTGGTAGTGCCCGACGCGTTGCGCCGGGCACTGGAGGAGCATGCCGAGGTGGAGGCTCCGAACGAGGCGTGTGGACTGATAGCACTTTGCGACGGAGTCGCCGAGCGCTACATCCCATGCGTCAACGTCGCGGCCAGCCCGTACCGGTTCGACCTTCGGGTCCCTGATCCGGAGTTGATCTTCGAGCTCGAGGAGGAGGGTCGCGAGTTGGCCGTCTTCCACTCGCACCCGACCGACTCGGCCAGGCCGTCGCGGACAGACCTCGCGAACATCGGCCTCTGGGAGAACCGGCCATACCTGATCCTCTCCCGCCCGACCGGGGAGCTCGCCGCGTGGACGATCCGAGGGGGAGCGGTCGAGCCGCTCCCCCTGACGTGTTAGCGACGCGGCCGGACAAGCCCGGCCGCGTGCTCTAGGCTGAGTCTCCGTCCGCTCAGGTGACGCGGAAGTGGCCGAACATCGTGCTCTCGTGCGGCATGCAGTAGAACTTGTAGGAGCCGCGACGGAGCCTGATCGTGACCGTCTTCGTGCCGACGAAGCCGACGGTGGTGACTCGACGGTCGAGGCCTGGGCCTTCGATCTGGAAGTTGTGGATCGAGGCCTTGTCGTTGACGACGAGGGTGTACATGCCCGCCTTCAGCGTCCGAGCGGGCCGCGTGCCCTGCTTCAGCGTGATCGTGAAGCCGGGCCCGACGGTCCCCATGAGCTTGGGTGCCGTCGGCATCGCGCCAGCACCAAGCGTAAGTGCAAGCGCGACGGCCGCGGCGGCGAGTGTTGTGCAGATGACTCTCATGTACCACCATACGCAGCCGCGGCCGAAGCGGTTTGTCAGCTGACCCTGAACGACCCCTTCATCGTGGTGACATGCGGGTCGCAGACGAACGTGTAGGTGCCCTTTCTCAGCGTCACGAGGACAGTCTTCGTGCCGACGAACCCGACGGTCGTGATCGCCTTGTTCAGCCCGGGCCCCTTGAGGTGGAAGTTGTGGATGTTGGATCTATCCGCGACGACGATCGAGTACCGACCCGGCGTCAGCTGCCGGACTGCGCGGGAACCCTGCTTGAGCGTGATCGTGAAGCCGGGGCCGACGGTGCCGGTGAGCCTGGGCACTGCGGCCGCCGAGGATGAAGTCAGCGCAACCGCCACCGCCGCCGGCACGGAGGCGACGACGAGCGTTCGAAAGCGACGCAAAATCCATCTCCTTCCAAGTGGTTCCGGTCGTTGCCAGGATAGAAGCGGCATGCAGGTGCGTGAGCTTGCTACCGGACTCTGGTACTGGACCGGGCGTCATCCCGCCTGGACACCCGCGGACGGAGGCCCCCACGGCTGGGACCAGGAGGTCGGCTGCTACTTCTACGAAGGGCCGGACGCGATCTGCCTCTTCGACCCCCTCGTCCCGATGGAGGACCGCGACCGGTTCTTCGAGGCGCTTGACAGGGACGTCCAACGATCCGGCCTGCCGGTTCGGCTCCTGCTGACTGTCGACGCGCACCGCCGCAGCGCGGGGGAGCTGGCCCAGCGCTACCGCGGGTCCGCGCCACCGCTGCCGCCCGAGCGCCCCGGGCTGCCCGTCGGAGTGTCGATCGCAGCCGAAGCGGCGGACGAGTTCGTGTTCTGGCTCCCGCAGCATCGCGCGCTCGTCGCAGGCGACGTGATCATCGGCCGCGCGCACGGCCTCGAGGTGCCGCAATCGTGGCTCGGGGAACGCTACGACGCCACGATCGCCGCGTTGCGGCCGCTGCTCGAGTTTCCGGTCGACCGGGTGCTCGTCACACACGGCGAGCCGGTACTCGAGGACGGTTACGAGGCACTCGAGCGGGCGTTCTCGGCCTGACCCGTTCGCGGCGCAGTGCGCGGCATACTGGATCGAGGCTGGCGAGCGTGTCTACGTCCACCTGGCATACCGTCGCCGATGTAGGGATCAGCGTTTGCTGGGGCGCGTTCGCCCTCGTCTGGCTCGTCGGGGCCTTGTACAACGCGCGGCGCGCCCCAGCGGTCGAGAGGCGGACGATGGGAAACGTTAGGTGGCTCTTCGGCGCGGCGGCCGCGGCGGCGGCATGGGCAGCGCTGCGGTTCGTGCCCGGCTCGGACTGGGACCGCCTGTCGGTTCATGCGTCGTGGATCCGGTGGTCCGGCCTCGCCCTCCTTGTCGCCGCGACCGTGTTTACGCTCTGGTCTCGCGTCAGCCTCGGGACGATGTGGTCCTCGGAAGTCGTCGCCAGAGAGGGGCACGAGCTCCGCACCGACGGCCCGTACGGCATCGTCCGCCACCCGATCTATACCGGCATCCTCGGCATGCTCATCGGCAGCGCGATGCTCGACGGCTTCGGGCGCTGGACGGTCGGGCTGATCGCCGGCGGGGCTCTCGTGTTGCTCAAGGTGCGGGCCGAGGAACGCCTCTTGAGCGACGTGTTCCCGGACGACTACGAGCGATACCGGCGCCGGGTGCCGGCACTCATCCCCCTGATGCGACGGCGCTAGGCCCGCCGAAGCGGGTACTCGTGCCGGCTGGAGCTGCCCTCGAAGCGGCTCTTCGTGTCGATGAAGGCCTTCACGTCGGCCTTCCGCAACAGAATCGAGGTCTCGGTCTTCCAGGGCCTCACCGTGCCCTGGGAGATACGCGCGAGGAAGAGCTGAACGACCGGCGCAAAGCCTTGAACGTAGGGCTGCTGGTCGACGACGAAGTCGAGATGGCCGTCGTCGACGAGCTTCAGGTCGTCGGGAAGCAGGTCGAAGCCGCCGCCGTGGATCCGTCGACGGCTCCGCGCGAGTACCGTCCCGAGGGCGACGGTTCCGGCGCGATCGAGCGCCACCGCCGCGCGGGCGGTGGGATGCTCGGCCAGCGCGGCCTCCACCGTGTGTTCCTGTCCGCGAAGATCGCCCGAGAGGCGAACCAGGATCGACGAAGGCCCCTTTGCCCGCGCCAGCCCGGACTCGACCCCGTGCCGACGTTGCCAGGTCCACGGGTGCGACTCCCCCGGCGCGAGGAGCAGTACCTTGCCGGAGGGGACGAGTCGCACCAGCTCGGCGCCGGCGCGCGCGCCGGAGGCATACGGATCTTCGCCGGTGTAGGGAACTCGCTTCCCGTTGCCGTAACCGGCGTTGAAGGCCACGAGCGGAATCTTGGCCCGTCTCGCCGCCTCGATCCCCGGGGCGAGCGCGCGGTCGTCGACGATCGACACGGCGATGCCGTCTGCCTTGTGCGAGACGGCCGAGCCGAGCGCGCGGGCTGTCTCCTCGACCGAGCTGCGGGGCGATCCAGTCCACTGCACCGAGCACTGGACGAGAGCAGCCGCATCCTGGGCTCCGAACTGCGTTGCGATGAAAAGTGGGTCGAGCGTGTTGTGACTGACGAAGAGGAAGCGCCAGTGGGGGTGGTCGGGGAAGTCGCCGCCGCCGCTCGCGAGCGCCGCTGCCGGACCGAGCAACTGGGCCAGCGAGACGCCCGCCGCCCCGGCTCCCGCGCGGCGAAGGAATGCTGCCCGGTCGGTCATCCGTGCTCGAGCAGGATCCGGCCGACAACGCCGTCGGTCTCGGCCATGAGCCGGAACGCATCCTCGAAGCGCGCGGCCGGCATGCGGCAGGCGACGACCGGCTCGAAGGCGACGACGCCGGCACTGACCAGCTCGAAGACGTGGGTCCAGACTGCCGTCGTATAGCCGACGCTGCCGATCAGCGTGATGTCGCGCAGCGTTAGGCGATCCGCCGGCAAACGCAGCTCCTGCCCCTCCCCGGCGATGCCGAGCACGACGATGCGCCCGCCCTCCCGCGGCAGCCGGGTCGCGAGCTCGACGGCCGCGACTGCGCCGGCGGTTTCGACGACGAGGTCGAGCTCGCCCTGATGCGCGACCGCGCCGCCCGAGACCTGCACCGTCTCGGTCGCCCCGAGCCGGCGCGCCAGCTCGAGCTCCGCCTCGCGGATCCCGAAGGCGACGATCGCCGCGGGCGTGAAGAGCTTCGCGAGCACGATCGAGAGCGCTCCGACCGTCCCGACACCGACGACGCCCACCGACTCTCCAGGCATCAGCCGGGCCCTGAGGAGCCCCCGGAGAGCCACCGAGGCCGGCTCGATCAGCACCGCCGCGTCGAACGACGCGCTCTCCGGCAACCGGTGGACGACGCGGCGCGGCGCGAGCACGAGCTCGCCGTAGCCGCCGCCGCGGGTGAAGCCGAGCTGGTCGTAGTTCTCGCACAGGTTCGTGTCGCCCGCGCGGCAGCGGCGGCAGATGCCGCAGTAGCAGAAGCCCTCGCAGACGACGCGGTCGCCTGGCGCCAGGTCGTGAACGCCCTCGCCGACCTGCTCGACAACGCCGCTCCATTCGTGCCCTGGGATGCACGGATAGACGACCCAGCGAGGGTCGAGCGTGCCCTCGAGCACCTCGAGATCGGTGCGGCAGACGCCGGCCAGCCGGCTACGGACGAGCACGTCCCCCGGCCCACAGACCGGAGTCTCGACCTCGCGGAAGGCGGCCTCGTGCGGGCGCTCGATGACGACCGCTTTCACGCCTGAAGTGTATGCCGGGCACTGTGGGGAGCCGCGTCGAAGACGGGCTCAGCCTTCGGCGGCGGCCGGCGAATCCGCCTCGTCGTGATGGTCGGCCTCGAGCATCGGCCGGAACTCCACCTCCAGCCGTTCGATCCGCGTGCCCTCGACCTCGAGCACCTTGGAGCGCAGGCCGCCGTCCTCGACCTCGTCGCCCGGTTGGGGCGCGCGGCCGAGGAGCCCGAAGACGTAACCGCCCATCGTGTGGTAGTCCTCGATCGGCAGCGTCATCTTGAACTGCTCGTTGAAGTCGTCGATCGGGAACGTGCCGCTGATCCGGATGGTGCGCTCGTTCACCCGCTCGACCGCCTCGTCCGGGAGGTCGAACTCGTCCGCGATGTCTCCGACGATCTCCTCGAGGACGTCCTCGAGCGTGACGATCCCCTCCATGTCGCCGTACTCGTCGACGACGATCGCCATGTGCTGGTTCGTCCGCCGGAACTCGGTCAGGAGCGCGGCGATGTCCTTGGTCTCCGGGACGATGTACGGCGACCGGAGGATGGACTCCAGGTCGACCTCGGCGATCCCGCGGTCGATCATCGCTTTCAGCAGGTCGCGCAGATGCAGCACGCCGATGATGTGCTCCGGCTCCTCCCGGTAGACGGGGTACCGCGTGTAGGGGGACTCGATCACCACCCGGAGCGCCTCCTCGGGCGGCATGTCGGCCGACAGCGCGACGACCTCGGGCCGCGGCCGCATCACGTCGAGGGCCTCCTTGTCGGCGAAGTCGAAGACCTTGTAGAGCATCTCCTGCTCCTCCTCCTCCAGCTCGCCCTCGACCGTGGAGCGCTCGAGCAGCATCTTCAGCTCGGCCTCCGAGTAGACGGCACCTTCTGCCCCCGGCGGCTCCAGCCCGAGCGCACGCAGGGTGAGCTCGCTGGAGCGCTGCAGGAACCAGATCAGGGGCTTGAAGACGAAGAAGAACGCGCGCACGGGGATCGCGACGAGGAGCGCGGTCTGCTCCGCGTGCCCCAGCGAGATTCCCTTCGGGACGAGCTCGCCGACGACGACGTGGAAGAAGGTCAGCACGAGCAGCGCGATGATCACGGCGATCGCCGTCGCCATCACCGGGTCGAAGAGCCGGACTAGAGCGTGCTCGCCGAGAGCACCGATAGCCAGCGAGGTGACCGTGACGCCGAGCTGCATCGCAGCGATGAACCGCGGCGGCTCGGCCGTGATCCCGAGCACGACCCGGGCGCGGCGGTTGCCTTCCTGGTCGAGCTCGTGCAAGCGCGTCCGGCGGACCGTGACGAGCGCGTACTCGGCCGCGACGAAGTAGCCGTTCAGGAGAATGAGAACGGCTACCGCGAGGAGCTCGAGGAAAAGCGTCATTCGCGCCGCGCGCCGATTGCAGGCACGCAGAAGCCGATCCAACGCGCGCCGATCGCGGTCGCGCAAAAATAGCTATAGGACGCCCCGCCGAGCGGGGCGCCGGTACTAGGCGGGAGGTCGTTCTCCAAAGGAACTAGCGGTGAGTATAGGCGACGCGTCCGTCGACATCGACGCGTGCGGCCCGGCCAAGGACGATCAAATGCTCCAGATGGGAGAGCGTCTCCGCCACTGCGAAGCGGCGCTGGTCGGGGCCCCGATCCTCCGGAAAGAGCGCCTGCGAGAGCGCGTATCCTGCCTGCGGCTCGCTGCCGAGGGCTGCTTCTGCGGCCTCGAGACGCTGCTCGTGGTGGTCGACGATCTGGCGTGCCCGGGCGGCCGGATCGGTGACTGGCTCGCCGTGACCGGTCAGAGCGACGCGCGGAGCGAGCGATTCCGTTCGCTCCAGCGAAGCGAGGTAGTCGCCGAGTGGGTCAGCCTGCGACTCCGGATACAGGCCGACGGCCGGAGTGATCGCGGCGAGCAGGTGGTCTCCGGCGATCATCGTCTCCTCCCGCAGCAGGCAGATGTGCCCGTCGGCGTGCCCGGGAAACTCGCCGATGCGCCAGCCCGCGATCTCGTCGCCCTCGTAGAGGAGATGCGGCTCGTCGACGTAGTGGATGAGCTGGGCATAGACGCGCCCCACTTCGAGCAGCCCGTCGGCGACCTCGTCCGGGACGCCGTTCCGGGCGAACCAGTCAGCAATCCGGCTGGGCCACTCCTCGTTGCCCCACACCTGGACGCACTGCGCGTAGTCGAGCGCACTCTGGTAGACCGGCGCGCCCGTCAACTCGGCGACCTCGGCTGCGGCACCGACGTGGTCGGGGTGGAAGTGCGTGATCACGATCGCGGTCACCGGCGCCTCGAGGCGCGCCAGCGCGTCCCGCCATCCGTCGGTCGTGTCAGGCGTCCCCAGCCCCGTGTCGACGAGCGTCCAAGCGTCCCCCGCAGGCAGCAGGTAGCAGTGGACGTGGCCGGGCGAGGCCGACATCGGCAGCGTCACGCGCTGGATTCCGGCGAACATATGTTCTATAGTTACCACGTGGGGGTCGAGTATCGCGAAGAGCCGTGCCGGGCCGCGCTCAACCGCGTCAAGGGCATGGGCTTCCAATGGTCGCTCAACCCGTATATGGGCTGCGCCCACCGCTGCACGTTCTGCTACGTGCGCGCGTTCGAGCTGCGTGCAGACCGTCCTTCAGGCGATCGCTACGGCCGCTCGATCCGGGTCAAGGTCAATGTGGCCGATGTGCTGCGCGCGGAGCTCGCGCGACCCTCGTGGAGCGGGGACACCGTCGCGATCGGCGCGGCGACCGACCCGTATCAGCCCGCCGAGGGCCGCTACCGGCTGACTCGCGGGTGCCTGGAGGCCCTGCGCGACGCGTCGAACCCTTTCAGCCTGATCACGCGCAGTCCGATGATCGTACGCGACCTCGACGTGCTCGTGGGGGCGGCGCGGCGGGCCGAGGTCGGGGTCGTCTTCTCGGTGCCGACGCTCGACGAGGAGGTCTGGCGTCGCACCGAGCCCGGGACGCCGCCGCCGCAACGACGGCTGGAGGCCCTGAAGCGGCTCGTCGATGCCGGAATCAAGGCGGGCGTCGGGATGGCCCCGATCCTGCCCGGGATCTCCGACCGCCCGGCGGAGCTCGAGCGGGTCATCCGCGCTGCCCGCGAAGCCGGCGCGACCAGCGTCTGGGCGAACCTGCTCTACCTCAAAGCCGGGACGCGCGAGCACTTCCTCGAGGCCCTGGGGCGCGACTGGCCGGAGGAGCTCGAGCGCTACGAGCAGCTGTACGGTGACCGGGCCTACCTGCCGAAGAAGCTCGCCGAGCCCGTTCGAGGGCTCGTCGCGGAGCTGCGCGAGAAGCACGGCATTCGCGACCGGCGGCGCCTCAAGCTGCAGCCCGCGCCCCGTGCCGAACAACTCGCGCTCATCCCTGACTAGGCACGCCAGGTACCCGTTCTATGATCGCGCCATGGCTGAGGGGGCGCAGGCCGACGAGATCACCGTCCTGATCGTCGACGACCACGAGGTCGTTCGCGAGGGGCTGCGGCTGTCGCTCTCCCGGGCTCCGCACATTCGCGTGATCGGGGAAGCCGCTGACGGCGTGAGCGCGATCTCGCTTGTCGCGCGCCGCAGGCCCGACGTCGTGATCATGGACGTGCGCATGCCGGGCATGGACGGCCTCGAGGCGACGAAGGAGATCATGAAGCAGACACCCAGTGCGGCCGTGCTGATGTTCACCGCCTTCAGCGAACGCTCGCTGCTCGCGCGCGGCCTCGAGTCAGGCGCGAAGGGCTACATCCTCAAGGAGGCCCCACATGAGACGCTCGTGCGCGCGATCGAGCGGATCGCGAGGGACGAGGGCTACGTCGACCCGGCGCTGATGCCCGCGTTCCTCTCCGGCAAGGAGCAGGCGGACATGCTGACGCCACGCGAGCGGGAGATCCTCCAGCTGCTCGCCGACGGCCTGTCCAACGCCGACGTGGCTTCGAGGCTCTTCATCAGTCAGGAGACCGTCAAGAGCCACGTTCGCCACATCCTCGCGAAGCTCGAGGCGGACACGCGGACGCACGCCGTCGCGATCGCTCTTCGCGAGTCGATCATTGACTGAGGGTGAGCCACCGCATCTCGAACGGCGCCAGGGCGAGCGGCGCCGTGACGAACGCGAGCGGATCCGTCTCTTCGAGAAGCTCGTCGCCGCCGAGCAGGACGAGCGGCGGCGCCTGGCGCTCTTCCTCCACGACGGCGCGGTGCAGTCGCTCTCGGGGATCGCGTTGATGCTCGACGCAGTGGGCCACGCCATCGAGGAGGGTCGCTCCGAGGACGCGCAGCAAGTGCTCGCGAGTGCGCTCGAGCGCCAGCGGCAGACGATCCAGTCGCTGCGCGACCTCTCTTTCAACCTCGAGCCGATCGTGCTGCGCGATCAGGGCTTCGTGCCGGCGGTGCGGGCGCTCGCCGACCGGCTCGGGCTCGACGAGTCGGTGCAGGTCGACGTCGACGTCGCCGCAGGCGAGGAGCTCGTCGAGCGGGCGCACGTGGCGCTCTACCAGCTGATCCGCGAGGCGCTGAGCCAGGCGGTCGGCCGGCGGCCGACGACCATCTCGGTCACCCTCGCCGACCTGCCGGACGGCGGCGCCGAGCTCAGGGTCGCAGACGACGGACATCCCGAGCGGAGAAGCGGCAGCGCGGAAGCGTTCGAGGAGCGTGTGCGGCCGCTGAGCGGACGCGTGGAGATCGACCACACCGACAGTGGGACGACGGTCAGCGTGCTTCTGCCCGCCTACGCGATCCGCGGCTGAATCCCGGCGCACGGGGACAGGATCACTCCTCTCTCGAGGGGATACAGTCTTCTTCCTCGTGACGTACCTGGTCTTCCTCTGGCGGCCGAACGGCTACGAGCTCGTCGAGCGCGAGGGCGATCCGCCGTCCGTCGGCGACGTCGTCGACGAGGACGGGGGCCGGATGACGGTCGTCAAGGTCGGCAGCTCGCCGCTTCCGGGCGACAGCCGCCGTTGCGCGTACGTCCTGCCGGTCTAGGAACGCTTCGCTTTCGGCGCCGGGACGCCCCGCCGCTCGCGCGCCTTCTTCTTGCGCTGGCGGTCGTTCCTCCAGCGTCTGATCGCCCTCGAGCCGCGGCCCATCGAGCAACTGTATCGGGATCCCGGATTCCTCCTGTCCCCAGTCCCGGTTCTCTACGCTGCGCCCATGGACGAGTTCGAGCTGCTGGTCGAGGAGGCGATCGACTCGCTCCCGGACGATCTGCGGACGTTCATGTCGAACGTCGCGATCGTGGTCGAGGAGGAGCCGCCTCCCGGGCTGCCGTTGCTCGGGCTCTACCAGGGCGTACCGCTGACGCAGCGCACGAGCGCCTACGCGGGCGTCGCGCCCGACAAGATCACGATCTACCGCGGTCCGCTCGAGCGCCGCGCCGCCGGAGATCCCGACCGGCTCCGGCGCGAGGTCCGCCGCGTGGTCGTCCATGAGATCGCGCACCATTTCGGGATCAGCGACGAGCGGCTGGTCGAGCTCGACCGCTACTGAGCGGCGTCCTCGGCGGCCACGAGTCCGAGGACGAGTGCCTGCGCGAGCCCGCTCGCATAGCCGCCGTTGGAGAACCCGCCCGCGTCGACGCCGGCG
>JBKPCT010000203.1:0-5101 GCA_046727515.1 Actinomycetota bacterium | reverse complement strand
CCGCGATCGAAGGCGTGCTTGACCTTGACCATCTCCGTCACTGTGTCGCCGAGCTCGACAAGCTCCGGCGGCGCGTCGCGCCCGGTGGCGACGATGTTGACGTGAGCCGGGCGCTGGGCGATGGCCTCGATGACGGCTTGGCGATCGATCCACCCCCAATTCATCGGGTAGGTGATCTCGTCGAGGACGACCAGGCGGTACTCGCCGCTGTCGATCTTCTCGGCCGCTAAACGCCAACTCTGCGCCGCGACGGCCGCGCTCTGATCGAGATCCTCGGACTCCCATGTGGTGTGGCCCTCCCGGCTGTTAGGTGTGGTTGGTGGGCTGGTCGCCCGGGGTCCGAGTCGGGCCGGATCTGTCCCTGTCCTGGGCGTCGCGGTCTCGTGGCGTCGTAGGTGGCGGCTACGTGTGGGTCGGCGTAGGGTTTTGCTGGTGCGTGTCGAGAGCTTCGGTTGCGGCGGCGAGCTTTCGCCGGGTGTTCTTCAGCGTCTCGAGCTGCTCCCGGAGATTCGCCGCTTCGTCGAGTTGTGCGGCGATCCCGGCAAAGACTGGGTCTTCGTCGCGAAGGTGCGTGACGAGGCGGAGAAGCTTGGCTTCAGCCAGGGCCCTCCGAGCCTCGGCGGCGGTCGCCAAGGCTGATTTGCGGCCCCGGTTCAATCGTTTCGCCCGCGGCTCGCCCTGCCAGACGGCCCGGATCCGGCGGTAGTCGGTTCGGTCGGTCGTCGCCTCGACCAGCTGTTCCCAGCGCCGCTCCAGTCGTCCCAGGCGGCGGGCGAGGGTGTACCGGTGGACGAGGTCGTCCGACCATTGGCCCGGCGGGTTGCTCCGCCAGTGGAACGCCATTTCGTCCAGTTGGCTTTCGCTCCAGACCGGCCCGCTGGTGAGCCGAGCTACCGGCTCGATCATCTGTCGGCGGGCGACCTTCGCGCTCAGGTTCCTTCGGCTGACCCCGAGGTATTGCGCGGCCTCCTGGCTTCCGTAGAGGCGGGGCGTTCCGTCGTAGCGCTTGCTGCGGATCTCGGGCTCCTGGCCTGGCGGGGCAGTTGCTAGGAACCATACTTCGCGATCAGTTTGTCCTCGGTCTGTAGGGTCGTGCCGCACCGTAAGAGGGCGGCGCCGCAGCGAACGGCCCGCCCGCGACCGAGGAAGGAGCCCTCGATGCCCTCGACGCTACCCGCGCCCGCTGTTGACAGCGACGAACGCCACCGCCGACTGAGGATCGCCTGCCCCCTGCTCGACCGGCTCTCGGACGATCTCGAACAGCTCGCCAACGACCGCGCACTTGCCGACGAGCAGCGGGCGACCGCGAACGCGGCGCTCATGCTCGCGTTCGTCGTCCGGGAAGAGCTTGATCCGATGGCCGCGTAAGACGCGCGCAGTCCCAGCCATCCAAGGCGATGACATCCCCCCTGGGCGCGCGCAGGGGCTCCCAGCGCCGCGGGGAGGCACGAGCGAGGAGAGCCCCAGGGAAACCACGTGTATCGAGCCCGCCATGCCTCTCGCGGCGGCTGTTGTCGGATGCGGCGACAGGAGCCGCCCGGCGCCATGTAATCGCCCGGCTTCGTTAAGCGGTGTCCTCGCCCATTCACACCCTTCCTATGCGGCATAAGCCGCCCGAGGCTCGCGCGCTTCCCAGGCATTGCGCACACGCGCGACGGATGGGTTTGCCCTGACGGGCCCCTCTCGTGAGCATCCATCCCGCTCAGCCCGATGACGAAGTGCATGCGACGGATCTCCGCCCACTGCTCCACCCCGACCACAACCTCCTCCTCGCTCGAGTCCGCACAGACCAAGCGAGGATCCGACCCCTCCCGGACGCTGCCTCAACCCATCCAACAGGGGTGAACTTTCAACTGGCGTGCAGGGGTGAGTATTGAACCGGCGCCGACACGCGGCACCCCCACTCGACTCCAGCCGCGGAGAGGTCTTCGCCGAGGGGCGTGGGCACGGTCGCATTCCGTCGACGGTCGAGCGATGTTCTTCGTTGCGGGTGCCGCTGTTAGTGCTCCTGCCATGGCCACTGGCTGCCGCGTTTTCTGAGTAGCGGATAGCGCTTCCGTCGACGAAAGAGCGACGCGAGGGGCAGGAGGAGGATCAGCGGGAGGAAGACCACGCGCCCGCTGGTCGCTAGGTACACGATCGCGCCAATCGCGAGTCCGATCAGAAGGAGCTTCATCGTGCGGCTAGTACCACTTTCCTTTTGCGAACCCGCCGAAGAAGACGAGCCCGATGAGGGCGATGATCAGGCCGATCCACCAGTGCCCGAGCAGGATCGCAAGCACGATCCCGACGATGACGAGGATGCCGCCCAGGCTGATTCCGCCTACCCGTCGGTCCGCCATGGTTCCTCCCAGGTTCGAGTGTTCGCCTATAACGGCCTAGCGCGCTTGACGGTTCCGCTGCGAGCAGTGGATCAAAGGTTCCGGACGAACCGCATCCGCGCGGGCCGCTTCTGCGTTGGTCTAGAAATGGTTGGTCTCTGGCGTCTCCTCGGTTTCCGGCGGCTAGTCGCCCTGCTTTTGTTGCGCAAGGCGTGGCAGCTACTACTTCGACGGCGGCGCAGTCGGTCAGGTTCGTCGTTTGCTGGGGTCGGGGCGCGATGAAGCTTCTGTACAAGCCCTTCGGTCTGCTGGTCAGCGTCCTCGGAGGCATCGTCGCCGGCGCTCTTTTCAACAGGCTTTGGCGCGCGCTCTCAGGCGACGCCGAAGCGCCAAGCGCAAAAGATCAGGACAGGCCGTGGCGGGAGGTGATCACCGCAGCCGCTGTTCAGGGCGCCGTCTTCGGAGGCGTGAAGGCCCTGATTGATCGAGCTGGGGCAACCGGGTTCGCTCGGCTTACGGGCGTGTGGCCGGGCAAGACGGAAACGAAGCAGGCATAACCCCGGTCGCGCCTCCCAGTAGTTCTGTGCTTCGTGCAAGGCCGGAGCCGGCCTGTCCCGGCCGGTCTGCATTGGGCTTGTTCATGCGCTCGAGCCCGTGTAACGCAACGCCTCGAGCTCGCGTTACGTCACGCCCTGTTTGCACAAAAGCCCTGCATATTCCTGCTTTCAGGGCATGGAACGCCGACCCCGACCCCCAAGGGGAGGGGGAGGCAGAGACCACCCCCCGCCCCCGCGCGGGCTCGGTATTCGCTCGCGCGCAGAGCTGGTCCGTCGGTTCACCGATGCGGAGTCCGGCCCGCGAGCCCGTCGCCCGGCCGTGGCCAGCAGTCCCGCCGCGGGCGGCGATGTCTAAGGAGCGACGAACTAGCTCTCGCGCGCCTCGGGCATACGCGCGGCGAACGGATCTGAAAGCTTCATAACGAGTTGGCTCCTGCCCAGCGCCGAGGGGCCGCCGTGCGAAGCGGCCCCTCGACGTATTGGTTGTCAACCCACCGGCCGGAAGTAGTTCGCCGCCATGTAGTCTGCGACCTTTCGGCCCAGCTGCTCCGCTTGCAGGTCGGCGGTGCGGTAGTGGAGACCCGCCCAGATGCGGGCTTCCGTGATCTCCGCGAGCGCCTGCGAGAAGGTGGAGAACGTGCGCGTGCGGGGATCACTCGCGAGCAGGAACGTGGAGACGCTCGTGATCTCGAAGCCCCCCTCGATCACGTCCGGGAAGAACATCCGCAACACGCGGAGGTGCGCCCCGTCGAGACAGAGGTGCCCAGAGGGGTGCTCCGGGTACGGGGCCGTGATGAGAGCGGTCCAGCTCGGGTCGGGCTCGGTCGCGGGGTTGCCGTCCTCGAGCGCTCGAGGGATCGCGTTCCAGGGTCGCCAGAAGTCCCAGTAGTACTTGTCGTTCCAGCAGTTGATCGCCGCGTCCGCTGCGGCGAGGTTCTGCATCGCGAACAGCCGGGCGCTGTCGACGACGTCGAGGTCGTTTCGTGCGACGAGGTCGCGGGCGACCGCGTTCCAGCTCGCGACGACCGTGCTCTGCCACCAGCGAGCGATGTACGTCTGCTCCGGCGTGCGAACCGAGCTGTTCGCCGCGCCGAGCGCCTTCACCTCGTTGAAGTCCGTCGCCCAAGCGGCGCTGCCGAGCGCCTGCGGGCCGGCGGTGCGGAACTGCGATGAGCTCTGCATGAGGAAGGGCTTCACGCCGCCGACCCAGGGGGTCGGGTCGAGGATCGGCTGCCCCGTCGCTGGATTGACGAGGGGCTGCCAGTGTCCGGGTGCGGAGTTCGGCACCCACTGCGACGGTCCGAAGCGCCCGTCGTCTCGGCGGGCCGCGATCATCGCCTCGGCGGCCGCGTTCCCCGCGGCGATCCCCTGAGCCTTGAAGGGCGAGTCGGGTATCGCCTCGAGCGAGGCGGCGTACCGCGATGCAAGTCCGTCGAGCACGCTTAGCTTGGTCGGGAACGAGATGCTCGCGGGCACGGTCGAGACGATGTTCGAGAGGACCGTGTACGCCGCTGTGGCGACAGCGGCATCCTTCGAGGCGGTCGCGGCGAAACGGCGCTTGAGCAGATACGCCCGATGATGCTTCGGAGTTGTCGCGTTGACCGCGTCGTAGACGGCGCCCTGGACCATCCCCATGTTGATCTGGGAGGCAGGCGGCGCTCCGCCTGCCGGCCCCGGGAGCCCTGTGAGGGTATTCACCGCGATCTCGTTCCAGTCGGTCACGGCGTTGCCGGCGGACTGACCCCGGGCTGCGGCCGAAAGTCCGCCCACGGCAGCGGCGGCTAGCACCGCGGCCACGACGATCCAGGTCGTCGATCTCGAGTGCATGGGTCTACTCCTTTCCGGAAGAGTCGGCCTCGAGGACGGCGACTGGCTCGAGCCCGCATTGCGCGCAAGCAGCGCTCCTCGCAGGGTCGACTGCGCTTTCATTGGAAGCAGGCTAGGAGGTTCAGCTGAAGGTCTTCCTCGCAGGTCGGGTCGCTGCCGAGACCGAGGAGTGCTGACCGACGAGCGGCGTTTTCCGGGACGGGAGGGCGGGCTTCTGTTCGCCGATCTGGTGGCCGAGCAGGGGCGAGGGGTGCCGCGGGACGAGCTCCCGGAGGCGCTGTGGGGAGGACCCGCCGGCGACTTGGGACATGGCGCCGACGGTGCTCGTGAGCAAGCACAAGTGCACCCGTCCAAGACTCATGGGTCCTCACTTCTTCACGGTCTGTCGCCGGGAAT
>JBKPCT010000202.1:0-23013 GCA_046727515.1 Actinomycetota bacterium | reverse complement strand
TGCCGCACCTCGAGCTCGGCGAGGCGCAGCGAGTCGCTCTCGAAGCGATCGGCGAGCTCCGCGCCGCGACCCATCGTCTTGCCGAGCAGGATCCCCGAGACGGAGAGCGACTCCTGGACCTGGCTCGAGATGTCGGCCAGCGTCTCCTGCGTCGTCTTCGCGATCTTGCGGCGCTCGTTGCCGACACGCCGCGTGAGCAGCGCGAAGATCGGGATCAGCGCCAGCGCGAACAGCGCGAGCTTCCAGTCGAGGACGAACATGCCGACCACGGTCGCGGCGACGGTCGTCACGTTCGAGGCGATCGAGGTGGCCGTATTCGTGACGACGTTCTGGACGCCGCCGATGTCGTTCGAGATGCGCGACTGCACCTCCCCGGTTCGGGTCCGTGTGAAGAAGGCGAGTGAGAGCCGCTGGAGGTGCCGGAAGACCGCGGCGCGCAAGTCGTGCATCACCCGCTGCCCGACCTGATTCGAGAGCAGCGTCTGCACGACGCCGAGCACGCCCGTGACGACCGCAATCGCGATCATCGCTCCGGCGTTGACCGACAGGGCGCGTGTGTCCTTCTCGCCGATCGCCTCCAGGGCCCGCTTGAGCAGGAACGCGGGGACCACGCCGAGCCCGGCCGACAGGACGATCAGGCCCAGCAGGCCGCTGAGGCGCCGCCAGTAGGGGCCGAAGAGCCGGCCGACTCGGCGGAGGTTCGCGCGGCGCAGGGCAGGATCGGCCGGGCGCTCGGGCGCCTCGTCGGCGGAGTGGAAGAACATGCCCATGTTCCTCCAGCGTACTGTTCGGGCCGTGCCTATCTCCGTCCGGCTCTTCGCAGGATTGCGCGAGCGCGCAGGCTGGTCGGAGCGTGAGATCGACGCGGGGACCGTCGCCGACGTCTGGCCCCAGCTCGGTCTCGGCAAGGAGCCTGAAGGACTGCTCTACGCGGTCAACAAGCGCTACGCAGACCGCGGGACACAGCTCGCGGACGGCGACGAGGTCGCGCTGATCCCTCCAGTCTCCGGCGGCGCGTTCCGCCTGACCGCGGAGCCGATCGATCCGACCGCGGTCATCCGCGAGGTCTCCGACCCGCGCGCCGGCGGGATCGCGACCTTCATCGGCACGACCCGCGTCCAGTCGCGCGGCCGGACGGTCCGCTACCTCGACTACGAGGCGTACAGCGGAATGGCCGAGGAGGTGATGGCCGAGATCGCCGACGAGCTGAAGCGCAAGCACGAGCTGTGCGAAGTGGCGATCACCCACCGCGTCGGGCGCGTCGACATCGGCGAGCTCTCGGTCGTGATCGCCGTCTCCGCGCCCCACCGCGCCGCTGCGCTCGCCGCCTGCAAGGAGGCGATCGACACGCTCAAGCAGACGGTGCCGCTCTGGAAGAAAGAGGTGTACGAGGGCGGCGAGGAGTGGATCGGGCGGGGTTCCTAGCAACCATCGCCGGGCAAAGCCGAGTGCGGTCTACTATCAGGATGTGGAACGCCTCGCGCACCCGGGCTGGTGCGAGAACCTCGTCAAGGCCTCGTCCCTCGCCGCCGGCGAGCACGTGCTCGTCGTCGTCGACGAGCCGCTCGTCGTCGAGGGGGCGCAGCTCGCCGCGGCGGTCAAGGACGCCGGCGGTGAGCCGCGAATCGAGCTCTGGGCCGGCCGGCGGCCGCTCACCGAGCTCCCGGCGGGTGTCGCCGCAGGCGCCCAGAACGCCGACGTCGCGTTGTTCCTCGCCCAGTCGCCGCGCCCCGACGAGGCTGCCGCGCGTTTCAAGCTGCACGAGGCCGTCACCGCGCACGGCGGCCGGGAGATCGCCATGGGCTTCGTCGACGGCGAGCTGCTCGCAGGCGAGCTTTCAAAGCCCTCGCCGGACCTAGGCGAGCCTGCCGGGCGCCTGCTGGCCGAGATCCAGGGAGTGGAAAGGCTGCGGGTGCGCGGCCGCGCGGGGACCGACCTGCTGCTGCACATCGGGGGGCGCCCATGGATGACCGATACCTCGCCGCTCGCGCCCGGCGAGGTGGCGAACTATCCCGGCGGCGAGGTCTGCGTCGCGCCGCATGCGGACGGCGCAGACGGCGTGCTCGTGGCCGATCTGACGGTCCCCCACACGGTCGAGGGGCTCGTCGATGAGCCCGTCGTGCTCCGGTTCGAGCGGGGGCGCGTGACCTCGATCGAGGGCGGCAAGGCGGCGTCCATGTTGCGGAACATCATCGAGCAGGCGGGGAGCGGCGGCGACGTCATCGCCGAGCTCGGCATCGGCCTCAACCATGCGCTCCGCCCGCGTGGCCACGTCATGCTCGACGAGAAGGCGGGCGGCACCGCACACGTCGCGATCGGTCGGAACACGGGTCCGCTCGGTGGTGACAACGAGGCGACGATCCACGTTGACTGCGTCTTCTCCGCGCCCGAGCTCGAGGCGGACGGGCGGGCGATCCCGATCCCTTGACCGTCGCTCGCCTTCGGCTCGCTCCCGTGGTGGAAACCATGTTTCCCCCACGGACCCCCTTCTTTCAGAGGCCGATGTCTACGGGGGAACCTCCTGGTTCCCCTCGGACCCCTCCCCACGGTCATCCGGCGGAGCCCGTCGAATGACCGATCTCCAGCCAGAGGTTCCCGAGCGCGACTACAGGCCGATCCACCCCGAGCCGGCCTGGCGCGCGATCGCGCGCAAGATCTGGGCTCCGATCGCGGTCCTGATCGGCCTGATCGCCAAGTTCGGCTTCGCCGTCGCGAAGTTCGGCTCGATCTTTATCGCTGTCGGCGGCTACGCGCTGATCTGGGGCTGGAAGTTCGGGGTCGGCTTCGTGCTCCTGATCCTCGTCCACGAGCTCGGCCACTTCGTCGAGGCCCGCCGACGCGGGTTCGACGCGGCGCTGCCGGTCTTCATCCCGTTCTTCGGGGCGTACGTCGCGATCCGCGACGCGCGGATGAACCCTTGGCAGAGCGCGTGGATCGCGCTCGCCGGCCCGATCTCCGGTGGGCTCGGCGCCGCGGTCTGTTGGCTCGTCGGCGAGCAGCGCGACTCGCCGCTCCTCCAGGCGCTCGGCTACGTCGGTTTCCTGCTCAACCTGTTCAACTTGATTCCGATCGGGTTCCTCGACGGCGGCTCGATCTGGCGGTCGATCCGGACGATGCGCCTCGGCGGCACTCCGGGGAAGGCAACGACGATCACGCTCGTCTATTTCGGGCTCGCCGCCCTCCTGCTCGCGGGGATGTTCGGCGCGCACGTTCCGCAGCACCGCCTCTGAGAGACATGGCACTCGACCAGCGCGTCCTCGAGCACGAGACCGCCGCGCGCGACACGCATGTCGCGATGATCGCCGACGAGCTGCGGAGAGGCTTCGAGGCGGTCGACCGCGTCCCGCGGCCCGCCGTCACCGTGTTCGGCTCGGCACGGATCGGCGCCGGACTCCAGTACGAGCACGCCCGCGCGTGTGGGCGCGCGCTCGCGGAGGCCGGCTTCGCCGTCGTCACCGGCGGCGGGCCGGGAACGATGGAAGCGGCGAACCGCGGCGCCAAGGAGGGCGGCGGCTTCTCGGTCGGCTTCAACATCGAGCTTCCCCACGAGCAGAAGCCGAACCCGTACCTTGACCTGGCGCTCACCTTCCGGCACTTCTACGCGCGCAAGGTGATGCTCGTGAAGGCCGCCGAGGGTTTCATCCTGTTCGCGGGCGGCTTCGGAACCCTCGACGAGCTGTTCGAGTCGCTGACACTGATCCAGACCGACAAGGTGCGCCAGTTCCCGGTCGTGCTGGTCGGGAAGGCCTACTGGGCCGACCTACTCACCTGGATCGCCGAGGAGCCGCTGGCGAAGGGCATGATCTCGCCGGAGGACGTCGAGCTGCTCCACGTGACGGACGACGTCGGGGAGGCAGTTCAGCTGATGCGCGACTCCTGGGAGCGACACTCCGCCGAGCCGACCCACGAGCTCGAGAAGGCCGACGCCCAATAGGCGCGAGATCGTACTCCGCGTCCCTGGTTTCCGACGCTCAGCCGTTTGTCGCGAACCCGTAGTCGAGCAGCTTCCTGACGTCCTTGTAGGAGTCGTCGGAGGCGAGGACCACGGCGATCAGGTGAACGCCGTGCCGGCGGGCCGAGGCGACGAGGCAGTGCTTCGCCTTCGTCGTCCACCCCGTCTTGACGCCGTCGGCGCCGGCGTAGGAGCCGAGCAGGTGGTTCTTGTTCACGTAGATCTTCTCGCCGATCGGCTTCGACCACGGGACGTACTTGATCTTCGTGCGGACGACCTCGCGGAAGCGCGGGTTCCAGAGCGCGTAGCGCGTGAGGGCGGCCAGGTCCCAGGCGGTCGAGTAGTTATCGCGGTCGAGCAAGCCGCTCGGGCTGCGGAAGTGCGTGTGGGTGAGACGGAGCGCGTGGGCTTTCTCGTTCATCAACGCGACAAACCGCGAGCGCGTCCCGCCCGCCCCGACTGCGAGCGCGAGCGCGTCGTCGTTGCCGGAGTAGAGCAGCAGACCGTAGAAGAGCTTCCACGCCTGGACGCGCTCGCCCGGCCTCAGCCCCTCGGTGATCGGCGGAACGCGCCGGACAGCTCGGTCGACGGTGACGATCGAGTGCGGCCCGAGCCGGGACATGGCGACGAGCGCGGTCATGATCTTCGTCGTCGAGGCGATCTGTCGCCGGACGTGCGCGCGTTTCGCCCAGAGCACCTTTCCGGTCGCCCCCTCGACGAGGATCGCCGAGCGCGCGCTGAGCCGGATTCCGTGGCCCGGCAGCGGTCCGGCCTGGTGGATGAGCGGCACGCCGCCGGCGGTCGCGGAGGGGACGAGCACGACGGCGAGCGCGAGCGAGAAGCTGAATCGAAGACGTCTCAAGGCGGGTAACCCAGCGTAGCCGCCTATCCTTTCGATCGTGAAGCTCCGGGACCTTCCTTCCGTCGACGAGCTCGCCCGCTCGGTCGTCGACCCGCTCGCCGTCGACGCAGCGCGCCGGGTGCTCGAGCGGGCCCGGGAGGAGATCCGGGCCGGCGGGGAACCGGGTGACCTCGCCGAGCGGCTACGCGCCGAGCTCGAGGACGCACGGCGGCCGCGCCTCCGTCACGTGCTGAACGCGACCGGCGTGATCGTGCACACGAACCTCGGCCGTGCGCCGCTCTCGGCGGCCGCCCTGGAGCGCGTCCGCGAGGTCGGCCGCGGTTACTCCAACCTCGAGTACGACCTCGACGAAGGAGCGCGCGGCTCACGGCAAGTCCATGTCGCCGCGATCCTCCGCCGGCTCACCGGCGCCGAGGACACGCTCGTGGTCAACAACAACGCGGGCGCGGTCCTGCTCGCGCTTGCAGCGCTCGCCGAGGGCCGCGAGGTGCTGGTCTCCCGCGGGGAGCTGATCGAGATCGGCGACGGCTTTCGCATTCCGGACGTGCTCGCCCGCTCCGGCGCCCAGCTCGTCGAGGTCGGAACGACCAACCGCACCCGTGCGGCCGACTACGAGCGAGCGATCGGGCCGGACACAGCCCTCCTCCTCCGCGTCCACCAGTCGAACTTCCGCGTCGTCGGCTTCGCAGAGCAACCGACGACAGCCGAGCTGGCCGCCCTCGCGGCGCGCCACGGCCTTCCGCTCGTCGACGACCTCGGCTCCGGCGCGCTCGTCTCGCTCCCGGACGAGCCGACCGCGCGGGATGCACTTGCAGCGGGCGCGGACCTCGTGTGCTTCTCCGGGGACAAGCTGCTCGGAGGGCCCCAGGCCGGGATCGTCGCCGGACACGAGGAGCTCGTCGGGCAGCTGCGCCGGCATCCGCTCCAGCGCGCTCTGCGCGCCGACAAGCTGACGCTGGCCGCGCTCGAGGGCACGCTCGGGCTCTACCTCGACCCCGAGCGGGCGCTGCGCGAGGTGCCCGTGCTGCGCATGGTCGCCGAGCCGGTGGAGGACGTCCGCAGGCGGGCCGAGCGCCTCGCGGCGGTCACGGGCGGAGCGGTCGAGGAGACCGTCGCCCGCGTCGGCGGCGGCGCGCTGCCGCTGACGGAGCTGCCGAGCTTCGCCTGCGCGGTCGAGGAGGAGCTGGCCGCCCTGCTGCGGCTCGGCGACCCGCCGGTCGTCGGCGTCGTCCGCGACGGCCGCACGCTGCTCGACTGTCGCACGCTTGCCGATGCGGAGCTCGACGAAGCCGCTACGGCGGTCACCCGCGCCCGCGGATGAGCAGCTTCGCACCGGAGGCGCTCCTCTGGACGCTCCTGCGCGGCGCGATCGGAACCCGCGTCACTGCGATCGTGTCCGAGCTGAGGGTCGCCGACGAGCTCGCGGACGGCCCGCGGCCGGTCGACGAGCTCGCCGGCGAGGTCGGAGCCGACCCGGACACGCTCCACCGCTACCTTCGCGCGCTGGCGAGCGAGGGCGTCTTCGCCGAGATCGAGCCCCGCGTCTTCGAGAACACCCCCACGTCGGCCCTCCTCGGCCGGGAAAGCTCGTGGGGTGCCTTCGCGCAACTCTTCGGCGGCGTCTGGTACGGCGCGGTCGGTGACCTCGATGCGACCGGCGAGAAAGCGTTCGAGCCCGACTTCTGGGCGTGGCTCGCTGAGCATCCGCGCGAGCGCGCTCTCTTCGATCTCGCGATGGAAGCAGGCAAGGAGCGCCGGGTCGAGCGGCTGGCCGCGTTCAGGTGGAACGGCGAGACGGTGGTCGACGTCGGCGGGGGGAACGGTTCCTTCCTGCTCGAGCTCCTCGAACGGCAGCCGGGCCTGCGCGGCATCGTCTACGACCTCCCCGAGACGGTGCGGGACGGCGCCCGGCTCGGCTCGGCCGGGATCGAGTTCGAGGAAGGGAGCTTCTTCGAGCGCGTCCCCGAAGGCGACGTCTACGTGCTCGGGGGGATCCTGCACGACTGGGCAGACGACCGTGCCGCGGCGATCCTCGAGACGATCCGCAGGCACGCCCCCTCGAGCGCGCGCGTCCTGATCCTCGATTCCGTTGTCCAAACTGGAAACGACCCGCAGGGCTCGAAGTGGCTCGACCTGCTGATGCTCGCGACGCTCGACGGGCGCGAGCGAAGCGAGCCCGAGTGGCGCACACTGATCGAAGGCGCCGGGATGCGAATCGACGCGATCGAGGACGGGCTCGTCCAGGCCTCATGCCCCTGACCGTCGGCACCGCCGGACACATCGACCACGGGAAGACCTGGCTCGTCCGAGCGCTGACCGGGAAGGACACCGACCGGCTGCCCGAGGAGCAGCGGCGCGGGATCTCGATCGATCTCGGCTATGCCCAGCTCGAGCTGCCGGACGGCCGCCGGCTCTCTCTGGTCGACGCGCCCGGGCACGAGCGGTTCGTGCGCAACATGGTCGCGGGCGCGACCGGGATCGACCTCTTCCTGCTCGTGATCGACGCCGCCGAGGGAGCACGGCCGCAGACGTACGAGCACCTTGCGATCCTCCGGCTGCTCGGGATCGAGCGCGGGGCGGTCGCGGTCACCAAGGCCGACGCCGTCGACGAAGAGACGCTGGCGCTCGCGCTCGAGGAAGCACGCGAGCTCGCCCCGGAGGCGGAGGTGGTCGCCGTCAGCGCGAAGACGGGCGAGGGCCTCGACGACCTCCGAGCGGCGCTCGCGCGGCTCGCGGACGAGCAACCACCTGAGCCGGACGGGCCGACGCGCCTCTACATCGACCGCGTCTTCACGCTGCGCGGGATCGGCACCGTCGTCACCGGCACGCTCTGGTCCGGGACAATCGGTGAGGGCGACGCGCTGCGCGCCGAGCCCGCGGGCCTCGACGTGCGCGTGCGCAGCGTCCAGGTCCACGACCGGCCGGTCGCCCGTGCCGATGCAGGCCAGCGGGTCGCGGTCGCGCTGCCGGGCGTCGAGCGTCACGAGCTGGGCCGCGGCGACGCCCTGATCACGCCCGGCTCGTACTCCGTCACCTACCGTGTCGACATCGTGCTCGAGGAGCTCGCGGAGGTGCCGGCCGCGCTCACGGTCCACCTGGGCACGGCCGATGTTCCCGCCCGCGTGGCCCGCCGCGGTCGCTTCGCACAGCTGCGGCTCGAGCGGCCCGTCGTCGCCGCGCGAGGCGATCGGGTCGTCCTCCGGACGCAGACGACGATCGGAGGAGGAACGGTGCTCGACCCGAGGCCGCCGCGACGGGTGGACGCCGAACGGCTCGAGCGGATCGAGCGCGGCGAGCTTGCTGCGACCGTCCACGGTCCGGTCCGCGCCGATTCGCTGCGCCATCTCGGCGAGCTCGACGGCCTCGAACGCGCGGGCGACTGGGTCTTCTCGCGAGACTGGCTCGACGTGCTGCGCGCCGGCGTGCACGAGCGGCTCGCGGCCGCCGATCCGCGCGACCCCGGCATCGACCCGCCCGCGGCGCCCTGGGCGCCCGCAATCGTGCCGCTGCTCGGCGTCGAGCGGCGCGGCTCGCGCCTCTATCTGCCCGGCGCAGCTCCGCAGACGTCCGGCGGCGAGGAGCTGCTCGCCGAGCTCGCGGCCGCCGGGCCCAACCCCGTGAAGATCGGCGACCCGAAGCTCGCGCGGGCGCTGGAACGGGAAGGCAAGCTCTACCGGCTCGGGGACGGTCTCGCGGTCGGCACCGCAGCGTACGAAGCGGCGCGCGCGGCGCTCGTCGGCGAGTGCACGGCCACCGGGACGATCAGCCTCGCCCGCTTTCGCGACCTTCTCGGCGTCGGCCGCCGCGCCGCCCAGCTGCTGCTCGAGCGCTTCGACGCCGACGGACTGACCCGACGCGTCGGCGACGAACGCGTCCTCCGGCGCTCGGCGACTCGATGACGTTCTGGATCGCGCTGGCGCTCGTCGTCCTGCACGTCGTCGAGGGCAACTGGGCGATCGCGCTGCTGCTCGCGACCGGCGCGCTCGAGCTCTCGCAGACCGCGTTCTGGCTCCGCTATACGCAGCGGCGCGCGGCGACCGTCGGGGCGGAGGCGTTGGTCGGTCTGGTCGTCGAGGTCAGCGAGGAATGCCGCCCATACGGCCGCGTGCGAGTGCACGGCGAGCTCTGGAACGCCCACTGTGCCGCGGGTGCCGCGCGCGGCGAGCGCGTGCGGATCACAGGTCTCGACGGGTTGACGCTCGAGGTCGTCCGTGAGCCTGGCTGAGGCGCTCGAGTTCGGGCTCGAGCGGGCAGGGCGGCTCCGCCCCCTCGAAGGAAAGCTGCCGCATGTCACAGGTGACGACGGACGCTGGCAGCTCCTCTCCCCGGTCGGTCACGAGCAGGAGGCGCTGACCGGCCTTCCGTGGACGGGCGGCTTCGTCGCCGGACAGCTCTGGCTGGCCGGCCAGCACGAAGCGGCGGCCGAGGTCACCGCGCTGCTCGCCCCGCGGGCAGCGGAGGCAACGACGCACGACCTCGGTTTCCTCTTCTGGCCGAGCGCCGTGCTCGGCGGCGCGCGGGAGCTCGGTCTCCGCGCCGCTGCAAGCCTCGTCGAGCGGGCACTCCCCTCGGGCGTGATCCAGGTGATCGGTGCGCTCGACGACCCGGCCTGGCACGGCCGCACGATCGTCGACACCTGGCCGAACCTGCGCCTCCTCTGGTGGGCCGAGCAGGAGGGGTTCACGGAGGGCGGCGCGGCCGCCCGCGCACACCTCGAGGCGACCCTCGACGCGTTGCTGCGCCCGGACGGCTCGACGTTCCACGCCGCCCGGATCGCCGACGACGGCTCGGTGCTCGAGCGCGGGACGGTCAACGGCTACGCCGACGACTCGACCTGGGCCCGCGGGCAGGCCTGGGCGATTCACGGGCTCGTCGCGGCCGCCTACACGCAGGAGGCCGAGAGCGCCGCGCGCTGGTTCCTCGACCACCTGCCCGCCGATCGGATGCCGCCCTGGGACTTCGACCGGGACGCTCCGAAGGACTCGTCGGCGGCCGCGATCGCCGCCTCGGCGCTCCTCGAGCTCGGCTGGGACGACGAGGCCCGTGGCCTGCTCGAGGCGCTCGCCGCCCGTTGCCTCAACCACGGCGAGGGTGACGGCATCCTGCTGCATTGCGCCTACCGCCCGGCCCACGGCGTCGGGCTCGACTGCGCGAGCGCCTGGGGCGACTTCTTCTTCCTCGACGCGCTGGTCGCAGAAGGCAGCCCCGGGAGGGCATCCCTCCCACGCTGAGCCGGCCGGCGGCGCGGCCTGCCTGCGCTCGCAGGGTTCTCTAGAGCCGTCGATTCTCAGTTGATTCACAGCTGACGTTCATGTTGGTCCTAGGGAGCGCGGCTTCCATCGAGCGGATGAACGACGACGCCGCCACCGCCGTCGTCGTCCCGCGCGCGATCTCTCGGGTGCGGCCCCCGCTGCAGCGGACCCAGGCCGCCGCCGTCCTTGCGTTCCTGCTGGCCAACGGCGGGGTGATCGTGTGGCTGTGGGTGCACGGCGGGAACCTCGGCGTCGATACGACGGGCGAGTGGCTGACGAGCTTCGCACGGCTGACCGGACTGCTCGCCGCCTACCTCGCGCTGATCCAGGTGCTCCTGCTCGCCCGGATCCCGGCCCTCGAGCGCGCGGTCGGGCTCGACCGGCTCTCGGTCTGGCACCGGTGGAACGGCCACCTCTGCATCGACCTCGTCGTCGCCCACGTCCTCCTCAGCGTCTGGGGGTACGCGGCGCTCGACAGGCTCGGGTTCTTCGGCGAGCTCTGGACGATGATCGGCGGCGGGGTCTACCCGGGCATGGTCACGGCGACGATCGGCAGCGTCGCGCTGATCGCGGTCGTCGTCACCTCGCTCGTCATCGTGAAGCGGCGGCTCCGCTACGAGTGGTGGTACGCAGTCCATCTCCTCGCCTACGGCGGGATCGCCCTGGCCTGGTTCCACCAGATCCCGACCGGCAACGAGCTCGTCCTCGACCGGGCCGCGGCCGACTACTGGCGGTCGCTCTGCCTCGCCACGCTCACCCTGCTCGTCGGGTACCGCCTCGTCGCGCCGGTCGTCGGGGCCTTCCGCCACCGGCTGCATGTTGCGGGCGTGCGGCGCGAGGGCCCCGGCGTCGTCTCGCTCGACATCGCGGGCCGGAGCCTCGACCGTCTGCGGGCGCGGTCCGGCCAGTTCTTCCTCTGGCGCTTCCTCGCACCCGGCCGCTGGTGGAAGGCGCATCCGTTCTCGCTCTCCGCCGCTCCGACGACGAGCGCGATGCGGATCACGATCAAGGACCTCGGCGACTTCACCTCGACGGTCGGCGATATCCGCCCCGGCACGCGGGTCCTCGCCGAGGGGCCGTTCGGCACCTTCACGGCCGCCGCGGCACGACGCCCGAAGTCGTTGTTGATCGCGGGTGGAATCGGGATCACGCCGATCCGCGCCCTCCTCGAGGATCTGAGCGGCGACGCGGTCGTCGTCTACCGCGTCGTCTCCGAGGAGGAGGCGATCTTCCTCGACGAGCTCGCGCAGCTGGCGCCGACGCTCCACCTCGTCGCCGGCGACCACCGCGACGAGCACCACGCGCACCTGATGTCTGCCGACCACCTCCGGGAGCTCGTCCCGGACCTGGTCGAGCGGGACGCGTACGTCTGCGGCCCGCCCGCATTCACCGACTCGAGCCGCCGTAGCCTCCGCGCGGCCGGTGTGTCACGCCGTCGTATCCACGCCGAACGCTTCGCCCTCTAGAGGAAGGAGATCCTGATGCGCAAGACCGTAGTTGCCACGCTCACTGCCTTGACCCTCGCCCTCCCGGTGACCGATGCCGTCGCCGCCGCGACCAAGTCCGCCGTGAAGCCGAAGGTCGTCGTCACGACGCGTCGGTTCGCCGGCACAGAGGTCGAGACCGACCGCTGGGGGCCGCTCCAGGTCGCGATCACGGTGCGGAAGACGACCACCACCGTCGCCAAGAAGGTGACGGTGCGGAGGCGGATCGTGGCCGTCAACGTCCCCGTCTACCCGGACCACACCGACCGCTCGGTCTTCATCAACGAGGAGGCGCTGCCCGACCTGAAGGAGGAGGCCCTGGAGGCCCAGAGCGCGAACGTCCAGCTCGTCTCCGGGGCGACGGACACGAGCTACGCGTTCGCCCAGTCGCTGCAGGCGGCGATCCTGCGGGCGAAGAAGGCGTGATGGCGGTCGCGATCGAAGCGCCGGGCGTACGCCGGGTCGAGCAGATCATGGGCATGCCGATCCTCGTCGACCTCCGCGACGACGTGGTGGACGAGCGCGCCCTCGACGCGGTCTTCGACTGGTTCCGTGAGGTCGACGAGACGTTCTCCACCTACAACCCCGACAGCGAGATCAGCCGCATCGCCCGCGGCGACCTCGCCGTCGCGGGCTCGTCGCCTGAGGTGCGGCAGGTACTCGTGCGGTGCGAGCAACTGCGGCGAGAGACGGCGGGCTACTTCGACGCCTATGCCTCGGGCGCACTCGATCCCTCGGGGCTCGTCAAGGGCTGGTCGGTCGACCGGGCCGCCGCCCTGCTCGCACGCGTGGGCTTCGAGAACTACGCCGTCAACGCCGGGGGCGACATCCGGCTCGTCGGAGGCGCCCGTCCGGACTCGATCTGGCGAGTGGGGATCCAGCATCCGCGCCTGCGGAACCGCATTGCCGCCGCCGTCGAAGGTAGCGACCTGGCCGTCGCCACCTCGGGCGCCTACGCGCGCGGGGAGCATGTGGTCGACCCGCACACCGGGGCTACTCCGTCCGGGATCCTCTCGGTGACGATCACCGGTCCCGATCTCGCCACCGCGGATGCGTATGCGACGGCTGCCTTCGCGATGGGCGGCGACTGGGCACCGGAATGGACGGCCTCACTCGCGGCCGGGTACGAGGCGATCACGATCCTCGCCGACGATCGCGTGCTGCTCACACCGGGCTTTCCGGCAGCCGCACGGCGCCTTTCCCGACGGAGGTAGCTCCTTAAAGACTGTGGGTCTTCGGTATTTCGCCGCGGCAGGGGCCGTCCTAGCCTGGGGCGCATGACCGAGTTCCTGGTCGAGCTGTATGTCTCGAAGACGCAATGTGACGCCGTCACCGTCACGCTCGAGCGCCTGCAACGTGCAGCCGCGCAGGTGACCGTCGAGCGGCGCCCGGTCCGCGTCGTGCGTTCGATCTTCGTCCCGGAGGACGAGACCTGCTTCTTCCTGGTCGAGGCGACCTCCGCCGAAGACGTGCGTGAGTCGGCACGGCGGGCCTCGCTGGACTGCGAGCGCGTCGTCGAGGCGGCGGCCGGCCTGACCCATAGCGAAAGGAGCATGTCCAGATGAACGCAACGGCAACCAGCCCGGAGACCAGCCGGAACGGCGTCGACACGCACCAGCTGTTCGGCACGCTCGACGCCGTCAAGGCCGACCCCTCGATCGCGAAGTTCCAGTTCCGCGCGCGCAACCGCTGGATCGACGGGGCGCACAACCGCAGCACGATCCGCGGCTTCTACGCCGCCAACCAGGAGGACACGTCCCGCGCCGAGGAGTTCGTGCTCGACGCCGGGGAGCCCGCCATCCTGCTCGGCACCGACACCGGGCCGAACCCGGCCGAGTACCTGCTGCATGCCCTGGCCGCGTGCCTGACGACGTCGCTCGTCTACGTCGCCGCCGCCCGCGGCGTCCGCCTCACGAGGGTGGAGTCGCTCGTCGAGGGCGACATGGACGTGCAGGGCGCGCTCGGGCTCTCGGAGGAACACCGCAACGGCTTCGAGCAGATCCGCGTCTCGTTCCGGATCGAAGGCGATGCGCCGAAGGAGAAGCTGCTCGACGTCGCCGCGCGCGCGCAGCAGCGCTCCGCCGTCTTCGACATGGTCGCGAACGGCGTCCCCGTGACGATGGACGTGTCGGCTCCCTGACACGAAAGCACCGGCCGGCCGCCGTCGTCGAGGCGGCCGCCGGCCGCAGCCTCGAGGAGCGATCCATGCCTCCCGCCCTGACACTCGTCACCGACGCACAGCCCGACGCCGCGGTGGCCCAGGCTCCGGAGTTCGCCGACGCGATGAGCGAGCTCGCGAGCGGCGTCGTCGTCGTCACCTGCTGGGTCGGCGACCGGCCCTGGGGGATGACGGTGACGGCGTTCGCATCCGTCTCCGCAGACCCGCCGACGGTGCTCGTCTCGCTCGACTCCGACGGCGCTGCCGCCCGCGCGATCGCCTCGACCCGGCGGTTCGGCGTCAGCATGCTGGCGGCCGAGCAGCTCTCGCTCGCGCGTTACGGGTCGGCGCCGCGCGCGACCAAGTTTCTCGAGCCGTTCGTTCAGCTTCGCAGCGGGGACGAGAGCCCTGCCATCGCGGGCGCGCTCGCGCACCTGGATTGCGAGGTGGCCACAACGATCGAGGTCGCCGATCACACGGTGTTCTTCGGCCGCGTCCGAATCGCCCACTCTTCGCCGGGGAGCGTTCCGCTCGTCTACCGGCACCGCGGCTACTGCACGCTCGAGCCCCTCTCGACACGAACACACACGAAGAGGAGGTCGAGATGCCCTTCGAGCTGACGGCGCGAAGCGAGCCCGGCGGGCGGTTGGTCTCGCTCGCGGAGACGCTCGCCGAGGAGATCGCCCCCCGCGCCGCGGCCCACGACCGCGACGCGAGCTTCCCCTTCGACAGCTTCTCGATCCTCAAGGAGAGCGGCTACTTCATCGCCCCGATTCCGGAGGGCCTCGGCGGCCTCGGCGTCACCTCGCTGCACGACGTCGTCGTCGCCTCGAGCCGGCTCGCGCGCGGCGACGCAGCACTGACGCTGGGCGTGAACATGCACTTCGCCTACCTGATCAACGTCGTCAACCGCTGGCAGACGGCAGTCGCCGCCGGGGACGAGCGCCGCGCCGGTGCGTTCGGCGGAACCCTCGAGCGGATCGCGCGCGACGGGACGGTCTTCGCCGCCGCCGGCAGCGAGGTCGGACAGGACCTGACCAGGCCGGCGACGACCGCGGTCCGCTGGGAGAGCGGCTGGGTGATCTCCGGCCGGAAGGCCTTCTGCACGATGTCGCCGGCCGCCGATGTCCTCTACACCGCGGTCACCTACACCGACGACGACGGTCGCGCGCGCTACGGCTACGCGATGGTTCCGCGCGAGACGCCCGGCGTCGTCGTGCACGACGACTGGGACGCGCTCGGAATGCGCGCCTCGGGCAGCAACACGGTGTCGTTCGACGCCGTGCGCCTGCCGCTCTCCGCCCTGCGCGGCGGCTTCCCGGCCGGCGACGCGGTCGCATACATGGACCGGAATCTCAACGCAGGAGTCCTGCACGCGGCCGCAGCCCTGGGCGTCGCCGAGGCCGCAGACGGCCTCGCGAGGCGCGGGCTCGGCCGGCGCGACAAGCTCGATCCCCATACGCTGGTCCTGGCGGCGGAGAACGTCGTCGACCTCTCCGCCTGCCGGGCCATGCTCTCGCGCGCGGCGGGGCTGATCGACGAGCGGCGCGACAGCGACCCGGCCGCCTCGCCGGCGGACGACGAGCTGACCGACCTCTTCGCCGAGGCCCAGAGCACCAAGACGTTCCTCGGCGAAGCCGCTGTTCGCGTGGTCGACCGAGCGCTCGCGCTCTCCGGGGGAGCGGGCTATCTGAACGGCAGCCCGCTTGCACGGGCCTACCGCGACGTCCGCGCCTGCGCCTTCATGCACCCGCTCGGCGCGAACCGCGCCTACGCGTTCCTCGGCGCGCTCGCCGCAGGCCGCGAGCCGGACCTCCATTGACACGCCAAGCGACCCCACAGGAGGAGGCGCAGAACATCCCGATCGCGGCGGTGAAGGCCGGGTAAGCGGGCCTGGAGGGCGCGAAGCACCTGGTTGCGCCGGGTCCGGCGCTGTGCTATTCGGGCACCGGGCGACGTGCCGTCAACAAGTCCAGAGCTGGGCGTGCAGATCGTCGGCCGGGAGGCGGAGCTCGCTGTGCTGGACGCGTTCCTGAGCTCCGGGCCTCCGTCCGGCGCGCTCGTGCTCGCCGGCGGGCCGGGGATCGGCAAGACGACGCTCTGGGAGGCCGCAGTCGAGCTCGCCCGCAGTCACGGGGTGCGGGTACTCGCGGCAAGGGGGAGCGATTCCGAGACGCAGCTCTCGTTCGCGGCCCTGATCGATCTGCTCGACGGAGTCGGCCCTGAGGAGCTCGGCGCCCTCCCGTCTCCCCAACTGCACGCACTGGAGTCGGCCCTGCTGCGGGCTGACCCTTCGACCGGGCCTCCGCCGCCGGCCGCGATCAGCCTCGGCTTCCTGAACGCGCTGCGCGCCCTGGCCGTGCACGAGCCGCTACTCGTCGCCGTCGACGACGTGCAATGGCTCGACGGTGCCTCGGCAGAGGCGGTTGCGTTCGCGGTCAGGCGCATCGATCGCCATCAGGTTCGCTTTCTGTTCGCGAAGCGGTCGCACACCTCCTCGATGCTCGAGCGTGCCTATGGGCCGAAGGGGCTGCACCGGCTCGAGGTCCTGCCACTGAGCTTCGGCGCCACGCAACGGCTGCTGAGGCAACGGCTCGGCCTCGTCCTCTCCCGCCATGTCCTGCGGCGCGTCGTGGAGGCGACGCTCGGCAACCCGCTCTTTGCACTGGAGCTCGGCCGCGCGCTCGCAGCGCGAGGACCCCTCGAGATCGGCGAGGAGGTGCCGCTGCCCGAGACGGTCGACGAGCTCCTGGGCACACGGGTCGCAGCGCTTCCCGGGCCCTCGCGGAGAGTAGTGCTCGCCGTCGCCCTCAGCGGCGAGCTGCGGACGTCCCAGCTCGCGGAGATCGGCCCGGCAGCTGCACTCGACGACGGGCTGGATGCAGGCGTACTCGTGGTCGACGGCGACCGCGTCCGCCCCGCCCACCCGCTGTTTGCGACCGCGGCGAAGAGCCGCGCGCGGGCAGGTGAGCGACGCGAGCTCCACCGGGCTCTGGCGCAGCTGTCCGCCGACGACGAGTCGAAGGCGCTGCACCTCGCGCTCGCAGCCGACCGCCCCGACGCGGAGCTGGCGGCGACAATCGAAGCCGCAGCCGGCGTCGCGGCGGCCCGCGGTGCGCGGCACGAGGCTGTCGTGCTTGCCGAGCACGCCCTGCTCCTGACGCCCAACGGCTCGGCGGAGCGCACCGACCGCGTGCTCACCCTCGGCGGCTACCTCGTCGTCGCGGGCGAGAAGCAGCGACTGACGGACCTCCTCGTCCCTGAACTCGAGACGCTGTCGCCGGCCGAGGCGCGGGTGCAGGCGCTGCTCCTGCTGACAGAGGGGGTCGTCGGCACGAACGACGAGATCCGCGGCTACCTGCTCGAGGCGCTCGCCGAGAGCGGGAGCGACCCCTTGTTGCGGGCGTCTGTGTTCGTGGAGATCGTCACGAACGACGCCGTCATCCGCGTGGAGGGGATCCCTGCGGCGGAGGCCTCGGCGCTGGAGGCGCTCGCGGTCGCGCGCCGTGTCGGGCCCGGACTGGAACGGCTCGCGTTGCACGCCGTCGCGTGGGCGCGCGCCCTCCGGGGGCAACCTATCGACGATCTCCTCGACCGGTTCCACGCCGTTTCGGACGTCCCTCCGTACATGGCCGAGTCGCCGGAGCGTGTGGCGGGCCAGCGGTTCGTCTGGCGAGGTGAGATCGAGCAGGCGCGCGACGTGCTCACCCCGCTGCTGGCGCTCGCCGACGAGCGCGGCGAGTCGTACTCCTACCTACTCCAGCGGCTCCACATGTGCCAGCTCGAGCTCCGCATCGGCAACTGGGACGCCGTCGAGGCCCTCCTGGAGGACTGGGCCCAGTCCTCCGAGCAGGTGATGTGGCCGATGTACGAGCGGTGCCGCGCGTTGCTTGCAGCCGGCCGCGGTCTCCCGGACGAGGCGGAGCGCTGGACTGCGGAGACGCTCGCACGCGCGGAGGCGACCGGCACACGGTGGGACCGCCTGGAGGCGCTGCGGGCGCGCGGAGCCGCCGCACTGGTGGCGAACGAGCCGGCGCGGGCGGCGGACAGCCTACGCACCGTCTGGGAGCACACGCGGCGCGAGGGCGTCGACGAGCCCGGCGTGTTCCCGGTCGCGCCGGACCTCGTCGAGGCGCTGGCCGAGCTCGGCGAGCTCGGCGAGGCGCACGCGGTGACCGATCGGCTGCACGAGCTGGCAAAAGCGCAGGACCATCCGTGGGGGCTCGCGACGACGAAGCGATGCGGTGCCGTGGTGCAGCTCGCAGGCGGCTACGACGAGGGGGCGGCGGCGGCGCTCGAGCAGGCGGCGGCGGAGTACGGCGCGCTGGGCCTTCGCTTCGACCGGGCACGGGCCTTGCTCGGCCTCGGACGCGCGCAGCGCCGGGCGAAGAAGTGGGGCGCCGCCCGCGCGGCGCTGGAGCAAGCCGTCGCGGAGCTCGACGAGCTCGGGTCGCCGGGGTGGGCGGGGCAGGCGCGCTCGGAGCTCGCCCGGGTCGGTGCTCGGCGGCCGCAGCCGACGGGGGAGCTGACCCCGGCGGAGCGGCGCGTGGTCGACCTGGCGGCGGACGGGCTGGCCAACAAAGAGATCGCGGGCACCCTCTTCGTCTCCGTGCGCACCGTCGAGGTCCACCTCAAGCACGCGTACGCCAAGCTCGGCATCCGCTCGCGGATGCAGCTTGCCCGCCGCCTTTCCGAACGCGAGTAGGTCCCGGCCCTCGAGGCTGACACGACGCCGTAGCGCAAAACCGGCTCGGCCGCAGCGGCGAAGGTGAAGAGCGCCTGGCTAGGTCGGGACCGGAACCCGGTCCACCTCGGGCGTACGGCTCGCGGCGACGGCTCGGGCGAGCTGTTTCGCCTGGATCCCGATGAGCCGGAACGTGCCACCGAGGGTCACCTGATAGCCGACGAAATGAAGGCCGGGTGCGTGCCGATGTTCTTCTGCCGCGTGGACGAGCGGTTCTCCGCGGTCGCCGAGGACGCCGAGGTGGCCGACTAGTGCCTCGAGCGCCGGGCGGTAACCGGTTGCCGCGACCACGGCGTCTACCTCCAGGCGGCTCCCGTCCGTCAGGACGGCCGCGCCGTCCGCGAAGCGCTCGAGCGCCGGGACGACCCGCACTCGCCCGCCGCGTACGGCGTCGACGAGACCGACATCGAGAATGGGGATGACGCGGCGGCGCAGGAAGTCCGAGTACGGCCGCGCCGGCGCCGGCAGCCCGTACGGTGTGAGGTCGGGGATCGAGATCCGGCGAATCGTGGCGCCGATCCGGTCGACGACCGACACGGGTAGATGCGCGGTCGCGATTCCCAGCACCTGACTCGGGAAGCCGAACGTGTCGCGCCGGACGATGGTCGGCGCTGTGCGCACGGCGAGCAGAACCTCCGCGGCGCCACCGTCCGCGAGGTCGACGGCGATCTCGGCGCCCGAGTTACCGGCGCCGACAACGAGCACCCGGCGCCCGGCATACCCGGCCGGGTTTCGGTAGTCCGACGAGTGGACGATCTCGCCGGCGAACGTGCCGGGCCAGCGGGGCCGATACTGGGCGTTGCTGTAGCCGGTGGCAACGACGACGCGTTCCGCCTCGAGCACGCCCTGGGCGGTAACGACGTTCCAGGCTGCTCCGACGCGATCGAGTCGCTCGACCTCGACCCGCGTTCGCACCTCGAGCGCGGCACGGTCCGCGTACCGCTGCAGATATTCGATCACCCGGTCCCGCGACGGCCACTTGCCGAACGCACGCGGCATCCGGTATCCGGGCAGGCAGGAAAGCCAGCGCACGGTGTGCAGGCGCAAGCGGTCATACCGCGTTCTCCAGGCAGCCGCGACCTCGCCGCGCTCGAGCACGACCACGCGCACGCCCGCCTGCTGCAACATCGCAGCGGTGGCAAGGCCCGCAGGCCCTGCACCGATCACGATCACCACCCCAGGGTTTCTACTCAGTGCAGACCTGGTCACACCGTAGCCTCGAGGATCTGCTGGACATTGCGGGTGAGCAGAGAGAAGTGACCGTCTCGCTCGTAGAGGCGGAGTCGACTTGCAGGAACGGCGCCGGCGAGCTCCTGTGCGACTGCAGAGGAGACGGTGCGGTCGCAGGCGCCGTGGAAGAAGAGGACCGGGGAGCGGATCGCGTTCGGGTCGAAGGGCCAGGGCCGAAAGAGCAGGGCGAGATCCTGCCCGACGCCCTCACCACCCTGGCGGAAGGCCTCCGCGAAGTCGGCAGCGACGAGGTCGCCCAGCGCTCCGGCGAGTGCGTCCCGGTCCGCCTCCTCGAGCTGCCAGCGGGTCATCCGCAGGAACTGTTGCGGCCACCTGCGCGCAAACCAGGCGACCGGAACGAGGGCTCGCCCGGCGAGCTGTGGGGCGCGTCGGGCGATCATGTACCCGAGGCGCTCCTTGCGAGCGATCCCGGTGGTCGCGCCCGGGCAGGCAACCGGGCCGAGCCCGCAGACCACCACCACGCAGCGCAGCCGCTCGGCGAGGTCATGGGCGCAGGCGAGCGCGTAGGGGCCGCCGCCTGACTCGCCCAGCACCGCGAACCGGTCGATCTCGAGCGAATCGACGAGCGCCCGAACGTCCTGGGCGAAGTCGAGCAGCGACCTACCTGATTGCGGCGAAGAGAGCCCAAGCCCGGGGCGCTCCGGCGCGATCACACGAACGCCCGACAGACGCGCTTCCTCGTCGAGCACGGCACCCGCGAAGCGCGACCCCGGGAACCCGTGCAGAAAGACGAGCGGTCGCCCGCTCAGATCACCGTATTCCGCGTAGCCGAGCACCCGCCCGTCGGGGAGGCGCAGCTGCGATCCCTCCGCCACCGGCTGCACGCTAGCCGTATCCCCACAGGTAGCCCGCACGTTGAGCAAGTGCGAAGCGCCCCGAATCTCCGACGAGGGGGTCACGAGATTCGGAGGCCGCTTCGCGTTCTCAGCCCCTGGAGGATCCGTCCCATGCTGGTTTCACTCCTCGCCTCCGACGGGCGCTGCCCGAAGGGCTTCTAGGCGACGGATCGCAGCGGGCACGTGGTCGAGCGGAAGATGTTCGAGGATCTGCGGAAGGTCTCTACGCCGCGTCGCGAGGAATTCGATGTAGGGCTTCTGCGGGAAGACGCCCGTACCGAACTCGACCGTCGACTCGTCGGCGCCTCCCGGCGCAACGTCCTTCAGATGCGCGAGCACGAACCGGTGCTCGAACCGCTCGAGAAAGTCGTCGGTGAGACGTTCCTGTGCCGCGAGGAGGTGGTGCGAGATGTAGTTGTACGGGTCGAGGACGACCTGGAGATGGCGCGACGGGAGGCGCGCGAACACGCCGTCGAGCGCCGCGTGCGTCCCGAGGACATTCTTGACATGCGCCTCGAGCGCGAGAATCGAGCTGTTGCGCTCGGCAACGTCGATCAGCTCGCCGAGCGCGTCGTCGAGCAGGGCGACTGTCGAGGGCACCTGGTTGTCCGGATGGGCCTGCCAGTCGTCGTCCGGATTGCGGGTTCCTGACTCGGTCGCGACGACCGATGTTCCAAAGCGGCGCGCGAGTTCGAGGCAACGGCTGAGGAACTCGATGTTCTCTCGCCGCCGCCGGGAATCTGGAGCGACGAGGTTCCGGTAGCCGGCGAGCGCGGCGATCGCGATTCCCTCGCCGTCGAGGAGGCCGACGAGGGACTCGATCCGATCAGGCTCTTCGAGGCAGTCCTCGAGCATCGGGTCCCCGAGCTGGATCGCGCCCAGCCCGAACTTCCGGCACGCCTCGATCATTCGCTCCCAGTCCCCGCAGCCGAACTCGTAGGTGAAGATTCCCAGCCGCGGCCGATCGGCCGATGGGTGAATCCGCGGAAAGACCGCGCGGGCGAAGGCGAGGTCACGGGCAACGAGCTCGGGTGGCGCCGGCGGCGTCTCCAGCACGACCCAACGGTCATAGCCGATCTCATCCAGAGCCTTCGCACACTCGGCGAAATCGACCCGGCCGAGTCCGGGTACGCAATCGCCGACGCTGACGCGCGAGTCCTTGAAGTGGACGCGCCGGACGAGCGATCCGAGTGCCCGGAGCTCGGTCGGGGCGTCCAGGCCGCGCGGTACGACGTTTGCGAGGTCGAAGTAGCAGCCGAAGGCAGACGAGCCGACGCATGCGGCGAGCAGGTTGATCTGCTCGGCCGGGAGCGTTCCTTCGTAGCAGAGCGTCACTCCGCGCTCGCCCGCGGTTTCACATAGCGGTCGGAACGCAGCGGCCGCCCGACGGACGTCAGCCTCGCTCCTCAGCTCGGCTCGGCCGAAAAACGGGACGAGGATCGCACCACAGCCGAGCTCTGCCGCCCAGTCGATCGATCTCTTTAGGTCGGCGTGCGCCCGTGCGGCGACCGACGGCTCATCGTCGGCGATGCCGCCAAGCTCGCTGTGCTCCCCGACGACGAGGCTCGGGATCTCCAGGCGGGTTGCCGCCGTCGCGGCGCGGAGTCTTTCCAGCCGATCGCCCGACGCGAGTTGCTCGACGGTCACCACCGCCTCGACGCCGGCGAAGCCGAGTCGCCGCGCCTCGCGAAAGACTCGCTCGTCGCCGTCGACCGGAAGGACGGGCTCCATCACGCCTACTTGCACGCACCCACCTCCGGGCCGCTCACCAGGGGATCTCGTCGAGCGACACAGGCCGGCCGTCCTCTTCCGCCGAGAGACACGCGGCAAGCGCGATCCACAGCGAGAGGAGATTGTGCTGCGCCGAATTGAACGGCTCCCGGTCCTCGGCGATCGCGCTGACGAGCTCGCCGAGCGTTCCGGCAAAGCCGTCTGGATACCATGCGCCCTCGAGCTCGTAGCGGTTCACCTCACCGTCGCGGTCGAGCTCCAGGAAGTCGGAGTCGAGAAGAACGCTGCCGCGAATCGTCCCCTCCGTCCCGTGGATCCAGAACGGACAGGCGGGCCGTGACGTCGCGGCGTCGCCGACGCTCCGGATCAGTGCACTCGACCCGTCCGCGTACCTGATCTCGATCGACGCTCCCCACGGGCTCCTCGCGTCGGCCGGCTGGTTCGGCGGCCGGTAGTCGAGCGCGCGCACCCAGTCCACCGTCTTCCCGTCGAGCCAACAGCGCGAGATATCGATCCAGTGCACCGAAAGGTCGTAGATGACGAAATGGTCGATGTCGTCGAAGTGCGTCCCGACGAGCGGCGGCAGATAGCGGTCGAACAGATGCGTGACCGCGAAGACGTCGCCGACTGCGCCTTGTTCGACGAGTAGCGTTGCGATTCGCCAGGGCGGCGACCAGCGCCCGTTCTGGTTCACCGCGACGCGGAGGCCGCGCCGCTCGGCTTCCTCGACGATCTCGCGCGCG
>JBKPCT010000201.1:0-4375 GCA_046727515.1 Actinomycetota bacterium | reverse complement strand
CGCAGGGGACCGGGGTCGAATCGAGCAGCCGCAACTGATCGCACCACCCCGGCGAGCAGAAGGCGAGGTAGTTGATCGCTCGCTCGATCTGTGGGGTGAGCGCGCGCAGACGCTTGTTGTAGCCCGACTGACGTGGCAGGTTGGCGAACAGGTGCGAGAGCCGGTAGCCGGCGAGCGCCAGAAACTGGCGGTCGTTCGGCAGTCCCATGAAGACTTGGGCGATCGCCGGCGTGATGAGCTCGGCGTCCGTGATCCGCGGCGCCGGCCGGGGCCTCTGCGCTTGGGGAGGAAGTCGTCAACCAACACGTAAGTTGCCGTGAGAAGGTCGTCGAGTTGGGCGTGCATCGTGGCCTCCGGGTCGACGTTGCTGTAGCAACGCCTGACTTCGGCGGGCTTCGTGCTGCCTCCTCGCAGCCCGCCGGCAATTTGGAATCAATCATCTAGGCTCGCAGTGGGTGGTGGGCCGGGGTGCCCCGAGCGACTTGCCCGTTTCTGACAGACGTGGAACCCGTCCGCACCGTCGTCGAGATCGCGAGCCGAGGGAAGCTCGTCGTCGGCGAGCCGTACTTTTCGCCCGGGACCCCGATCGTCCTCGACCGCAAGGCGCTGCGGGGTGCGGAGCGCGGTGAGCTCGCCGTCGTCGCAAGCGGCCGCGGGCGCGCAAAGGTCGAGCGCGTCCTCGGCCGCGCCGACCGGATCGAGACCGTCCTCGAGGGGCTGCTCGTCGAGCGTGGCGCGCACCGGACGTTCGAGCCGTTCGAGGTGGGGCCACTCGACACCGAAGGCCGTCCCGACCTGCGCGATCTTCCGACCTTCACGATCGATCCCGATGGGGCGAAGGACTTCGACGACGCGATCTCGGTCCGCCAGGAAGCCGACGGCATCCGTGCGTGGGTGCACATCGCCGACGTTTCCCACTTTGTCCCCGCAGGCTCACCGCTCGACCACGGCGCGGCCGCCCGCGCCTTCTCGACCTACGTCCCCGGGCTCGTCGCTCCGATGCTGCCGCCCCAGCTCTCGGACGACCTCTGCTCGCTGCGCCCCGACGCCGACCGGCTCTGCGTCACGGTCGAGCTGCCGCCGAACGGCGAACCGACGTTCTACCGCTCTGTGATCCGCAGCGACGCCCGCCTCACCTACGGCCAGGCGCAGCGCCGCGACGTGCCGCGCCACATCGCCGCCGACCTCGCGCTCGCCGGCGCCTACTCGGCCGACCTCCGCAGGCAGCGCTTCGCCCGCGGGGGCCTCCGCATCGAGCGGCCCGAGCTCGAGTTCGAGTTCGACGGCGAGGGCGGCGTCTCCGACGCTGCCTGGCGGGGCGAGCCCGAGGCGCACGCACTCGTCGAAGAGCTGATGATCGCCGCGAACGAGGCCGTTGCCGTCGTTCTCTCGAGCCGCCGCCGGGAAGCTCTCTACCGCGTCCACGAGCGGCCCGATCCCCAGGCCGTCGAGCTCCTGCTCGCGAAGCTCGCCGATCTCGACGTGCCGACGCCCCCTGCGCCGGAGCAGGTCTCGCCGGCGGGCGCCGCCTTACTCGCGGCCGAGATCAGCGAGCGCGTCACCGACTATGTTCGTCGCTCCGGCCGCGGCGGCGAGGCGTTCCCCGCTCTTGTCCTTCGCTCGCTGAAGCAGGCCCGGTATGACCCGCGCAACCTCGGCCACTCGGGCCTCGCGAGCACGGCCTACTGCCACTTCACGAGCCCGATCCGCCGTTACAGCGACATCATCGTCCACCGGGCGCTCATGCGGGAGATCGGTGTGGTCGACGACCCACTGCCGGACCAACTGGGCGACCTCGCGGAGTACGTTTCCGCGCGAGAGCGGGAGGTGGCCGAGATCGAATACCTCGCGGACGAGATCTGCCTCGCCTGGCTACTCGAATCGACGCTGTTCGAGCGGGGGTGGGACGAGCCATTCGAGGGGGAGATCACGGGCGTGATCCCGTCCGGCCTCTTCGTTCGGTTCGGCGAGGTGTTCGAGGGATACCTGCCGGCGCGCCGACTGCCCGGCGACTACTTCGAGCTGAACGCTCTGGGCACTGCGCTTGCCGGCCGTCGTGGCGGCGGCGTCTTCCGGCTCGGTGACCCGATCTTCGTCCGGGTGGAGGAGATCCGCCGATGGGAGGGCAAGGTCGAGGTCTCGCCCGGCTACCGAGCAAGAAGATAGTGGGCGCGCTCGCAAGTGCGACCGCTGTTCGGCTGGCCGTACGGCGAGACGCCGGGCAACCGTAACGACAACGCGCCCCGCGAGACTTATCGTCAAGACATGCCAGTTGCACTCGCATATGCACTCAGCTCCGCGCCGTTCTTCGCGCTCGGCTTCGGGCTGCTCCGTCTCGGCCGCTTCTAGACTTGGCCCCGGGATGGCCGGGGACAAGCTCATCGTCGACAACCGTCGCGCGCGCCACGACTACGAGCTGCTCGAGCGCTTCGAAGCCGGCATCGTGCTCACTGGGACAGAGGTGAAGTCGCTACGGCAGGGGCGCGTCTCGCTCGCGCAGGCGTACGCGGACGTGCGCGACGGCGAGGTGTGGCTCGTCGGCGCAGATATCGCCGTCTACGATCAGGGGAACATCGCGAACCACGATCCCGGCCGCGACCGCAAGCTCCTCCTCCGCAAGGGCGAGATCGCCTCGTTGATCGGCAAGGTGCGCGAGAAGGGTCTGACCCTCGTCCCGACCCGGATGTACTGGAAGAACGGCCGCGCGAAGATCGAGCTCGCGCTTGGTCGCGGCAAGCTTCAGCGGGACAAGCGGCGGGACATCGCCAAGCGCGAGGCCGACCGCGACATGGAGCGCGCGCTCAAGTCGCGACGCTGACGGCGGGCTCGGCGGCAGCGAGGACCGCGTCGAGGAGCCCGGGGAACCGGGCGTCGAGGTCGTCGCGGCGGAGCGAGACGAGCCGCTGCGTCCCGACGACGCGGGTCTTCGTCAGTCCCGCCTCGCGCAGGACCTTCAGATGGTGAGAGCGGGTCGAGTCGTTGACGGGGAGTGGGAAGCTGCCGCAAGGTCGCTCCTTGTCGGCAAGTGCGGCGAGGATCTCGAGGCGGACGGGATCGGCGACCGCCTCGAGCACGCCGACGAGCTCGACGTCCTCCCGGGCCGGCATGTCGAGGAATATCTCGGTCATTCGACGATCATCGAAATAAAACGCGCTCTCGGGCCGTTCGATTCCTTCGAGAGCGATCGAAGTATTGCCAAGGAGGGATGTTGTGGACAAGCCGGGCGAGGGAGCGTTGCTGGGCATCATGACCGGGGCGATCTGGGGGGTCATGTTCGTGATCGGGAAGTCGGCGCTCGACCGCGTCGATGCGTTCCACCTGACCACGATCCGCTACGGAATCGCCGGCGCGGCCTTCCTCGCGATCCTGGGCGCAGTCGAGGGCCGGTCCGCGCTCCGCCTCGACGGGCGGGGTCGCCGACTGTGGCTTCTCGGCTCGCTCGGCTTCGCCGGCTTCAACCTTCTCGCGTTCACCGGCCTCGACCACGCGCGGCCGGAGAGCGCGGCGCTGATCGTCGCGTTCGCGCCGCTCGTGACCGCGCTCGTCCTCTGGCTGCGCACCGGCGCCGCGCCGTCACGCGGCGTGCTCGTCACGTTTGCGGTCGCCCTGACCGGCGTCTTCTTGGTGGTCACTCACGGCGACCCCGCCTCGATCGCGCGCGGCTCCGTCGGCTGGGGCGACGGGCTCGTCCTCGCCGGTGTCGTCAGCTTCGTCGTCTACACGCTCGGCGCCGCGGAGTTCCGCGACTTCTCCCCGCTCCGCTACACGGCCCTGACAGCCGGGCTCGGCTGGCTGACCGTCGCGGCCGCGACGGTCGCCGTCACGCTCTCCGGCTGGAAGCCGCTCCCGTCTGCAGGGGACGTGTGGGCGGTCACGCCGCAGATCGCGTACATCACAGTGCTCGGCGCGGTCGTGGCCGTCCTGGCGTGGAACGCCACCGTCGGCTTGGTCGGCCCGCAGAACACCGCGCTCTTCGTCAACCTCGTGCCCGTCGTCGCGTTCGCCGTCCAGATCGTGCGCGGTTACCGGCCGGCCGCGCTCGAGGTCACCGGCGCGGTGGTGACGATCCTCGCGCTGGTCGCGGCGAACCTGCTCGCGCGGCCGCGCGGCCAACGGCGGGAGGTGGCTCCCCACTTCGAGGGGGAACTCGCGAATGCTGCCTAGCTCCGGGCGGACTCGATTCCCGCGGCGGGAGGCTACACTGAGGTTGCAACGAACATACGGGGGCGACCAGGTCTCGACGTGGTCGGTTCTCCGGCTGAGCTGCAGGTCGAGGTCCCCGGTCGGCCTCGTAAAACAACCGGGAACCAACGTAAGTGCGGATCACGAACTCGCACTCGCTGCCTAACTGAGTTAGGCAACGCGTCGCTCCCCG
>JBKPCT010000200.1:0-6289 GCA_046727515.1 Actinomycetota bacterium | reverse complement strand
GCCGTGGGTCCAGGGCGTCCACCGCGGCTCGACGCTCGAGGTGCTGCCGGCCGCCTGCCGCGCAGCCGGCTTCGAGCCGAACATCGTCTTTCGAACCGACGACCACATGGCCGTGCAGGGGTTCGTCGCCGCCGGGCTGGGCGTGGCCGTCGTGCCGCAGCTGGCCGTCCCCACCGCCCGGCGCGACCTGCTCATCCGGCCGCTCGAGGTCGAGGGCGACTTGCTCACTCGCCGCGTCGGCGTCGCGCTGCCGATCGGGCCTTACCGGCCGGCCGCGACCACGGCGATGGTCGTGGTACTGGAGGAGCTGGGCGCAGGCCTGCGCGCAGAGGCGACCGCCCAGCTCACGGAGCGCAACAGACGGAAGGAGACGCGAAGTGCCCGATGACTACGACATCAACCTCGACGACAAGTACGGCCAGCTGACGGTGATCGACGTCGCGGCCGAGGCGGCCGCCCACGAGCCCTGGTTCAACCAGACGCTGACGAGCGTGAACGACGCCGTCGTGCGGCTGGGCGTGATCGAAGGAGACTTCCACTGGCACAAGCACGACGAGGAGGACGAGTTCTTTCTCGTCCTGGAGGGGGAGCTCGTGATCGAGTTGGAGGGCGCCGAGACGGTGCGGCTGCAGCCGCACCAGGGGTACACGGTGCCCAAGGGAGTCATGCACAAGACGAGCGCCCCGCAGCGCACCGTAATCCTCATGGTCGAGCCGGCAGGCGTGGTGCCCACAGGTGACTGAGTCGTAGAGGGACGTGTTTGTACTTCCGAGGGACCAACCGGCTCAGAGCCGACGGGCGCGATCCTCACGACTCACGTCGCGGCCCGGAGAATGAGCTCCGCCAGGTGGGGGTGGAGCGAGTCGCGCCAGGAAGTCCAGTTATGGGCGTCCGGGTGCTCGACGAGCGGGGCCTGCCAACCCTGCCGCTGGAGTGCGGCAGCGACTGCACGGTTGTTCGTGAGGTTCTCCTCGGCGGTGCCGCAGGTGAAGGTCACGGGGATGCGCTCGACCGCGCCGCGGCCGCCGAAGACGCGCGAGACGAAGCGCGCGATCCTGGCGAACCGCGGCGCGCTGGACTCCTGCCGGTCGAGCCGGCGGCGGAAGAAGCTCCCCGACTGTAGGAACAGGCCGGCGAGCAGGCCCGGGTACGTCCAGTGCGCGTGCAGCCAGGCGAGCGCGCCGAGGCTCGCGCCAAGGCCGGCGGGGCGGCCCTCATAGGGCTCGAGCGCAGGCAGCCACTCGGTGACGAGCGCCCGCGCGTAGCGGGCAGACGCCGAATAGGTCTCGTTCCGGTCCGCCGGGGGCGGGAGGAGCGCGGCGCGGAAGGGCGGCAGCTCGCCGAACGCGACCAGGTGGCCGAAGAGGCGCAGGAGCGAGCAGTACTCGGCGTACTCCGGCCCGTCGTGAACGAGAAGCAACGGAAGCGGCTCGTCGAGGTGGACGTCGGCGGCCGACCAGAGGAGCGCGGTCACTCCGAGCCGGCCGGGCAGCTCCACCTCGCGCAGCTCGCCGGACGCGGATTCCTCGTCAGTGACCCAGGCGGGCGCCTTATAGCCGGGGAAGTGGACGACCGATTTCGGCCCGAATGGGCCGTCTGCCCGCAGCGGGTTGCCGGGATCCGGTGCGAGCCGAGACTCACCCTGCCGATTCTCGATCTCGAGCAAATACTCGAGGCGGTTCGCCGGTGGACGCTGAAGCTCGAGCTCGAATCGCGCCCCTCGCCGCTCGAAAGGGATGCGGCGCGGTCGGACGAGCTCGTGCACGAGCGACACGCGGCGCAGTGCGCGCGCCGGATCCGGCAGCGCAAAGAGCGCCGCCTCGGTGGACACGACTGGACCGGCGGGTACTACTTCTGCCTGAACCGCGCGACGACGGTCCGGCTGTGGTCCATGAAGATCGTGCACGTCGTGCTGGTGCCGCTGCAGGAGCCGTCCCAGCTCTGGAACTCGTAGCCCTCCTCTTTCCGCGGATTTGCCTCCAGCGTCACCTGCTCCCCGGGAGCGAAGGTGAAGGTGCACTCGGTCGGGCAGGCGATGCCGGCACGGCTGCTCTTCACCTGGCCACCAACGAGACCGCCTTGCGGCTTGCCGCTCTTGTCGTACGTGATCACCTGGACGGTGAGCGTCGAGCCCGGCGGCTGCGTGGGCGTCGTCGTCGTGGTCGGCGGCCTCGTCCCTCCGCTGGTCGTGCCCGGCGGCCTGGGAGGCGGCGGAGGCGCAGTCACGACGCGCGCGTGCAGCGAGAAGCGGCCGCAGCTCATTCCACCGGCGAACCCGCGCAGCCCGAGCAGGCGATTGAGCAGGCGCGCTCCACCCGCGGTCAGGGACAGCCGACCGGCCGCGACCTCTTTGCCATAGCGAACTCCGCTGGCGTCGAAGAGATTCAGGGCACCGTTCGTCGGGGCGACCGTCGCGAGCACGTGGCCGACCCGGCCGTCCAGCATGAGCAGGAGGTTGCCGAAGCGCACGCTCCGGGTTGCATCGCGACGGAAGGAGAACATGCCGCGCGCCGCGAGGCGGCCCTCGGGTGACTCGTAGTACCCGCCCGCGAGCGACTGGTTCAGGTGGCGCTTGCCCGTGCAGGGCCGGAAGTCGGCGCCGCGCAGCAACTTCGAGGACGTACCGGACGGGATCAGCGTCAGCGTGCCACCGATCACGCTCTGGAGTGCGCGCGGAGGCTGCTTGATGTCCGAGGAGCGCGTCGAGCTCTGCTCGAACGCGCCGATGTCGCAGGCCAGGCCGGCCGGCCGCTTGTAGGCGCGCTGGTCGGTGCTCGGACAGTCGGCGCCCGTGTACTTGTCCACGGCCGGGCTCCCGGGCAGGAGCGCGCGCGTCTGCGTCGGCCCGCCGTTGTTGGCGAGCGGTGCGAGCAGCGGGTTCGTGCCGGACATGTCGGAGGTGCGAAGGTGGCAGCCGGTTCCGGACTCGAGGTTCGCGCCCGGCACGCTCAGCGCGTCGGCGGCCGCGAAGGCCCCGTTCCCGGTGCTGAGCGCGCAGTTCTGGCTGGCCGGCAGGTTGGCCATGATCAGCCCGCTCGCGATCGAGTAGATCGCCCGCGCGCCGATGAAGAGGATCCCGCTCCCGCGCGACGCCGAGTTGCCGGCGATCGTCGCCGCGCGCAGGAGGGTGTTGCCGGAGCTGCGCTCGATCCCTCCGCCGCGCTCGGCGGCGTTACCGGCCAGCGTCGTGTTCGTCAGCTGAACGGTGCCGATCGCGGCCGTCGAGGGACCGGGGCCCGTCGAGATCCCGGCGCCCGATTCGGCCGTGTTCAGCGCGACCAGCGAGCTGTCGAGCGCTAGCGTGCCGGTTGCCTGCCAGAAGACCCCGCCGCCCGGGCCGGCCGCGGCGTTGCCCTGGATCGTCGTGTAGCTGATCTGGACCGTCGTCGCGCCGAAGCGCGGGTCTGTGTCGACCTCGATCCCACCGCCTGCGGGCGGCGCGCCCGCGACCTGCGTCGAGGCGGCGATGTTGCCCATCACGAACGATCGCGTGATCAGCGACAGGTCGGTGTTCTGCATCCAAATGCCGCCGCCGAGCAGGCCGGCCGAGTTGCCCGCGACCGTCGTGGTGGTCAACTTGGCGCCGAAGGTGTTCAGCGCGATCCCGCCGCCGGCGCCGTTGGCGCGGTTGTCGGTGATCGACGAGTTGTCGCTCGTCAGGGGGCGGCGGCTGTAGATGCCCGCGCCCTCGTCCGCGCTGTTCCCGGTCACCTCGGAGTCCACGACCGTCAAGCCGCCCGGCTCGCTGTTCGCGATCCCGCCTCCCTGGTTGACCTTGCTGCCGCCGGTGATCGTCACGCCGGTGATCGTCACCGGCTCCGGCGCCGAGAGCTCGATCACGCGGTCGCCGCGCAGCTGCGCAATCGTCGTGTCTCCTGCCCCCTGGCCCTTGATCGTCACCGAGGGAGGCGGCGTGTTGTGCGAGAACAGATCGAGGTCGCCGCCGTTCTCGTCGAGGGTCGTCGCCGCAGGCGCCTCGATCTGCAGGTCGTACTTCTCGTCCTGGAGGGCGATCACCACCGGCTGGCCCTTCGACTGCATGGCGCTGACCTCGTTCAGCGCGGCCCGCAGGGTGCACTTGCCGTTCGCGGCCTGGCACTTTCCGTCGCCGAGCTTGGCGTCGATCTGGTCGGCGGTCGAGTCGACGTTGAACGTCAGCGATTGCGGTCCGTTCGCGGCCCCGCCGAGGGGGACGGACGCCAATGCGATCCCGATCAGGATGAGTACGTACCAGCGCAAACGAAACCTCCGCCGATGCTCTCCAGGGTGGAGTCTGACACGGGTTCCACCGTTTTGCAGGACAAACCCTCCGACAACGCTAGTCCTCGTCCCTTCGCTGGAACTTCGCGGTCACTGAGACCCGCTCGGCGCGGCTGCCCGGTTCATTTCCGAGCGGCACGAGCGTCAATGCGATGCCGGCGAGCGCGACCAACGTGCTGTGCATCTCCTCCTCCCTGACGACGGAGGCGAATCTTGCCACGGACGCGCGCGACCGGCAACCAAAAGCCCTGCTTAGAAGCGATTCCTCCGGCGCGGTAGGCTTCTACCGGGGCGGTTAGCTCAGCTGGGAGAGCGCCTGCCTTACACGCAGGAGGTCACAGGTTCGATCCCTGTACCGCCCACTCTCCGGACACCGCATGGACACTGGGTTTGCGCGTCGCAGCGTTGTCCGATATGGCGGCAGGAAGCGTCCAGGTCAGGTCCCAGGTCAGGTCCGCCGCTGCGGCGGCCGCCAGATCGGCTCCGGCTCACGACCCGAACCCTCGCTCCGCGGCCCTGGCAAGCACGGCGGCGTTCCGCTCAGACGCCTGGCGGAAGTCGTCGGCGTAGACGCGCATCGTCACGCCGGGGTCCGCGTGGCCCGCCAGCTTCGACGTGGTCGCTGCGTCGAGCTCGAGGCCGACGATCAGGTCGACGTGTAGGTGTGGCGCAGCGAGTGCGCCGACAGCCGCTCGCCCGGGGCGATCGTGATCCCGGCCTCCTCGACGGCGACTCGGAGTGCGCGGCGGACGTTGTCGTACCGCTTCGGCTTCCGTCGCCCGGCGGCGAGGACGGGATCGTCGTCGGCGGTCCAGACCGACGCGAGCTTGTGCTCAACGAGGGCGCGGCGCAGGCGCGGGTAAAGGGGCAGCTCCAGCTCCGCGTTCGCGGTCTTCACCTCGATGTAGGTGCGGTCGTCGTCGGCAAGCTGCCGCTCGACGCGGAGCAGGCCACGCTCGAGGTCGACGTCGGCCCAGCGGTCTGCCTTCCTTCGAGCGTGAGCGACTAGGTGTCCCGCCTACAGAGGTTGTGAACCGTTGAGGTGATATCCGGCCCTCCTTTGAGGCTGTGGGTCTTCCCGGACTCACGCTCAAAGGAGGGCGCGGATGTATCTGCACGCTAACGCCAAGCTCGGACTTGCTGGTCGGCTCTCGCTTGTGCGGGCGATCGAGGGCGGCCTTTCGCTGAAGCAGGCTGCAGCCTGCTTCAGCGTCTCGCCGGCGACGGTGCACCGTTGGTGGCATCGCTGGCGTGATGGCGGCCGCCGGCCTCAGGCGTTGTTGGACCGCTCGAGTCGTCCCCACCGCTCACCCCGGCTTCTCGCCGACGAGCTGCAGGAGCGGATCTGTGACTGCCGTCGAAAGACCGGCTGGGGGCCGCGGCTTGTGGCCGGAGCGACCGGCTTCGCGCACTCGACCGTCTGGAAGGTGCTCCACCGGGCCGGGATCTCGCGTCGAGCGCGCGCGGTCAGGGAGCCGGCGAACAGCTACGACTGGCCGTGCCCCGGTGACCTGCTGCGCATGGACGTCTGTAGCTACGCGCGGTTTCTCCGGCCGGGCCACCGCGTCACTGGCGACCGGTCGCAATCCCGGCGGGGTAGGAGCGTGGAGACAACGCTCGGCTATGACTACGCGCACGCGATCGTTGACGATCACTCGCGGCTCGCCTACGTCGAGCTCCTCGACGACGAGAAAGCCGCGACAGTGACCGGCTTCGTCGAACGGCGCTCGCCTTCTTGAGCGACCACGGGATCGTCGCGAAGCGGCTGATGACCGACAACGCCTTCAGCTACGTCAAGAACCGCTCCCTGCGCGAACTGCTCGCCCGCCACCGGATCCGCCATCTCACCACGGAGCCGTACCGGCCACGCACGAACGGCAAGGTCGAGCGCTTCCACCAGACGATGGCGCGCGAGTGGGCCTACGGGCTCGCCTACCGCTCACATCGACAACGCAACCAGGCGCTGCCACACTGGCTCGACCACTACACCCGGCGAAGGCCGCACAGCTCACTCGGCGACCGGCCACCC
>JBKPCT010000199.1:0-7965 GCA_046727515.1 Actinomycetota bacterium | reverse complement strand
GCCTTCAACGGGCCGAGTCCGTAGCCGTCGATCGAGGCCGATACCGTCCGCGCTCCGCGCGTGACGATCCAGGCGCCCTCGCGCTCGCCGATCGCAGCGTTCAGGGTGACCGAGGCGGCGCTCCCCTGCGGGAGCCTGCCCGAGGCCCGAATCGTCTGCGACGAGGGATACGCGAGGACTCCGGCTGCGGCTGCGGGGGCGAGAACGAGCGCCGCCGTTGCTGTCATCACGCCTCGAGAGATCATCACCTGGATCGGCCTCGCCGGAGGGTAGGGAATCCCTCGGACGAGCGGACTGGACGTCTAGTTCAGGCTATCTCGCCAGGCGAGTGCCTGACGCAGTGGAGCCAGGTCCCAGTCGGGACCCTGGGCGTTGACGATGAAGTCGGTGAAGCCGAGCTCGATGTATTCCTCCGGATTCCGGCTTCCGCCGTGAAGCCGGGAGATCGAGATCGAGCGGACGATTTCGTTCGCGTCGCGTCCGACCTTGCGGCACCAGTCCTCGAGCACCGCGCACTTGTGCCGCATCGTCTCCGGGTCGCCGAAGGAATGCCACTCGTCGGCGTGCTCGGCGACGAGCCGCAGCGTCACCTTCTCGCCGCTGCCGCCGATCAGGATCGGGATCCGGTGGAGCGGCGGCGGGTTCAGCTTCGCCCAACGCTCCTTGATCAGCGGCAATGCGCGCTCGAGATCCCGGAGTCGGCTGCCGGCCGTCCCGAACTCGTAGCCGTACTCGTCGTAGTCCTTCTGAAACCAGCCGGAGCCGATCCCGAGGACATAGCGGCCGCCGGAGATGTGGTCGATCGTCCGCGCCATGTCGGCGAGGACCTGTGGATTGCGGTACGAGTTGCAGATCACGAGCGAGGAGATCTGCGCCCGCTTCGTCAGCGCCGCCATCGCCGCCTGGATCGTCATCGACTCGAAGTGCTTGCCGCCAGGGTCGCCGGAGAGCGGGAAGAAGTGGTCCCAGTTGTAGATGCGATCGGCGCCGAGCTCGTCGGCCTCGACCCAGGCGCGCTTCATCGGCTCGTAGTCACCGTGCTGCGGGACCACCTGGACACCGATCGTGATCGCCATGCCCGAAACGTACATGTCATGGGAATGTCCCCCAGACATGTCTCCGTTGGCCTAGGCGAAGAACGTGTCCTCGTGGCGGTACGCCGGCGCGCAGCAGCAGAGGAAGCGCAACCGCTGGTCACCCGCGTGGATCTGGTGCCAGGCGCCGGGCGGGATCAGGACGGCGTCGCCCGGGGAGAGCACGCGGCGGTCGCCGTCGAGCTCCATCTCCCCGGAGCCCTCGACGACGTAGTAGATCTCCTCCGATTCAGCGTGATAGTGACGCGCGGTCGCCTGGCCGGGCTCGAGCGTCGCCTCCGCGAGGCTCTGGTTGCGGACCGGGGCGGTCGGGAGGCCGAGGAGCTCACGGATCGTGCTCCCGTCCGCGGTCGTGAACGCTTCGGCCTCGGCGAGCGAGCGGACGATCACCGCGGAGACGCTACTTGACGATGAAGACTTTCGAGGACCAGATCGGCCGCGAGGACGTTGCGCTCGTCGAGTCGGTGCAGCGGGGGTTCGCAGCGGACTTGTCGAGCGCGGACGGCTGCTGCCGGAGAGCGAGCGGCTGATCGCCGGATTTCAGCGCAGGGTGGCTGAGGCGCTCACCTAGTCGCCGCGCGTCGTCGGGCCGCGCTGGTACCTTGGCGCGCTTCAGACGACAGCCAGACGGCTGAGCGGCCCCAGCGGACTCGTGTCCGCAACCCACGTGGCAGACCGCTGCCGTCGCCTGCAAGAGAAGTTAGGAGACACCGAGGTGAAAACCGCATGGCTCGCTGCTGCGCTTGCACTGCTTGCAGCCTCGCTCGTCCCACCGGCGAATGCCCGCAAGGAAGAAGCCAAGCGCAACGACCGCGCGACGGGCGTGCGGCTCGTCCGCCTGCTCGATCAGATCAACCGCCATCGTGACGAGACGTGGCGGTGGCAGAAAGTGATGCAGCGCCCGCGCACCGCCTATTCCGCCAACGCGGAGGCCCTCCGCAGTGTCGCCTACCGACGGTGGGTCGTGAACCTCTGGCGGCGGCGCGCCGTGCGTGCGAAGCAGCGCGCGCTGAACCCGCCGCACAAAACCCAGTGGCTCTGCATCCACCGCTACGAGGCCGCTTGGAACGACCCCGAAGCTCCCTACTATGGCGGGCTGCAGATGGACCATGAGTTCCAGACGACCTTCGGTCGGGCACTCCTGCACGCGAAGGGGACGGCTGACCACTGGACGCCGCTCGAGCAGATGTGGGTCGCCGAACGCGCCTACAAGAGACGCGGCTTTTGGCCGTGGCCGAACACGGCAAGATACTGCGGTCTGCTGGATTAGGTTAGGGTCCCGGATGATCGGGCACCCCCGCCAGTGGGAGAACGCATGGACCGTTTGACCGCACTGATCGACCGGGCCGAGGAGGAGGGGTGCGTCAACCTGTCGCAGTTCGGCGAGCTCGTTCAGGAGCTCGAGCTCGACGAGGACGAGCTCGCACGGGTCTACGAGGATCTCGCCGAACGCGGAATCGAGCTCTCCGACGACTGCGGCCGGGTTCGCGACGACGACACGGTGGTCATCGACGGTGATCTGACGCACGCCACCACCGACGCGCTCCAACTCTTTCTGAACGAGGCCGGCCGCTACAGGCTCCTGACCGCCGAGGAGGAGGTCGAGCTCGCCAAACGGATCGAGCGCGGCGACAAGGACGCGAAGGACCTGATGATCAACTCGAACCTCCGGCTCGTGGTCTCGATCGCGAAGCGCTACCAGGGCCACGGGCTCTCGCTGCTCGACCTGATCCAGGAGGGGATCATCGGGCTGATTCGTGCGGTCGAGAAGTTCGACTACCGCAAGGGGTTCAAGTTCTCCACGTACGCGACCTGGTGGATTCGCCAGGCCGTCCAGCGCGGCGTCGCGAACAAATCGCGGACGATCCGCATTCCGGTGCACATCGTCGAGCGCGAGCAGAAGATCGCACGCGCCGAGCGTGAGCTCGTGGTCAAGCTCGGCCGCCAGCCGACCGACCAGGAACTCGCGACGGCGGCGAAGTTGCCCTTGAAGCAGGTCCGCGAGGTGAAGGCGGCGGCGCGCGCGGTGACGAGCCTCGACAAGCCGATCGGCGATGACGACTCGGGAACCTACGGCGAGCTGTTCGCGTCCGAGCAGGTCGAGACCGACGAGGAGGTCGAGGTCAGCCTGCGCGAGGAGACGCTGCGCAAGGCGCTCGGGGATCTGCCCGAGCGGGAACGCGAGGTGTTGAAGCTGCGCTACGGGCTGGACGGCGACCGAGAGCCGATGTCGCTCGAGGCGATCGGCCGCGAGCTCGGGATCACGCGCGAGCGCGTGCGGCAGATCGAGGCGAACGCGCTCGAGACGCTGTCGATGCTCCGGGAGGTCGCCAGCCTGCGCGAAGCGGCATAGCTAGACGATCCCCAGGCCCTCGGCGATGACGAAGAACGCTCGGCCGTAGGGCGAGGACTCCGTGCGACGCCGCACGTCGTCGAAGTCGATCTGCTCGCGGAGCGACCGGGCCACCTCCAGGCAGCTGCGGTAGTTGATCGTGTGCTCGGTCATGGCCATCAGCTTCGAGACGAGCAGGTCTTCCGGCCGTATGACGCGCATCGTCATCGCCTCGACCTCGCGCTCCTCGCCGCTCTCGATCAGTTCGTCGGTGACCTCGAGGCCGGCAGGGTTGAAGATCACGTCGACGAGTACGTCGCCGTCGTAGGCCTTGTAGAGCCACTCCTCGGGGGGCCGCTCGGGCCTGAGCCCCGCGTCGACGAGGGCACCGAGCGCGCGGTCGGCGTCCTCGGGCTTGACGATGAAGTCCAGGTCGTGGTCGGTCGACGGCCCGCCCCGCACCCACGAAGCGACGCCGCCGGCGACGAGGAAGGGGATGCCTGCGTCGCGTAGCGCGGCGGCGGAGCGCTTCAGGGTCGGGACCATGCCGTTCAGCGTGTTGTCTGCAGAGGCCACGAGGGCGTTTTACCCGGGCCGGGAAGGCTTGTAACGGCAGGCGGTCGGGCACGATGCACGCATGGACGACGGACGGCCGATTCGAATTGCCGCCGCTGGTGACGTGCATGCGTCGCCGTCGGAGCGCGAGCGGGTGATCGCGGCGTTCGGATCGCTCGAGCCCGGGACCGATCTCGTGTTGCTCGCCGGCGACCTGACGACGTGCGGAGACCCGGACGAGGCTGCGGTGCTCGCCGAGACCTGCCGCGGGCTGGACGTGCCGGTGTGCGCGGTGCTCGGAAACCACGACTGGCACCTGAACCGCGCCGAGGAGGTGGCGGCCGTGCTCGAGCACGCGGGGATCAGGGTGCTCGAGCGAAGCTCGGCCCGGTTACGGCTGCGAGGCCTCGACGTGGGCGTCGTCGGGCTGAAGGGTTTTGTCGGAGGCTTTCCGGACTACGTGCTGCCCGACTTCGGCGAGCCGCTCCTGCGCGAGGTGTACGCGGAGACGACCAAGGACGTGACAGCTCTCGACGGCGAGCTGGCGGCAATCGAAGACTGCGACGTGCGGATCGTTCTCCTCCACTACGCCCCGACGACGACCACGCTCGAGGGCGAGCCACGGGGAATCTGGCCGTTCCTCGGCAGCGACCGGCTCGCCGGCCCGATCGCAGCGCACTCTCCCGACCTGGTCCTGCACGGGCACGCGCACGCCGGCAGCTTCGAGGGCTACATCGGCCGTGTCCCGGTCTACAACGTCGCGATCCAGGTCACACGGAAGGACTTCTGGTACTTCGAGGTCGCTCAGCGCCAGCGCGCTCACGAGGCTGCCCTCGACGAGCAGGGTCAGCCAGCGTCTCCCTCAAAAGGTTAGTGCCCTACGACCTGCACGATCCAGCGACGGTCGCGCTCGCGGTCGAGCTCGAGGAAGAGCACGCGCTGCCAGGTGCCGAGCAGGAGCTCGCCGTCGCGGATCGGGATCGACTCGCCGGCGGTGCCGAGCAGCATCGCCATGCAGTGCGAGTGGCCGTTGCCGAAGTCCATGTCCTCGGGGCAGATGTTCTCCGTGCGGCGGTCCCAATCGTCGTGGGCGTAGTAGGTCTCGCGCGGGACGAGACGCAGGAGCAACTGCGCGAAGTCCTCGAGGAAGCCCTGCTCGAACTCGTTCACCCGAACGCAGCAGGTCGTGTGCGGGGAGTAGACGCAGGCGATGCCGTCCTCGACGCCGCTCTCCCGCACGACCTCGATCACCTCCTCGGTGATGTCGCGGACGTGCAGGCCGCCCGTCGTGCGCAGGTGCGTTTCCCGCTGGAAGACCTTCACCGTCTGTTCACCCCCGTGAGCGTTTTGCCCGAACCGGGCCTATTGTGATCGATCGGCCACAGGATCGCTAGCGGGCCGTCCGGCTTTGGCCGAAATGTCTTCCGACCAGCCCGGTCGCGCTTTCTGCCCGCGCCGGCGCGCCGACGGGGCGCGTGGAGCCCCGCGACCCATCTGAGTTACCCTGGCGCCAGCGGGCCCGTAGCTCAGCTGGTCAGAGCAGCGGACTCATAATCCGTTGGTCCCTGGTTCGAATCCAGGCGGGCCCACTCGAAAACCTCTGCACCCGAGCCGGTTTCGGCCTCGGGCGCTGCGTCCGGCTCGCCAATCGTGTCCCGAACGTGTCCCGAAACCGGCCGGAGGCGCTGCACGCCGCCGGCGCTGCGACCAGCCGCGAGAGCCGATCGGCCGCCTGGACCCGCGGGACATGGTGGACTTAGATCATCGTCGTCTGGATCTCGGCGTGGCCCATGTACGCCGTCACGTCGGAGAGCGGGAACGTCTGGACGGCGAGCGTCCTGAACGGCTGGCGGAGGTCGTGCAGACCGAGATCGCGAAGCGGGGCGCCCTTGAGAAGCGCCGCCGTCGACTCCGAGACCAGCACTTGACCGCCGTGTCCGGCCGCAGCGATTCGCGCGGCCCGATGCACGTCGCAGCCCGGTCTTCTTCTTCCACGGCACGCCCCATTCGCGGCTGTGGTGTCCGGACGAGACCATCACGGCCGCTTCCGATGTGCACCTGGTGACCGTCGATCGTCCCGGGATCGGTGGATCCGACGTCCTCCCTCGACGTACATTCGCACGCGCCTGCGGTAACAGACTCGCACTCGAGCGCTCGCAAGCCACATCTGAGTCGTAGCCGGCGACCATCCATCAACGACGCCAGGACTGACCCGGCGACTCTCTCGCCGCCGCCGGCGTTAGGCGGAGCACAGAACTCATTTCGTAGGCTGTGCCGATGGCCCGCCTGTACGCCGCGACCGGAGACGGCATCGCGCTGCTCGACGAGTCGGGCGAGGGGTGGATGGTCGAGCTGTCGTTGTCTGGGAGCGGGGCGCAGTGCCTTGCCGTCGACCCGGCCGATCCGGACACCGTCTACGCGGGCCTCCTCGACGGCGGGGTGCGCCGGACGGTCGACGGCGGTCGGAGCTGGGAGGACTGCGGACTGCCCGAGTCGGGGGTGTTCTCGCTCGCGGTTAGCGCGGCCGACCAGGCGGTGTACGCGGGCACCGAGCCGAGCAGGCTGTTCCGAAGTGACGACGGCGGCGAGAGCTGGCGCGAACTGGACGCGCTGCTCGAGCTGCCCTCGCGGCCAACCTGGAGCTTCCCGCCGCGGCCGTGGACGTCGCACGTGCGGTGGATCGCGCCGAGCCCGCACGACCCGGACCTACTCCTGGTCGGCATCGAGCTGGGCGGGCTGATGCGCTCGAGCGACGGCGGGCAGAGCTGGCAGGATCATCGCCCCGGCGCTCAGCCGGACGTGCACTCGCTCGCCTGGCACCCGCGCACACCGGGACGCGCGTACGAGGCGGGGGGCGGCGGCGCCGCCTTCAGCACCGACGCGGGTGAGACCTGGCAGCCGGCCGACAAGGGCCGCGACCGCCACTACACCTGGTCGGTCGCCGTCGACCCTGACGACCCCGACTGCTGGTACATCTCCGCGAGCACCGGTCCCTACGCCGCCCACGGCGGCCGCGACCCGCAGGCACGCATCTACCGGCGCCGCGGCGGCGAACTCTGGCAGCTCCTCACGGTCGGGTTACCGGAGCCGCTGCCGGCAATGCCATACGCACTTGTGGCCACGGACAGTCGGCTCTTCGCCGGCCTCGCCGACGGGAAGCTCTGGGAAAGCCGCGACCGTGGCGACAGCTGGACGCCGTTGCGACTCGAGAACAACCCGGTCACGGCCCTTGTTGCGCTAGCGACCGGCTGACCGTCTGAGGCAGCAGCGAACCCCCGGCGCACGCTTAGTGCCTGGCGGCGCCGCTAGTGCCGGGCGTGCTGAGGCGTCTCCGCTGACGTAGGAGCAGAGCCGCTCGCGACATCGATGAGGAACATCGAGATGAGCGCCGGCAGCATGAAGAGCCCGCCCTCGAAGGCAAGTAAGACGCAGGCCGGCATAAGCAGGAGGCTGAGGCCGATCCGCGCCTTTCGGCTTCCGATGCACGCCACAACGAACGAAACGGCCCACCATGCGAAAGCGAGCGGTAGGAATCCGCCTCGTGTTGCCACGACGAGAACAAGAGGCCCCGCCAGTGCGAGAACCGCAGGCAGCAGGTAGATAGGCCGATAGCGGTTCCCCATCTCGCCTCCATCGTACGCCGACGTCGATCGAGGCGGCGAGCGATGCCCGCCGAGGCGGCGGGCGGGTGGGTTGCGGGCGAGTAACGGCTGTCGTTCCCCTGCTGTTACCGGCCCGGCGGTATCCGTCACGGCGGTGGGTGTCTTCGGATCTAGCAGGGGAGTGATCGAGATGAGTTCGAGCGATGCGGCCGTGTCCCGTCGGAGCCGATCGGGCGGGGGCGGGGCGTCGGTCGCCGCCCTGGCGGTGCTGGGGGCGAGCGTTGCGGTGCTGGCCGCGGTTGCGGCCGGGTGCGGCGGTGGCTCGTCGGGGGCCGGGGTGGCGCAGCTCGGCACGACCACGACCGGCGGGGGCGGCTCGGGC
>JBKPCT010000198.1:0-13596 GCA_046727515.1 Actinomycetota bacterium | reverse complement strand
TGGAGCTTCAACTGGGCCTCCAGCCACGACAGCGACTTCAACTTCGACTTCGGCGTCTCCGTTGCCGACGAGGCGGCCCCTGTGGCCCTGCCGCTGCTCGAAGCGAACGAGGTCGCAGCGTTTCCGCTGCTGAGCGACCCGGGCGTCCGCGAGCGTCTGCCGCCGATGGTCGCCGAGAACGCCGCCGCAACCGGCAACGACGTCGTCGGTTACTTCCGGGAGGGGCACGGCGTCAGCACCTTCGCGCGCGATGGCGACAGCGTCTACCACTGCTACTCCAGCTACGCCCGCGGCACGGAGTTCCTGATGGGCTACTACGCGATCCTCGACCGCACGCCGACGGGCCGCAACGAGGGCGACGGCCGGATGTGGCTGCGCCGACACGACGAATACCGCTCGTGATGCTCAAGGGAAAGGTTGCGCGAGTATCGTCGTGCGGTGGCCTACTCGCAGCCGAGACCGTCGTGGTCGCCGTCGAGCCGGTGCGGATCGCTTCCGATCACACGCACCGGCAGCCGGATCCCGCGCGCGCGCCCGTCTCGACGGCGTGGTCGGGGTCGAGCCTCGTGCCCGGGCAGGCTCGCCACAGGCCGCGCTTCTCCGCCCGGGCCGCCAGCGCCGCCGCCAGCAGTGCCGTGGCGTGCCGGCCGCGCTCACCGCGGTAGAAGTAGGGCGCGGCCGCGCCGCGCCGCACGAGCTCGACGTTGACGTTGACGCCGGCGCGCTCGATGGAGCGCAGGATCCTGCCGTAGCGGTCGATCCTGTCGAGCGCCGGGTCGGCCTCGAGCACGACCCGACTGGCGACGGGCGCGAGGTGCAGGAGCGCGGTCCGGGCGGCCCTCGAGTAGCACTCGCCCGACCCGAGTTCCGGCGTGTCGATCTGCAGCAGGCGCACGCGCTCGCCGTTCGTCAGCGTGAGCGTGTCGCCGTCGTAGACCGACGCGACGATCGCGCTCGCCGTCGAGCTCGCGCCCGACCGTGAGACGACGACCGCGATGCCCGCGAGTGCGGCGACACCGACGCAGGCGGCGAGGCAAGCCTGGACACCGCGGCTCGGCGAGCTCACCCGCGACGAGCAGCCACGGGCCTCTGCAGCGGTGTGCCGACGTAGTCGACGCGTGTCGCCTGGATCCGCCCCGCGCTGATCGCGTCTTGCTCGTCCTCGGCGGTCGTCTCGGCGAGATCGGGGAAGAAGCATGGTCCGCGCGCGAGGTGCACGCGATGGAAGTGCTCGTCGAGCAGGTCCAGCAGCGCCCACGCTTCATGCAAGCGCTCCTTCCGCGCCCAGCCGCTGAGGTAGGCGGGCCAGGGCTGCGCGGAGGCCGCCCACTCATCGCGGCGTCGATGCAGCCAGCCCGCTTCGGCATGAAGGTCGAGGCGCTGGAAGCACCACGCGGCAGTTGCCTCGTCGAACTGCTCCCATGCCCACTCGATCACGACGAACGTCCCGTCGTTCGCGAGGCTGCTCGCGACCCGGTTGATCACCTCGGCGGGCTCGCCAACATGATGAAGCGACCTCGACGCAATAGCGGCGTCCAGGTCCCTGAACGTCTCCGCACGCTCGAACTCGATGCGACGATAGGCGGTGTCGTCGGGTGCGTCTGGGTCGATACCGACAGCCTGATAGCCGCACGAGCGGAGGATCGGCACGAGGCCTCCGAGCGGACCGCAGCCGAGCTCGATCACTTGCGCTGGGGCAGCGGGCAACCAGTCCCGGACCACCGGCCACACCGCCGCCAGCCATCGCTCCGCAGCCGTCACAACCGGACGCTACCCCGGTGTTTTTCGATGGGCCGAGCATTGCGAGGCAACCTCACAAGCGAACCCGGATTCAACCTCGCAGCGCCCCCGCGTTGCTGCCGGGTATCGAACACCAGTACGGAGTCGGAGCCGCGGAGCTCCCGGTGGCGCCCGGTCGCCCAGTTCTCCGCGGAGTGTGGCGCGATGGGGCGTGTTCACGAGCGGCTTCTCGCGGGCACCATTTGCGGCTTGGGGTGTCGTGTCTGTTGAGCTTGTGGGAGGAGCAGGGTGACTTCGTCTGGCCCCGGCGTGATCGAACTGGACACGCCGCATGGAACTGCGCGGGTGCAATTGCGTCTCGTCGAGGAGCCGCGCGCAGCTCTTGTCCTCGGGCATGGGGCGGGCGGCGGCGTTGCTGTGCCGGATTTGGCTGCCGCGACCGACGCGGCGCTGTCTGAGCGGCTAGTCGTCGCGCTCGTTGATCAGCCTTACCGGGTCGCCGGTTCGGCGTTCACCGCCTCGTGCGCCGGTGCTCGACGAGGCGTGGACGGCAGTCGTCGAACAGCTACGTGCCCGAGAGCTGGCGGGCTTGCCGCTCATCGTCGGAGGCCGCTCGCTCGGCGGACGCGTTGCCTGCCGTACGGCCGCGGAGACCGGCGCAGTCGCGGTGCTGTGCCTTGCGTTTCCGCTGCAGCCGCCGCGGCGTCGCGACAAGCTCCCGCCGAGCCGGCTGGCGGAGCTTGATGCAGTCGCTCTGCCGACGCTGGTCGTTCAAGGAGAGCGCGATCCGTTCGGGATGCCGCCTGCTTGCCGGCATCGCGAGGTCGTGCAGATCGCCGGCGACCACAGCCTCAAGGCCGACTTGGCGGCCTTGCAAGCGGCCGTCGCCGAATGGCTCACGAGGATCTCACTGAGTTAACGCCTGGCGCCTGCTGCGCAACCGCATCGGGTCGCTCGCGGTCGGCCGCCACAGCTCTGCCAGCCTCATCCCGTCCTCGCCGACCAGCTCCCGTGTTGCCCTGGCGAGACCCTTCGGTCTGCCGCCGGGTTGCCGGACCGGCTCGTCATGAACCCGCGGCCGTGATGCCGCCCGTTGTTCCGGCGTTGTTCTGAGCGCTGGTCACGTCTCTTTTTTGGCAACGGCGTCGGCCGTTCTCGAGGTGTCGCAATCCCGCCGTGAGCCGGAGAGAGATGTGTTTAATTCAGCACAGGGGAGGGGTGCCTCCTCTGGCGTACCGGGGCGGGCGCAGAAGCTCCGGAGAAAGCCCTTATGCTTCGGAGACAGAGGTGACGGAAGGGAGAGCAGGGTGGCGACCACGTTCGCGGGTGAGCGCACGGCGATTGAGGCAGTCGTCCAGCTCTACATCGACGGCGCTTCGCGGGGCGATGCAGCAAGGCTCAGAGAGGCGTTCCACGAAAAGGGTTGGATGTTCGGCAGTGTCGCGGGTCAGCGCTTCGACGCGCCCTTTACGACCATGATCCAAGAGCTGACGGCCAACCCGCTCGACAGCGACGGCTGCTACAGCGGCCGCATCGTTGGAGTCGAGCAGACCGGAGATGCGGCGGTTGCGACTGTCGAGGAGTCGGGCTGCTGGGGGAACCTGTCCTTCGTCGACTACTTCACGCTGGCCAAGATCGACGGCGTCTGGAGGATCGTCAACAAGGTGTTCGTGCACACCGGCGGCGAAATGCCTACGGGCTGAGCAGCACGTTCAGGGGGCCTCCTCCACCATGCTCATCTCCGCACCCGGCGTCGACTCCCAGACCCAATCCTCTGAGAGCCGCAGTCGTCCATCCGGCAGGACCGAGACTGTTGTGGAGCAGTGGCCGTTCGCGGTCTCGCCGCTTTTGTTCAACTGGCTGTAGCGGAAATCGAGGCGGTCGCCCTCCCGGGTGCCGACCAGGAAACCCAAACGGACAGCACCGCCGTGGTACCGCGCCCACACCACCCCGTCGTTACGGCGAGTGCACCGGCTGGCACTGGCTGGCACTAGCTGGAAAGCGTATGCCCGTCCGGGCTCCAGCTTCCGGATCGCCGTACCCTCGAACTGGCAGGACGTCCCGCGAACTGCCCCCGGCGTCAAGCGCAGGATCGCCGAACTCCGCTCCCAAGGGCGCTATTCGCTCGCCTCGCAGTACTCGGCCGTGATCGCCGACGCGTACACGCGCAAGGATCTGACGAGAAACGCGTTCGAGGCGTTTCAATGGCCTGCTCCCCCGAGCCCGATCTCAACAGACACGTTCGTGCGCGTTAGGCCCGCCGGACGACTCCTGCTCGTTCCGTTCACCGAGTCGCTCGCCGACTCGCTTAGGGGCGGGAAAGACCGTGTATCCGGTCCACATTGTCCGGCTCCCTGCGGGTCGAGCGGGGCTGATAAGGGAGTGCAGAAGCTCGACCCGAGCTACGGCGGAGCGAAGACCGCCTGCTCCTCTTACGTCCTTCTCGACCGCAGGAAGCTCTATTCGATTTCGTTCCGCACGGATAGCCGCTACGAGCCCCGCTACAGATCGACGTTCGAGGCGATCGCGCGGACGTTCGGATATATCTAGCCGACTCGGCAGGGCCAGACGGGTCCGTCTTACTGCCATCCGATTGGCTGGCCAAATTCCTCGACGTGCTTGGGACGCGCAATCACGCACGAGGTGCGGGAGGAAGCCGCCGTGTGGCCGGCCAGCGGCGACGACTACGGAAGGGCGGTAGCGCCGCCCCCACCAACCTCACCACCCGACCTAGTAGCAGAAGACCGCTTGATACCACTGGGTCGCGGCCTTGTCCTGCCAGTACGTGCAGTAGGTGGCGGAGATCATTGAGTCCCAGTAGCCGTCGTAGAACCAGTCCCCGTAGAAGACGGGCTCCGATCCGTCCCAGTAGAAGTAGTCGGTCCAGACGTACTCGCCTCCCCAGTCCTCGCTAGTCGCGCCCGTGCCCAGCACCGGCCAGGCGTACGTGCAGCTGTATTCCCACCAGGTCGAGGCGGTCGGCCAGAAACCGGCGTAGCTGCTTTCCTGGTACCAGCCGCTGCATGCGCCTGACAGGAGCGGTGAGGGCCAGGCCCATGGGTTCGGGTCGCTGATCGTCTCCGCTGGTGGCGAAGTCTCGCCCGCCGGCGGGAACACGATCGGAGGCGGGGACCCGTCCGCCCGAGCCGCTGCGGTGGCCAGGATCAGCGACGCGGTGACGATGACCGTGACGACGAGCACGCTGATCGCGCCGTGCCGCATCGATCGGCGCCGCCGTTTGATGGCTGAAACGTTTCTCTTCCTCATTTTTGTTCCTCCCTCCTCATCAGAAGCTCACCACGGATGCGCGGACATCGAGAAGTCACATGCGGTCGGAGCGGCTGACGGGTGAAGCTCGCCGTCGGAGCCACGTTGGTCACTGTCACCGTCCTGGGCTCCGTGGTCGCGTTGGCCTTGTCGTCGTCGGTCACTTTGAGCGTCACCTGATACGTGCCCGCCTGCCGGTAGGTGTGCTCGAGCGCGTTCCCGATCGTGCCCACGACGTTGTAGTCGCCCAATGACCACAGGTAGTCGACGATCGTCCCGTCGATGTCGCTCGAAACGCCCGCGTCGAAGCGGCAGGTCAATCCGGCGCAGCTGTAGGTGAAGGCCGCAGTCGGCGGCGCGTTGGTCGAGACGCCGACGACGGTCACCCGCTGCTCAATGCTCGAGCTCAGGCCCTGGTCGTCGAGAACCTCGAGCTTGACGGTGTAGGTCCCCGCCAGGGCGTAGGTGTTCTGCGCCGTGCTGCTCCCGTGCGCGGAGTAGTCGTCGCCAAAGGACCAGTAGTAGGTCCGGATCGTGCCGTCGGGATCGGTGGAGCCGCTGCCGTCGAAGCGGCACGTGAGCCCCGTGCAGTCGAAGGTGAAGCGCGCCGTCGGCTGAACATTGGTGATCTCGATCGTCTGGGTGTTGACGCCGGTCAGGCCGCCGCCGTCGGTAACCGTCAACGTCACTCGGTACTTGCCCTTGGCGGAGTAGCTGTGCTCCGGCCTAGGGCCACTTCCCTTGGTCCCGTCGCCGAAGTCCCAGCTGTAGGCGGCGATCCCATCGCTGGCCCACGAGTAGCTGCCGCCGTCGAAGGAGCAACTCAGTCCGTAGCACTCAGAGATGAAGTAGGCGTCCGGGGCCGCGTTACCCGGACCCGAGTAGGGGCACCCGGAGGTGTCGAGCATGTACCACTGACCGGTAGGGACGTCCCACCAGAATTGGCAACCCCACCCCGAGAACACGTCGTCCATGTAGGCGTCCCCGTAGAGCGCGCCGTAATGGACAGCCCTCGAACCATCCCAATAGAAGAAATCGGTCCGGGACCACCACCACCACCACCACGACCCCAGATCGCAGATGCCGGTGCACGGTGGTGGATACGAATCGACGCATGCGTATTCCCACCACGTCGAGCTTGCCGGCCATCGGCCGGCGTAGCCCCTCTGGCGCTCCCACCCACCGCAGGTCGCGCCCGCTGTGACCGGATCGGCGATCGCATCGGCCGGCGGCGCGGTCTCCCCGGCCGGCGGAAACTCTCGGATCGGCGGCGGCGTCGGCAAGACATCGGCGGGGTCGGGCTCGGGGATCGCTGCTCGTGCTCCAGGCGTGCCGAACGCCAAGGCGCAAGCCGCGGAAACCGCGATCACCAGCAACACACAGAGCCTCATTGTTCGAGCTCCTTCTGCTCGTGTCGATGTTCGGTCGGATCAGCCCCGCTCCTGAGCGCTGTAACCCGCCAGGCGACCTTCACGTGGGGCTCGCTCGTGGCGATCGTGAAGCGGCCGTTGACGATCTCCTCGGCCATCCACGCGGAGCACGCCGAGTCGACCGGCGTCAGCTGGTAGTCGAAACCGGCTCGGTGCGTGCGCACGAAAGGTGGCAGCGCGACGACGGCGCGGCCGTCGTGGCCCGTCCACACTTCCCCGCTGTAGCTCCAGCCGACTCGAGCCTTGTCGTCTTGCGGGCCGGTCATGAGGATGAGCATGCGCCGGGGCGGTCGAGCGGCGCCCCAGCGATGGTCGAGCCCGGGTATAGCGCCACTCGGGCCGTTGGCAAAGGTGTCGGGCGCGCCAGAGGGACCGACTGCTCCGCCCCCTGGCCGCGACTGCGGACGAGGCCCTGCGCGCCGCACCGATTCCGCCTACGGGCTAAACGGCGGGGGCCGGCACCGACCGGCCCCCGCACGTACTCACGTTTCGGTTGGCGTCAGCTGTTTCCCCAGCCCACGTCCTGGATCACGCCGTACTTCGCGAACAAGTTGATTCCCGGCGTATCGGTCAGCTGTACGCGATCCGTCCCGTCGGCGTTGATTCGGAAGAGCTCGATGTTGGGGTTCTGGTTCGAGTGGAAGACGATCTGCGTGCCATCCGGCGACCAGCTGGGCGTCAAGTCCGGGACGGAATTGTCCGTCAGCTGCATGAGGCCGGTGCCGTCCGCGTTGATCACGCAGAGCTCGAAGTCAGTCCCGCCGTGCCTGCACATGTACACGAGCTTCGTCCCGTCGGGCGACCAGGCCGGAGCCCGCTCTTCCTCGGTGTTGTAGGTGATTCGCGTCGGCATTCCCGAACCGTCGGCGTTCCTGACGTAGATCTCCGCGGTCGGCGCGTTGGAGGGATTGTCGGTCGCGATCTTGCTCGTGTAAGCGATCTTGTCCCCCAGCGGCCACCAGTCGGCGTCTTCGTCGATCGTGTCCGACGAGTTCGTCAGGTTCCTCGGCTCGATCAGGCCGTCCTGAAAGTCGCCCAGATTGTCGATCACGAAGATGTCGCTGTCGCTCGTTGGAGCACCGGGCTCGGACCTGGTCGGCAACCCGGTGCCCGAGGCCGAGCGTTGGTACGCGATGGCTTTGCTATCGGGCGACCAGGAAGCGCCACTGCCGCGGGTCAGGTACGTCTGGTCTCCGCCGAACTGGTTCATGATGAAGAGATCCGAGGTGTTGAGGGGCTCGGTTGGCAGGCGCGCCCGATTGCTGTCGAATACGACCTTGCCCTTGCCGTCGGGCGAGAGGGCCGGGAACGCCTCGCCGTCCGTGTTCTCCGTCAGGCGGCGCACGTTCGTGCCGTCGGCGTCCATCAGGTAGATCTCCAGAGCCTCACCCTGGGGGATGGTCGGATCGTGCCGAGTGCTGGTGAAGGCGATCGTCGGGATCATCGGGAAGCACGGAGATTCGTGTTGAGGGCACGCTTCCGCAGCTTCCGCCGGGTTGTCGACGCTGTCGCCCCGGGAAATGTTGAACACCCCCAACAGAACAAGCGCCATCGCGAATCCCACGATCTTCCTGCTCATCGCTCCTCCTCCTTTCGTGCCGCTCACGCGAATCAGCCTGGGCTACGCCGGTAGAGCGACCCCCCAGAAACGGTCGAGCCCCGGTGTAGGCGCCAAGCCGCCGCCGCCGTTCCTGGCAATGGCGAATGCAAAGCGCTACAACGGGCGAATGGAGTTCCGCATCCTCGGGCCGCTCGAGGTGGCGGACGGGTCCCGCTCCGTGCCGCTGGACGCACCGAAGCAGCGAGCGCTCCTGGGGTTGCTCCTGCTCCATCCGAAGGAGGTCGTCTCGAGCGAGCGCGTGATCGACGAGCTCTGGGGGGAACGGGCGCCGGCCACTGCAGGCAAGGTCGTCCAGACGTACGTCTCGCAGCTGCGGCGGGCGCTGGGCGCCGAGGCAATCGTGACCTGCCCGCCCGGCTACCTGTTACAGGTTGAGGAGGAGGCGGTCGACGCCAGCCGCTTCCGCCACCTCGCCGCCGAAGCCCGCCTCCTGGCCGCCGACGACGAGCAGCAGGAGCGCGCGGACGTCCTCTACCGGCAGGCACTGGCGCTCTGGCGGGGCCCGCCGCTGGCTGGCGTCGCGTTCGAGTCGTTCGCCCGCAACGAGGTCGAACGGCTGGAGCAAGAGCGCCTCGACGCACTGATCGGCCGGATCGACTGCGAGCTCGCGCTCGGCCAGCACGAGCAGCTCGTGCCCGAGCTGGAGACGCTGGTCAGGCAGTACCCATTGCGGGAGCGGCTTCGCGGCCAGCTGATGCTCGCCCTCTATCGCTCTGGGCGGCAGGCAGACGCGCTTGCCGCCTACAAGGACGCTCGCCGCACGCTTGTCGACGAGCTCGGACTGGAGCCGAGTCGGGAGCTGCAAGACCTGGAGAAGGCGATCCTGAACCACGACGCGTCTCTCGAGCTGGCGGCTCGCGTCGAGCCGGCTCCGCCTGATCACGCCGCGGATGGAACGGACGGGAGAGCGTTTGCACCAGCGTGGTTGCGCCGAAGACCCGTGCTGGCCTTCGCTGCGCTGCTGCTGTTGGCGGCCGCGATCGGCCTCGCCTTCATCCTCCGCCCTGATCAAGCTGGCTCGATATCGGTCGTCCCGAACTCGGTCGGTTTCGTCGACGCCAGGTCGGGCCGGATGACGAAGGCCTTCCCTGTCGGCCGCGGGCCGCACTCCATCGCCGTGCTCGATAGCTCGGTATGGGTCGCCAACTATCAGGACGAGACGGTGACCCGAATCGATCGAGCGAGCGGGGAGCCTATTACGATCGCGGTCGGAGGCCATCCAACGGGTCTCACCGCCCATCAGGGCGATGTTTGGGTCTGGACGCTCGAGGGCCGGCTCATTCAGATCGACCCTCGATTCAGCGTCAGCGTCCCGGTCGAGCTGGGCGCGAGGATCGCGCGGCTCATGGCTCCGGTCCGCGGTGTCGCACCAATGCTAGTCGAGAGGCGGATGGCGTCTGGGAGGATCACGTCCGGCGGGGGCTTTCTCTGGGTCACCGTGCCCCTAACGACCGTGGTACGGATCGACCCGGCGGAGCCTCTACGTGCCCGGGTGATCGTTCCCGCCGACGGTGTGGGGGGTGCGATCGCCTACCGCGAGGGTGCAGCGTGGATCGCCGGATACGACGACGTGTTCCCTATCGAGGCCAGCACCGGTATCGCTGAGCCCGGCGCCGTCGTCGGTTCCGCCCGCAGCCTCGCCTTCGGTGACGGGAGCCTCTGGGTGGTGAGCGGAGGCCGGGACCAGGGAGTGGTGTGGGCGGTCCGGCGCGTGGACGTGCACGCCCGCGTTGTCGAGACGACGATTACGGTGAGCGATGCCGTCGCGGTTGCGTCGGCCGCTGGCTCGATCTGGGTCGCGAGCCGGGGCGACGGGGCGATTCGCCGTATCCAGCCAACGGATAATCGGGTGCGCCAGACGATCCGGCTCGGAGCCCACCCCTCGGCGCTGGCCGCCGATGCAGATGGCGTCTGGGTCGCAGTCGAGTAGCGTCTACGTCAGGCAAACAGCCGCCCAGTTGGGGAATTCAAGCTGTGGCTTGTAACAGCCGACGCGCTTCGAGATGAAAAACCAGGACGACCCCTCGTAGAGCGGAGCCCATGGAGCGGCGTTGCGCATGATGTCTGCGTCGAGCTCCGAGAACGCTCGCAGGCGTGCCGCACCGCTGAGCCGGTCGGCCGCTGCTATCCGCCGGTTGTACATGGGGTTGTCGAAGTACGCGAAGTTCGTGTTGCCCGTCGGCTTGCGGGCATTCTCTCCGGCCAGCAGCGTGACGATCACTTCGGCCGGATCGGGGTAGAGCGGGGAGTATCTCGCCAGGAGCATGTCGTACGGCGCGCCCCGCGTACCCGCCACGGCGTCGAGGGTCGCAGGCGCGAAGGGCGTCACTTTCACTTCGAGCCCGATCTGGCTTAGCTGATGCGCGATCAGGTTTGCCTGGTCCACGAGGAACGGAAGCTGGGAGGTGTAGAGGATGGCCTTCCCTCCGCGAAGGTTCCCCGCCGCGAGGCTCCGCGCGAGCGTGAGGTTCGCGCCGGCGAGGGGATACATGCGGCGATCGACCCACCCCGGCATCGAGCGCGGGATGATCTGGTCAGTCGGTTCGTGCGACAGCGGCCAGCCCGGGCCCGCTTTGACGATCTCGGTCCGATCGAGGGCGACGTTCACGGCCTTCCTGAGCGCGACGTTGTCGCTGAACAAGCGCCTCGAGGTGTTCAGCGCGAGGAAGTAGACGACAGTGCCGCTGATCCGGAAGAGGCGGCTTCTGTTGACGCCGTAACGCCGCGCGAGGCTGTCGCGCGCATCGAACGGGAGCTCGGCGCCGAGAGAGTCCGCCTGCCCCGTGTCGACGGCACGGATGTCCTCGTCGACGTTCCCATTCACGGTCATCACGACGCCGTCGATACGGTGCGGCCGGGAGCCTCGGTAGTAGCGGTTGCGCGCGACGACGAGAAGGCTGCCCGGATCGTGGCGGACGACGTAATACGGCCCGGAGCCCACCATGAGCGGCACGCCGGCCGGGTCGACCGGAAAGCCGAGCGGGACCGGGCAGGCGAATGGAAGGGCGAGTCGAATGAGCAGGTTTCCACTCGGCCTCCTGAGCTGAATGCGGAGCCGGAGGCCGTGTGCCGACACGCTTGCCACGTCAGAGAAAAAGTCGGCCCCTGGGGATCGCATTGCTGGGCTCAAGACCCGCCCAAGCGCCCGCGCGAAGTTGGCAGCCGTGAGTTGCGAGCCGTCGCTGAAGCGCAGGCCGCTGCGGACGGTGAACGCGTAGATTCGGCCGTCGCGCGAGATCGCCGGAAGACCCGCTGCGGCATCAGGGACAACAGTGTCGCCCTTAGGCGCAGACGCATCCGCAAAGCTCATCAGCGTTGAGCACGTTCCGTACTCGAGCGCCCACGCCAGGCTGTTGGCCGCGAGTGCCGGGTCGAGCGAGTCGACATCGAGCGCCGCCGCGACACGAAGCGTCCCCCCGCTAGGAGTGTCCGTGGCAGGAGCGCGCGCGGCTCGAAGGGTGAGCGCAAGCCCGAGTACGAGCGCGGTCAGGGTCGCTGCGACGTGCCGCGGGCGCACGCGACGATTGTAGACCTCGGCGGTAGCGCCTCAACTCGCGCCGCGCGCACGACCCCGGCACCTCTCCTGCGGGCCCGCGGCTCCGGCGGCGCTGGAAGAGCAAGTCACCATGCCGTCGTCGGGCTCGCGCGGGCAAATGAAAACGGGGGATGATCGGCGGGTCGCCCGTGACGCCGTCGTTGCTCTTGGTGCGTGCGAGCCCGAGGCTAGTCTGCGTGCGGGTCTCGCCGGAGCTTTCCTCGGGGCGAGCGCGACCCGTTCGGTTGGGACCGTCATGTCCCTGCCTTCGGCTACCTGGGGGAGCAGGCCGGAAGGCACCGAATGCAACGCCGTTCATCTACTCGCTGACTATTGATGTGTCTTTATCCCTGAATCCCCCGAGAAGTCGAGGGGAGGCACCGCGATCCTCTTCTCGCCGATGTGCGGTGCCGGGGCGCAAGCCGGCCGAGCTACTCGCGTTCTAGTCCGTTTGCGCTAATTCGCGCGTCGGCTCTTGCGGGTCCGCCCAACCGCGTCGACTGAGTAGACGTGGAATCGAACAAGCGATATGCCGAGCTCATGCGCGCCGAGCGCGCCGCTCGCAAGGGCCAACTTGCCCGACGTGAGCTCGAGGCCGCAATGCGCGCCGCGAGGGAAGCCGGCGTCGCAGGAGGGGCAACGTCCGGCCGGGGACGGTGCGCATTTACCGCCAGCGGCTGCGGCTGTACGTGCTGCCGAAGCTTGGCCGGCGGAAGCTCGCGTCGATCGACGTCGACGACGTCGCCGACCTGCTCGCCGACCTGCGCCGCAAGGGCCTGGCGCTGTGGACGCAGCGCGGCGTCCTCGTCGTGCTCGGCCGGGTGCTCGGCACCGCCGCGCGGCGCGGTGCGATCGCCGCCAACCCCGTCGCGCAGCTCGAGCGCAACGAGCGGCCAAGGGTCACGCGGGCCGAGTTCCCGCCCCTCGACCGCGACGCGGTCGGGAGCCTGATCGCCTCGGCGCCGGAGCGGTACAAGGCGCTCGTCGCCGTCTCGGTCCTGCTCGGGCTCCGGCAGGGCAAGGCGCTCGGGCTGCGCTGGTGCGACGTGGACACGGCCGGCGTGCTCTCCGTCCGCCACCAGTTCTCCCGCCGCGGCGGGCTGGTCGAGCCGAAGACGAACGCCGCGCGACGCCAGGTGCCGATGCCGCCGAGCCTCGCCAGGATGCTGGCCGAGCACCGCCTCGCGAGCCCGTACTCGAACGAGAAGGACTTCGTGTTCGCGAGCTCGGCGGGGACGCCGCTCGCGCGCCGGAACCTCGCCCGCCGCGGACTCGACGTCGCAACCACGAAGGCCGGGCTGCCGCATCTGCGCTGGCACGACCTGCGACACGTCGCAGCTTCGATGATGATCACGGACGGGGCGAGCCCGTCGTACGTCGCACGCATCCTCGGACACTCCTCCCCCGCGATCACGCTCTCGACCTACGCGCACATCTTCCACCGCCTCGAGCACGAGGAACGCTTCCGCGCGCTGCAGGAGCAAGCGTTTGGGGACGTGCTCAGCGCCGGTCCTGGAAAGGTCCTGGAAAGCTCCGCGGAAAGCAGCGCCGGCGAACAGGGGCAAACGCACGGCGACGCCAGTGCGGCGAAACCCGCTTCACTCCATCAGATCGGGAGCCGCAGCGACTAGCGGCGAAGGCCCGGGCCTACCCGTGTAGCTCCGGGTCGGGCGCCGGTAGCTGCGGGTCGATGACGCGTAGGGAAGCGACGAGCAGCTCCGCGACTGCAAGATTGCGGACCCACTTTCGGTCGGCCGGAACGACGTACCACGGCGCCCAGTCGGTCGAGGTCTCGGTCAGCACCTCGTCGTAGGCGGCGATGTAGTCGTCGAAGCGGGCGCGATTCTCGAGGTCCTCGGATCGGAGCTTCCACGCCTTCTCGGGGTTCTCGAGCCGCGCCTGGAGCCGCCTCCCTTGCTGCTCGCGGGAGACGTTGAGGAACACCTTGACCAGTGTCGTTCCCTCGTCGGCGAGCATCCGCTCGAATTCACGGATGTGAGCAG
>JBKPCT010000197.1:0-16417 GCA_046727515.1 Actinomycetota bacterium | reverse complement strand
GCGCTCGAGCACGGCGTCGACGGCATCGTCGTCTCGAACCACGGCGGCCGGCAGGTCGACGGCGCGATCGCGAGCCTCGACGCGCTGCCCGCGATCGCCGGGGAGGTGCAGGATCGGGTCCCGATCCTGCTCGACAGCGGCGTGCGCGGCGGCGCCGATGCGCTCAAGGCGCTGGCGCTCGGCGCAACCGCGGTGCTGATCGGACGGCCCTACGTCTACGGTCTTGCGCTCGCGGGCGAGCAGGGCGTGCGGGAGGTGATCCGCAACTTCCGCGCCGAGTTCGACCTCACGCTCGGGCTCTGCGGTTACGCCTCGGCAGCCGGGCTCGGCCCCGAATGTCTAGAGTCGGTCTCGTGAAGGTCGAGATCTACTACTGCCCCGTCTGAAGCGGCTACGACAAGCGGGCCGCGAGTCTCGCGGCCGAGCTGAACGCGAACGGGTTCGACGCCAGCGCGTCCGAGGGCGAGCAGAGCCAGTTCGACGTGATCGCGGACGGGCAGCTCGTCTTCTCGAAGCAGCGGGTCGGCCGGCACGCCGAGCCCGGCGAGGTGCTCGGGCTACTCAGCCGGTGACCGGAGGCTCCGAGCTCCAGGGGAAGTCGACCCAGAGCTCCGTGCGCCGCCAGACGTACTCGCAGTCCACGATCGAGCGCGGCTTCACGTAGAGCACCGCGACGCGAACCTCGCCGACCTGTCTCGCGCAGAAGCCCTTCACGAGCGCGAGCGTCTGGCCGGTATCGGCGACGTCGTCGGCGATCAGCATTCGCGCGTCGTCGAGATTGACGAGCGGCGGGACGGGCGGCAGCAGCATCGGCACGGGCAGCCGCTCGTCGATCCCGGTGTAGAACTCGACGTTCATCGTGAAGGTGTTCTTGATGTCGAGCGCGTAGGAGAGGGCACCGGCGACGAGCAGGCCGCCGCGCGCGATGCCGAGGATCAGGTCGGGGCGGTAGCCGTCGGCGACGATCTGCCCGGCGAGCTCGCGCGCCGCGAAGCCGAGCTCGTCCCAGCTCATCCGCTCGTGCGCGGGTGCAGCGGGAGAGGTACTCGCGGAACCACCGGCCATGGGGCGATTCTAGGATGGCACCGTCGTGCTCAGACCGCCAGGCCGAGGTCGACGGGCTCGGCGCGAGCGGGACGCGACCCAAGTCGTGCGCGACAACGACCGGCAGCCGGCCCCGGGAACCATTCGTCGCCGGGCGGTGTAGAGAGAGCGTCCGCTCGAAGGAGGAAGCATGGCCCGCTTCGTCGTTGCTCTCGCGCTGTCCGCCCTCGCCCTCTCCGCCGCCGCCGCGCACGCCTCCGGCACCTCGCCCGGGCTCGTGCAGGGCTCTGCCGGCGTCACGGGGCCGGGACAGCCGCTCCGCTTCGTCACTCTCGTCGGCCCCGGTCTGACGATGCTCGAGTCGATCGAGCGGGCGACCGGGCGCGTGGTCAAGTGGCGGGCACTCGGCGGGGAGTGGGGAGTGCCGGCGGTCGCGTTCGATGGAACTGCCGGCGGCTTGACGCGCAACGGTGGCACTCTCGTGCTCGCGGACTGGGGGCCGCCCGACAACGGCGCGCTGCGCGGGAGCTCCGGCTTTCAGCTCGTCGACACCGAGACGCTGCGCACGCGCGGCCGAGTCTCCCTGGAGGGCGACTTCGCGTTCGACGCGCTCTCTCCCGACGGAAAGACCCTCTATCTCGTCGAGCACGTCCGCGGCGAGGACACGACGCGCTACCGCGTCCGCGCCTACGACCTCCGCGCGGACCGCCTGCTGCCGCAGGTGATCGCCGACAAACGGCAGCAGGGCTGGGTCATGCGCGGCTACCCGCTCAAGCGGGCGGAGAGCGCCGACGGGCGCTGGGTCTACACGCTCTACCGCCAGGACGACGGCTACCCGTTCGTGCACGCGCTCGACGCGGTCGACCGACGAGCAGTCTGCATCGGTCTCCCCTGGCACGGAAACCAGGATCCGCTCGGCGGCGCGCAGCTTCGCCTCGACGGCGGGAATCTGCTGATCGCCGCCGGCGGACGGCGATTCGCGATCGACACGCGGACGTACGCGCTCTCCGTTCCCGGGCGCGAGTCGGGGTTCCCGGTCGGCCTTGTCGCTGCGCTGGCGGCGGCGGTAGCGGCTGCGGCAGTGGCGGCGATGGGAGCCGCGGTCTACCGCCGGCGCGTGCGCGGGCCTTCGGACGCCTCGGGGTTGCCTGCCTGAGGGCTCTGGGGGGCGCCGCCGCCGCACCCGATCAGCGGTACTCTGCCGGAACCCGTCCGAGGGAGAGGGTCGTTTGGCTCGAGCGTTCGCGATCGCCGCTGCTGCCGCGGCGTTGCTGATTTCCCTTTCGGCCGCCACAGCCGATACCAGCGCGCCCTTCTTCGTGGGCTTCACGGACGACCTGGTCAAGAAGGAGGGGGCGGCTGCCGTGGGGCCCGCGAGTGACCTTGGCACGAAGGCCTTCCGGATCACGCTGATGTGGGAGCCCGGCCAGACCCAGCCCGACAGCGTGGAGCTCGGCGATCTCGACCGGGCAACGCGGGCAGCCTCGGGGCTGAAGCTCGTCCTCGCCGTCTACGCGACCGCCGGGCTCAAAGCACCGCTCGACTCGGCTGCGCGCGACACGTACTGCACGTATGTCCGCAACGTCCTCTCGCGCTACCCGTCGATCCGCGACGTCGTGATCTGGAACGAGCCGAACAAGCGGCTCTTCTGGAACCCGCAGACGAACGCGCCGGCGCTGTACGAGGCCCTGCTCGCGCGCTGCTTCGACGTTCTGCACAGGGCGTACTCGGGCGTGAACGTGATCGGGTTCGCGCTCTCGTCGACGGGAAACGACGACGCCGTCTCGACCTCGCCGGGGGCGTTCATCCGCGGGGTCGGCGACGCCTACCGGGCGAGTGGGCGGACGAAGCGGCTGCTCGACACGGTCGGCTTCCACCCGTACGCCGGCGCGGCGACCGAGCGTCCGTGGCGCAAGCACATCCAGTCGAAGACGATTGGCGAAGGCGACTGGAACAAGCTCGCCTACAACCTCTGGCTCGCGTTCAACGGGACGGCGCAACCGGTGCCGGGAGCGATCTGGTACCTCGAGGTCGGCTTCCAGACGACGCTCGACCCCGGGAAGGAGGCGCTGTACTCGGGGACGGAGAACGCGCCCGCTGTGCCGGACTTCGCGGGCGGCGAGCCCGACTCGCCGGCGCCCTCGGAAACGAGTGCGGCGCCTGACCAGGCGACGCAGGTGCTGGACGCGATCCGGCTCGCGTATTGCCAGCCCGGGGTCGGCGCGTTCTTCAATTTCCTGCTCGCCGACGAGCCTCGGTTGTCGGGGTGGCAGTCGGGGGCGTACTGGACCGACCTGACGCCGAAGGACTCGCTGTCGGCGTTCGGTGCGGCGATCGCAGCGGTGAACGGGGGTGGGGTGGACTGCGACGCGCTCAAGGGCGGACGGCCGAGCCCGGACTTCATGCCGCCGACCGCCCCCTCGACCCTGAGCGCGGCGCCGGTCGCCTCACCCCTCTCGATCGACCTGAGCTGGGGCGCGTCGACCGACGACACCGGCCCCGTCTCCTACCGCGTGTACCGGGACGGCGCCCTGGTCGCGACCGTCTCCTCGACCGAGTGGGCGGACTCGAACATCGCCGCGGGGACGACCTACACGTACTCGGTGCGCGCGCTCGACGCCGCGGGCAACCTCGGCGGGGAGACGAGCGCGACGATCGCCGCGGACTTCTCGCCGCCGGCGGCGCCGTCGAGCCTGACCGCCGTGTGGGCTGGCGGTCCGTCGCGCGTCGAGCTGACCTGGCCGGCGGCGACTGACGACCTCGGCGTGGTCGCGTACGAGGTCTCGCGCGACGGCACGGTGCTCGGGACGACGACCTCGACTGCGTTCACCGACTCGGCCGTCGCCCCGTCGACGACCTACTCGTACGCGGTGGTCGCGATCGATCAAGGCGGGAACCGGAGCGAGGCCGTGTCCGCCGGGGTGACGACCCCGGACGACACGGCTGCGCCGTCCAGGCCGTCCGGCCTGAGGGCGAAGGCGGCCGGCAATCCGCGGCGCGTGAAGCTCGCCTGGTCTCCGAGTACGGACGACGTAGGCGTCACCGGCTACGACGTCTACCGCGACGGCGTGGTGATCGCGACTGTCGGCGAGACGAGCTACACGGACACCGCGGTGGCGCGCTCGACGAGGTATCGCTACGCGGTCAGCGCGCTCGACGCGACCGGCAACGAGAGCGCGCTCTCGTCGACGGTGAAGGTGAGGACCAGGTAGCGGACCTGAGCTGCTCCCGTAGACGTCGAGCCAGCGATCCATTCCTCGAGCGTCACCCGCGCTGGCCTCGGCGAAGCGCATCGAGTCGCCGCCGGTCACGCTTGGTCGGCCGGGCGGAGAGGTCGGCGCCGAGCGGCCGCGCGAGCCGCCGCTCGTCGCGCCGCCGCTCCCGTGCAGCGATCGACTCGGGTTCTTCCTCGTACAGCTCCGCCGCCACGCTCGCGGGCCCGCGCCGGTCGGCGACCCCGGTTACCGTGACAGTGAACCGCAGCTGCCCGCGCCGGACCTCGAGCCGGTCGCCGACCACGAGGTCACTCGCCGGCTTCACGCGCGCGCCGTTCACCCGGACATGGCCGACGAGCACGGCCTCGGTCGCCGCGCCGCGGGTCTTGAAGAACCGCGCCGCCCAGAGCCACTTGTCCACCCGCACCCGCTCCACGCCGTGAGGGTAACGGGAGCGGCCGACCGAAGGCCGACCGCTCCCAGAATACGACTACCGGAGCCAGCTCCCGCGACCCGAGCAGAGATCGAACCCCGTCAGGCATGGGGCGCCGTTGTTGCCGCTCGTGATGTCGCGGTAGTTGATGCTCGAGCCGTAGACGTAGCCCGCGTTCACGATCGTGCCGCTCGCCGCGGCCCGGGCCGCCCACATCGGTGACGAGGCGCTCGTGCCACCGACGCGGAACCAGCCGGTCTGGCTCTGGTACTTCGTGCTGTCGTAGACGGAGACGCCCGAGGCCGGATCGGCGTCGAGCGCGACGTCCGGGGTCGCACGCTTGCCGCCGCAGCCGACCAGACCGAAGCCGGAGAAGCCGCTCTGGGAGGAGGTCGCGGCCTCGTACGCGCTGCAGCCTCCGCCGCCGCTCGACCAGCCGGTCTCGCTGACGAAGTTGCCGCTCGAGTCGAGGTTCAGGGTCGTCCCCCCGACCGAGATCACGTTCGGCGACACCGACGGGTACTCGGCCGGCAGGCCGGCGTCGCCGGACGAGACGAAGAAGCTGACACCCGACTGGGAGAAGTGCGAGTCGTAGCTCGTCTCGCTGCTGAACTCCGAACCCCCCCAGCTGTTCGACACGTACTGGGCGTGCGTCTTCCCGTAATCCTCCGCGGCCAGCAGGTTGGAGAAGCTGTTGCTCGACGCCTCGACCAGGAGGATCTTCGCGCCCGGCGCGATCGCGTGCGCCCACTGGACGTCGAGGCTGATCTCGAGCGCCCAGCCGCCGTCCTTTCGCGGGACGCTGCTTCCGCCGTTCTGGTTCACCTTCTTGAAGCATCCGTTCGCGGTCGTACAGGGGGGCAGGGAGTACTGCGAGCTGAACACGTTCAGGTCGCTCTCCGCGGTCGGGTCATCGTACGCGTCCACGATCGCGATCGTGCTTCCGGCCCCCGCGGTCGTCGAGGTCGAGAACTCGTAGACGCTCTTGATCGTCTGCGGCGATAGACCGTAGGGCGACGTGCTCGCACGCGGGTTGCCCTTGCTGTCGGTCGTGACTTGCGCGTGGCAGCGCGCGGAGGCGAACGTCGGCCCCGGGCAGACCGCCCGTGCGTTCGCGTTGACGTTCGCACCCTGGGCGCCTAGGACTACGGTGAGGGCGGCGACGAGCGCGACCCCACCGGTGACAAACACCGTGCGACCCCTCATGTCTCTCCTTGATTGGGGGATGAAGTTCTGACACATGGTAGGAGTAATCGGCAGGATCCGCTGTACCCCTTTAGCAGGATCGCGGCGTGCGCGGCGCGAGGGCCGAAGACCGCGCCGAACGTCACGACTTGCGAGGCAGCTGGAGTGCGCCTTCCGGCCGCGCCGGAGCTCGAGCCGGTCGCCGAGCCAGCTCTATCGTCGGCGATCTAGGGTCGCTGCCTCACGGCAGTCTTGAACTCCGTGATCAGGGCGTCACGCCGGGCGCGAGCGCGTTCAGCCAGCTCGGCGTTGCCCTCGCGGTGCGCCGACTTCATCACCCTGTGCTCGGACTTGAGCTCCGCCTTCAACGTCTTGGCCCACTCCTTGGCGAACTTCTGATGCGCCGCCTGCTTGGAAACTCCGAGCGCCTCGCCGATCTCGGCCCACGTGTGCTCGGCAGCCGCAGCGCGTACTGCCTGTTGCTGGCGCTGCGTCAGGTCGCGCTGGACGGCGCCAATTGCTGCGAGCGCGGCCAACGCGTCGGACTCGAGCAGCGTGTCGAGGTGTGAGTTGAGCAGCTCGCGGGTCCTGCTGAGCTCGTCCACTTTGTCAATATATCTTGACGCCATGGAAGCTGTCAAGAATTCTTGACAACGCGGCAGGACCATGCTGTGGCGGCTGCTCCGATCGCGCCCCGGGGCCTAGGAGCAGCCGGTGTTCGTGCCGCAGTCGCGGCACGTGTAGCACGAGCCCGTGCGGATCATCCGTCCGCCGCACTTCGCGCACTCCACCGCATCCTCCCACGAGTTGAAGAGGGCGGTCTGGCCCGGGGGCGATGACTCGGCCGGCGCGGCCGGCTCCGAATCGCCGCCGCCGGAGTAGCGCTCCGCCAGGCGGGCCTTGACCTCCGGCGAGAGGATCCCGGCCTCCTCCTGCTGGTCGGGCGTGAGGAACTTCTTGCCGAACCAGCGGAAGATGTAGTCGACGATCGACTTCGCGGTGCGGATGTCGGCGTCGTTCGTCAGGCCGCTCGGCTCGAAGCGCATGTGCGAGAGCTTCGAGACGTAGACCTCGGGCGGGACGCCGTACTGAAGGCCCATCGAGACGGCGATCATCAGCGAGTTCATCAGGCCGGCCATCGTCGTCCCGTCCTTGGCGATATCGACGAAGATGTCGCCGGGGGTGCCGTCCTCGTACAGGCCGACGTGGATGTAGCCCTCGTAGTCGCCGACGCGGAACTTGCGGCCGATCTCGGTGCGGTCCTCCGGCAGCCTTCGCCGCTGCGTCAGCGGCGTCGGCGGCACGGCCGGGAGCTGCGCCGACTCGGCCCCCCTGGAAGAACGTTGCCCGGAGAGCGGCTGCGCGACCTTGCAGTTGTCGCGGTAGATCGCGATCGCCTTCACGCCGAGGCGCCACGCATCGGCGATCAGCTGCGCGACGTCGTCGACTGCGACCTCCTCCGGCATGTTGACCGTCTTCGAGATCGCGCCGGAGATGAACGGCTGGACCGCGCCCATCATCTTCACGTGCCCGGAGTAGTGGATTGCGCGATCACCGATCGCGCAGTCGAACACCGGATAGTGCTCCGCCTTCACGTACGGCGCGCCGACGATCGTATTCCGCTCGTCGATGTAAGCGACGATCTCCTCGACCTCGCTCGGCGCGTAGCCGAGCTGGTCGAGCGCCATCGGCACCGTCTTGTTCACGATCGTGATCTCGCCGCCGCCGACGAGCTTCTTCGACTTGACGAGCGAGAAATCGGGCTCGACGCCGGTCGTATCGCAATCCATCATGAAACTGATCGTCCCGGTGGGCGCGAGCACGGTCGCCTGCGAGTTGCGGAAGCCGCTGACCTCGCCGAGGTCGAGCGCGTCGTCCCAGGCCTGGCGGGCCGCCGAGAGCAGGTCGGCCGGTACCGACTCGGAATGCTGGATGTTGCCGACCGCAGCGCGGTGCTTGGCGATCACCCCGACCATCGCCGCCGTGTTCGGCTGGTACCCGGCGAACGAGCCCATCCGGCCGGCGATCTGCGCCGATTTACGGTACGCGCGCCCCGTCATCAGCGCCGTGATCGCGGCAGCGTAGGCGCGACCCTCTTCGGAGTCGTAGGGCAGTCCGCGCGCCATCAGCAGCGCGCCGAGGTTCGCGTAGCCGAGCCCGAGCTCGCGGTAGGCCTTGGCGTTCCGCTCGATCTCTGGCGTCGGATAGGACGAATAGCCGATGACGATCTCCTGAGCAAGGAAGACGACGTCGACCGCGTGCTGGAAGGCTTCGACGTCGAGCTCGCCGTCCTCGCGGCGGAACTTCATCAGATTCAACGACGCGAGGTTGCAGGCCGAGTCGTCGAGGTGCATGTACTCCGAGCATGGGTTCGACGCATTGATTCGCCCCGAGTTCGGGCACGTGTGCCACGAGTTGATCGTCGTGTCGTACTGCACGCCCGGGTCGGCGCAGCGCCAGGCCGCCTCGGCGATCTGGCGAAGCAGACCGCGCGCATCGACGGTGTCGACGACCGTGCCGTCAGTCCTTGCGGTCAGATTCCACTCCTCGCCCGCGGTCGCCGCCTGCATGAACGCGTCGGTGACGCGGACCGAGTTGTTCGCGTTCTGGTACTGGATCGAGGCCCAGTCCGGCGAGTCGAGCGACATGTCGTAGCCGGCGGCCTCGAGGACGCGCGCCTTCTCCTCCTCCTTGGCCTTGCACCAGACGAACTCCTCGATGTCGGGATGGTCGACGTCGAGGACGACCATCTTCGCCGCGCGCCGCGTCTTGCCGCCCGATTTGATCGTGCCGGCGGAGGCGTCGGCGCCGCGCATGAACGAGACCGGGCCGGAGGCGTAGCCGCCCTTGGAGAGCTGCTCCTTCGAGGAGCGGAGGCGGGAGAGGTTGACGCCGGAGCCGGAGCCGCCGCGGAAGATGATTCCCTCACGGCGGATCCAGTCGAGGATCGACTCCATCGAGTCGTCGACCGACAGGATGAAGCACGCCGAGCACTGCGGGCGCTCCTCGAACCCGACGTTGAACCACACCGGGGAGTTGAAGGAGGCGTACTGGTTGACGAGGATCGCCTTCAGCTCGGCCTCGAAGGTCTCGGCCTCCTCGTCGGTTGCGAAGTACCCGCCGGCGCTGCCCCACCCTTTGATCGTGTCGACGACCCGGCCGATCATCTGCCTCACGCTCGACTCGCGCTGCGGGGAGCCGAGGCGGCCGCGGAAGTACTTCTGGGCAACGATGTTCGTCGCGGTCTGCGACCAGAACTTCGGGAACTCGACGCCCTTCTGGTCGAACGCGGGCTTGTCCTTGCCCGGAATGAAGGCATCTCGTAGCTCCCACTCGACCTCCTCGAACGGATCGCGATCCGGGATGGTGAGGTAGCGCTCGACGTCGACGCTCGCGTCGTCCTCGACGACGGTGTTGACGATCTCGGCGGCGTTGTCGCTTACCGGTGCGGCGCTACCAGTGACCGCTGACGCCTTCGTAGACGCCTCTCTCAAAGCAGGCTCCCCTTCCCTCTCAAAAGCAGATCCCCTCTCAAAAGCAGACCCCCTCTCAAAAGCAGACATTTGCTCCTCCCAAGAATAGCTGTGCCCTCTTTTCCGCCAGGGCCCCCCGGAGAGGGACCAAGGAGGGTAGAGCGACTACCGGACGGAACGCCTTTCCGCCGGTATGCAGGGAGATTTGGAGCGCTAGCTGGGCCGCTGCGGCGGCTTGGCGGAGGCCGGGGGCGTCGCTGCGGCGGAGGCGAGCTGAACCCTGCGCGTGCGCATCCGGCGGGACAGGAATCCGGCGGCGCCGAGTGCCATCAACGCGAACGCGACCGCGCCGAGGACGATCAGGGGCACCGGCACGGAGTCCGCGCTCTTCGGTTTGGTGGCGTTGAACACATCGCCGACGGGGCCGCCGCTTGCCGACTGGCCGCCGTCGCCTCCTCCGGACGTGCCGCCGCCGCTCTGGCCGCCGCCGCTCTGGCCGCCGCCGCTGGTCCCGCCGCCGCTCGTCCCGCCGCCCTGTCCGGAGCCGCTCGATCCCCCTGTCGTGGTCGTGCCCCCGCCTTTCGTGCCCTGAGTGATCCGCTGCTGGAGCGCCTGCTTGATGTCCTCGCGCGCGCTCGAATACGTCTCGACGTCGGTCGGCAGGTGCTGGAGCGCCTCGCGGTAGCAGTGGATCGGGTAGGTGCCGTCGATGCGCCCGTCGTACCAGTCGTTGATCAGCGTCTTCCAGCAGGGCGGCTTGCTCTTCGCCGATGCAGGCGCCGCGGCGACGGCGAGCCCGAGCGTGAGGCCGAGCGCCGCCAGCAGCAGCGAGACGACGATGTTCCTGGGCGGATGGGTCACGAAAATCGGAGACCGCACGTATCGAGGCGGCGGCCGGCGGTTCGCGTTCGCTGCACTGTACCTGTGCCCTCGGGCGGTAGGGCTCGAAGGGAGTGTCGAGCCTGGACGTGAATCGGCGGTGAGCCCCCGGTTAAGCGTCTGTAAGGAAAGGCGCCTTCGGGGGCCTGTGCTAGCGTCGGCCGTCGATGCAGGCCGCGAAGCTCGCCGGGCCGGCGACCCTTGCCGTCTCGGGCGCGCTCCTCTTCGTCGCTCTCTTCTTCGGCGGGGGCACCTCGGATCGGCGGCTCTTCTGGATCGGCGCCTTGGCCGTGATCGCCGTCGTCGTGCTGGTCGAGCGCGCTGTGCCGGTTCCGGGGAGGGTCGGGCTGGCATGTCTCGTGCTGCTCGCGGCGCTCGCGGGCTGGGTCGGGCTGACGATGGCGTGGTCGATCGCGTCCGACCTCTCCTGGGCGGCCTTCGATCGGATCCTCGTCTACCTCGCCTTCGCGCTGCTCGGGTTGCTCGCAACCCAGGTGCCGCAACCGGCCCGGACGATCGCCTCCGGGCTCGCGCTTCTGCTCGGCCTCGTGCTGCTCTGGGCGCTCGCCGGCAAGGTGATCCCGTCGCTCTTCCCGGACGGCGCCCGCATCGCGCGCCTGCGCGACCCGATCGGCTACTGGAACTCGCTGGCGCTTGCAGCCGCGACCGCCGTCCCGCTCGGACTCTGGCTCGCCTCCGCGCGCGAACACGCCCGGACGCTGCGGGCGGCCGGCGTCCTCGTCCTCTACCTCGCCGAGCTCACGGTCGTGCTCACCTACTCGCGGGCCGGGATCGCCGTTGCCGCGCTCGCCGCGGCCGGCTCGGTCTGGGTCGGGCGCTCTCGACTCGAGTCGCTCGCCGCCCTCGCGATCGCGACGCCGGTCGCGGCGCTCGTCGCGCTGTGGGCGTTCTCGCGGCCGGCGCTCACGGACGACCTCCAGGCCTACGCCGATCGCGTCGACGACGGCGCCTGGTTCGGGGTGCTGATCTCGCTCGGGGCCGCGGTCGTCATGGGCACGGCGTACTGGCTCGCAGGTCGCCTGCCCACGGAGCGCGAGCGGACGATCTGGACGCGGCGCCTCGGAGTGCTCACCGGGGTCGTCACGCTCGTCGCGCTCGCGGTTGTGCTTGCGCTGCGCGGCGGCCAGATCCTCGACGAGTTCCGGGGTACCGGCGGCAAGCAGGTCTCGCAGAGCCCGACGCGCCTGGCCGAGCTGAGCTCGAGCAACCGCTGGCGCTGGTGGCAGGAGGCCTGGTCGCTGTGGAAGGACGCGCCGGCCGGCGGCAAAGGCGCGGCGACGTTCGAGATCGCCCGCCGCGACATCCGCGAGGGCTCGATCACGACCACCGAGCCTCACAACCTCGCGCTCCAGTTCCTGTCCGAGACCGGGATCGTCGGGTTCATGCTCCTGCTCGCGTTCGCCGGGACCGGGGCGGCGGCGGCGATCGCTGGTGTTTGCCGCGCGCAGGGGCCGGAGCACGCGGCCGCGGCGGCGCTCGCGCTCGGCCTCGCCGCCTACGTCCTGCACGCGCTCGTCGACATCGACTGGGAGTTCGTCGCCGTCACCGCGCCTGCGTTCTTCGTGCTCGGCGCGCTCGTCGGCATAGGCTCCCGACGGCGCGCGCGGATCACTCGACCGGTCGCGGGCGCAGTCGCGATCGTCGGGGTCGGCGTGCTCTACTCGCTCGTCGCCCCGTACTCCTCCGCAAGGCTGGTCGACTCGATCTACTCGGATCTCTCCGCCGGGAAGACAGCAGCGGCCCTCTCGGACGGCCGCGCCGCGCACGAGCTGGATCCGCTCGCGATCGATCCCCTGCTCGCGCTCGGCGACGCAGAGGCCGCGCGGGCCGACGAGACGGCGGCGCTGCGCCGCTACCGTCAGGCGGTCGACCTCCAGCCCGAGAACTCGACCACGTGGTACGCCCTCGGCTCCTACGAGTTCTTCACCGGCCGCTACAAGCTCGCCCTGCACGACCTCGACCGCGCGTACGGACTCGATCCGTACGGTCCGGCAGGCCGGCCGGGCGGCCTCCTCGACCAGGCGCGCGCGAAGGTTCAGGGCGGGTAGAAGCCGCCCTGGACGAAACGTCACGAGATCGTCGCACCTCCAGCGCCAGGCACTCGGACACCGCCCAAAGAGCCGATTTCCGTGGAAACCCGGCTAGCGGGCCGCTCCGAGGATCTCGACCAGCTGGGCGCCCTTGAGCTCCGCGCGCGTCATTCCGTCGAGCGGTGCGACCACGCTCACGTTCAGGTCGCGCTGGAAGCGCAGGGCCTCGGCCCGGTAGCGGGGCGCGTACATGACCAGCGTGCGCGCATAGCCCATGCGCTGCGCGTTGCCGACCTGCGGGGCGGGGTAGCCGCGCGCCCGGGCCAGCGAGGCGGCTCGGGCCGCGGCGCCCTGAATGCCGTTGCCGTTCAGGATCAGCACCTTCGTCTTCGCGCGGGAGAGCTTCACGACGGGGCGTCGCGCGCGCACGGCCGCGTGACGCTTCCGCGCGGGGGTGCCCGCCGCCGGCTTCCTCGCCGCCTCGCGCGAGGCCGCCGCGTGGACGTGCGGCGCGATCTGCCGTCCGAGCAGGACGAGGCCTGCGGCGATCAGCAAGACGAGCTCGATTGCCGCGATCCCGGTCGCGACCAGCGTGGCGGTGCGCCAGGGGCGGACGGCCTCGGCGTGGGAAAGAGGGTGATCCACGGGCGAGGGCTTGATTCGTCCCGGGGGCGGCGGCTCCTTCCTACGTGCGCGCCCGCACCCACTCCCACGTCCGCCGCAGTCCCTGGTCGAGCGAGATCTCCGGCCGCCAGCCGAGCTCCCTCCCCGCGAGCGACACGTCGAGGACGCTCCGCAGGACGTCGCCTTCTCGCGCGGCGGCGAAGGTCGGCGCCCGCTCGTCGCCGCTCACCTCGCGGCAGCGCTCGTGCAGCTCGAGCACCGAGGTCTCGACGCCGCTGCCGACGTTGAACACCCCGGCGGCACCCGGTGCGAGCATCAGCGCCCGAACGACGTCGTCGACGTGGACGAAGTCACGCGTCTGCCCACCGTCGCCGTAGATCGTCGTGTCCTCTCCGGCCGCCATCGCCTCGAGGAAGATCGCCACCACGCCGCCCTCGAGCCCGGCCGCCTGGCGCGGGCCGTACACGTTCGCGAAGCGAAGCGAGCCGTGCCGCGTACCGTGCAGCCGGTTCCAGGCGGCGACGTATTCCTCCCCGGCGAGCTTGGCGACCCCGTAGGGGGAGAGAGGTCGGCGCGGGTCGTCCTCCCGCGCTGGGCGCTCGCACTCGCCGTAGATCGCTCCGCCGGTCGAGGTGAAGACGACTGGAGTTCGGGCCCCTGCGGCCGACAGCACCCGCACGGTCCCGACCACGTTCACCTCGGCGTCGAAGTCCGGGCGCTCGACCGAGGTTGGGACGTCGGCCTGCGCCGCGAGGTGGAAGCAGACCTCGGGCTCGGCTCTGCTGAATGCCTCGCCGAGGGCGCCGTCGAGGATGCTCCCCTGAACGAACCGAGCGGCGGTGTCGACGTTCTCGCGCCTGCCGCTGCTGAGGTCGTCGATGACGACCACGTCGTCGCCGCGGGCCAGCAGCGCGTCGACGAGGTTCGACCCGATGAAGCCGGCACCGCCGGTGACCAGGGAGCGCACGGCTCGTATCCTACGGCTCGTCGTGTTCGTGTCCTTCGAAGGGGTCGACGGGTCGGGCAAGACGACCCAGGCGCGGCTGCTCGAGGAGCACCTGACCGGCCTCGGCCGCGACGTCGTCGCCACGCGCGAGCCGGGCGGCACCGAGCTCGGCGAGGAGCTCCGGCGTCTCGTCCTCGACGGCCCGGAGATCTCGCCGTGGGCGGAGGCGGCGATCTTCGCCGCTGCACGCGCCGAACACGCGGCGGAGGTGATCCGGCCCGCGCTCGCCCGCGGGGCGGACGTCGTCTGCGACCGCTTCGTCGATTCCTCGCTCGCCTACCAGGGGATCGCGCGCGGCCTCGGGCTCGAGCCCGTGCTAGAGCTCAACGTGACGGTGCTCGAGGGCCTGCTGCCTGACCGGACGCTCGTCTTCGCCGTCGACGCGGAAACGGCCGCCGCGCGCCGGAAGGGCGAGCCCGACCGCATCGAGCAGGAAGGCGACGGCTTCCAGGCCGAGGTCGGTCGCGCCTACGAGCAGCTCGCAGAGCGGTTCCCCGAGCGCGTCGAGCTACTCGACGGTACGCAGTCCGTCGATGAGATCGCCGCCGAGGTGCGGAGGAGGCTCGGGCTGTGAGAGGCGAAGCCGAGCACAAAGGCGAGAGCGAAAGTCTCGGCCTCGGTGTGAGGCGAGGTCGTGACGCCGAAGGCGTCACCTTCGAGGCCTTGCTCGAGCAGGACGAGGCGAAGCGCCTTCTGCGCGCGGCCCTTCCGGACGAGCCCGCGCACGCGTACCTCTTCCACGGCCCTGCAGGAGTCGGAAAGCGAATCGCGGCGCTGGCGTTCGCCGGCGAGCTCCTCCGTGACCGCGAGCGCGTCCAGCGGCGCGCGCACCCCGACCTCTACGTGCTTGAGCCGCTCGGCGACCAGATCCGGATCGACGAGGTCCGTGAGCTCCGCCGCGACCTGCACATGCGGCCGTTCGAGGCCGAGCGACGCGTCTATCTCGTCTTCGGTGCGCACCTGCTGAACGCGGAGGCCGCCGATGCCCTGCTCAAGGACCTCGAGGAGCCGCCGCCCTATGCGGTCGTCGTGCTCGTCGCGGACGAGCTGGGGCCGTTGCCCGAGACGATCCGGTCGCGCTGCCAGCTCGTCCCCTTCCGGCGGCTCTCGGAACGAGCGATCCGCGCGGAGATCGATCGCCGCGCGCCGGGGCTCGCGCCCGATCGGGCAACGGCCTTCGCGCGTGTCGCGGCCGGGCGCCTCGACCGCGTCGAGCGGCTCCTCGATCCCGAGGCGGCGGGGCGGCGCGAGGAGCTGATCGAGATCGCGCGCGCCGTGTACCGCGAGCCCTCCTTCGATCCCTCGGGCGCGGCGCAGGCCGTGCTCGGGGTCGCGGCCGATCGGGCGGCCGAGGCGCGCGCCGCGGCGGAGCAGGCGCTCGCCGGCCGTGACATTCCGGAGCGCGAGGCGGAGCAGTACGTCAGGCGTGCCGAACGCGGCGCCGAGCGCGACGAGATCCTGCTCGCACTGGAGGAGCTCGCCGCCTGGTACCGGGACCTCGTTGTCGTCGGGGTCCAAGCCGAGCGGGCGGTGATCCACTTCGACCGGCTGGCCGAGCTCACCGAGGACGCCGGCGTCGACCCGATCGGCGCCGAGCGGGCGGCCGAGGCGGTCCGGGAGGCGTGGCGTGCCTTCGAGGAGTTCAACGTCTCGCCGCAGCTCGCCCTGGAGGCGCTCTTCGTGCGCCTCCGACGAGAGCTCGCGGTGGCGGCTACGTCGGGGTGACGGCGCGGTGGTGACGGCGGCGAAGCGTGAGGCGGCTAACCCACTCGCGCGAACGCCCGCACCTCGGTCACGTGCGCCTCGCCGGCTGCGGACGGCAGCGCCGTGATCCAGACGACGACGTAGCGACCGATCGGCCGCTTGGCAAGCTTGAAGGTCGTGGTCCCGGTGAGCGGTTGCGCCCGCGTCACCAGATTGAAGGGCCCGTTCGGATTGGGGCCGATCTCGATCTCGGCCGAGGAGCCGGCTGTGTCCGTGGATACGACGACGCGGGCGATCGGGCGCGTCCGGCGGGCGTCGAGGACGAGGCCGACACCGGTCTTGACGAAGCTGTGGTAGTGCTCGGTCTTCCAGAAGGTCGTCGAGTCGCCGTCGACGGCGAGTGGGGCGAGGTCGTCGTTCTCGCGCCCGTCCCCTTCCGGATCGTAGGCCCCGACGCCCGTGAGCTTGATCCGCGGTTGCGGCGGGACCGTCGGCCTCGTCGCGGGGTGCGTCGCCGTCCGTCGCGTCGTCGTCCGGGAGGTGCCGGTGGGCGTCGTCGACTTGCCGCCACCGTCCGCGCTCGTCAACACGATCACGAGCATCGCGACGAAGAACGCGGCGAGCGCGCCCGCGGCGACGAGGCGATTCATCTCGCCGCTCATGTTTGCTGATCCCGCGGAAAGACCTCTCGAAACCGGGGGCTATACTGGCGAGCGGCTTCGCCAGATCCGCCGACGTAGCTCAGCTGGTAGAGCACTTCACTCGTAATGAAGGGGTCCCCGGTTCGAGTCCGGGCGTCGGCT
>JBKPCT010000196.1:0-4979 GCA_046727515.1 Actinomycetota bacterium | reverse complement strand
GCCGTCCGACTGGAAGACGCAGGCAGCGCCGAAGACCTCGTTTCGCACCCATGCTGCCCGGCGTACGTTGACGACGAACCAGCCCGGGCTGACGGGCGCGAGCCCTGAGCCAACATCCTGGAGGCGAGCCTCCTCAGTCATCACCCACAGATCCGATCCGTTCGCTCAGGGGGAAATTCGAAAACCATTGGCCGTTATGGCCGTCGATGTCTCTGGCTCCGTCGTAATCGTCCATCGCGTGGACCCGGTCGGACCTCACGATCGTGTCTGTCAACCGCGGCCCTGCCAGCTTTTCCGAGGCTGGCCTTCCGATCGGTACGTCGCCGCGCCAGCGCCGATCAGGATCGTATCCGCCGGTGTCGGTCCAGTTGGGCCGGGCGTTGCCCGCTGCAGGCCCCGGCCCGCCGGGCAGGCCGAGGCAGACCGGTGAGCTAACGTTCGAGCGGGCTGAGCCGGAGGTACGGTGAGCACACCGTCAGGGACAGATCGACAGGGCTCGCAGCCTGGGTGGTCGGTTGCGTTACTGGACGGCGACGATGCCGCGCTGTTCCCGAAGCTGACCGAGCAGCAGCTCGGGTTGCTGAGGCCACTCGGAAACGTCCGTGAGGTCGACGCGAACGAGGTGCTGTTCGCGGAAGGCGATGCTGGCTACGACCCCATGGTGGTGCTGCGCGGCCGCGTGGCGGTCGTGACTGGGGGCGCGGATGCCCGCGAGCTGGTTAGCCAGCAGGCGGGTGATCTGATGGTCGAGCTGAACGTGTTCACTGGCGAGCCAGTCGGTGCGACCGGAGTTGTAATGGAGGCGGGCAGCGTACTCGTGGTGCCGTCCGAGTTCGCCTCGGCGGCGGCAATCAGGTTGCCGAGCCCGATCCGAAAGACGTCGTGTTCGGCGACACTGCCGGCGGTTAGACACTGCCGGCGGTTAGTTGCATGTGGGCGCTGAGGACCGGCAACTCGTTACGGTCGAGCGCCGCGATGATCGTCCGAGCCAGTCGCGAGTCGTAAGTGGCGTGGGTCAAGCTGGCGCCGAGCGTGAAGAGGTACATCTGGCGGAACGTCTGGTGGTGGCACGCCGGCCGTCTGGGGGAGGACGAGGGCGACCGAAGGCGACGTTCAGCAGCTGACTTCAGGAGCGCAGCCGGAGCGCCGTCTGCGGCTGTCCGAGTCCCGATTCCCCCTTTGTCAATGAGCAGGCAAGGAGGTTAGGAGATCCAGATTTTCGCACCTGTTTCCTCTGTGCTCGCAGCCGCCGCCTGCTGATCGCGGCGACCGCCTCGGCGTCGGGCGGCAACCTCGGCTTCGGTTTCAACGCGAGGAAACCCGAAAGGAGGAGATCATGGATACGACAGAACAGGTGGAGCGTCGGAGCAGCCAGCGTTCCTTCTTGGTCAGGGGGGCCCGCGGTTGGCGCGGGAACCCTCGGCGCGGGCCGGCTGCTGGCCGATCCGCCGGCAGCGGTCGCGAGCGGCGGCCTGACCAAGGGCGACGAAGCGATTCTACGCTTCCTCGCCGCGGCCGAGATCATCGAGACCGACATCTGGCAGCAGTACAACGAGCTCGCCGGGATCCAGGACAGCGAGGTCCCGGGCGGCAGCGGGAACCCGGCCTATCACGACGCTGTCGCGGTGCTGGACGAGGACATGGACCAGTACATCCACGACAACACCGACGACGAGATCAGCCACGCCGCCTTCATCAACGCCTACCTGCAGGCTCACGGCAAGCAACCGGTCAACCTGGACAAGGTCCGCACCCTGCCGAGCAGCCAGGCGACCGGCGCGCAACAGGTCGGCCGGTTGACCAACCTGATGCAGCTGACGATCAACACCAGCTTCTGGACGCGCTACCGCAGCGACTCACAGAACCCCGACTTCGGCGACGTTCTCCCAAACGCCGTTCCCGGCCTCGCCACCGGCCAGCACCCGGCGATCCCGCGCACCGACGCCGACCTCGCCCCGCCCGACCACCTGCAGGCGATCGCCAACACGGCCGGCTTCCATTTCGCCTGGATTGAGCAAGGCGGCACGAGTCTCTACGCCGCGCTCGCCCAGCGGGTCACTCATTCCGAGGTGCTGCGAATCCTGCTCAGCATCGGCGGCACCGAGATCATGCACTTCCAGACCTGGCAGGACAAAGCCGGCAACGCGCCTGCCCTGACCGACCCCGTAACTGGGCTCACGTTCCCCGACCTGAACGCCGACGGCGAGCTGACCCAGACCAACCTGATCATGCCCGAGCCGACGATCTTCCTCGATCGCAAGTTCCCGATCGTCTCGATCATCCGCCCGACCGAGACCGACGGCGCCGCGATGGCCGCAGCCAGAAGCTTCGCCGCCGACGGGCTGTTCATCGGGCAATCAGCAGAGTTCTTCGCAGTCGCAACGGGGCTGGCGAAGGCCGCTGACGCGGCGCGACACGGATCGTGAGTGCGAGCGAGTAGAAAAGCCGACTGCGGTGTCGAAGACCTGTGGGGGCGACACGCTAGTGTCGCCCCCACACAGGTGGAACGCCGTAGTACGCCTCCGGCTTGACAGACCGGTACGGCGTAACCGGCTACGACCGGCTGCTACCCGGAATTACTGGCTAGAGCAAGCATTTCCTCGATTCGCGAACCGGCTGTGACCGGCTACGACCGGCCAGCACCCGGCACAGCCTGTGTGGTAGGAGTGTGGTCGGGGGGTGGTGTCTAGTTCGACAACGCCAACGCGGCCAGTTTAGCGTCGCCTCCAGATCGCGACGTGCTTGGCGGCGAGCTGTCGTCAGGCCGCGACGCCGAGGAGCGCCTCGGTCTCACCGACCAGCGGCACGGCGCCGAGACGCTGGAACTCCGCCTCTGCCTCCCGCAGGGACGCGGTTGCCTCGTCCGTCCTGCCAAGCTGCATTAGGCACCGGCCGCGTCCGAGCAGGGCCAGCCCGCGCTCGAGCGCGTGGCCGAACTGGGTCCAGCGCTCTGCGGCGTCGGCGTACTGCTCCGCGGCGCGCGCGGCGTCGCCGCACGCCTCGGCCAAAATGGCTGTCGCCGTCAGAACCGAATGCCGGTCCCTCGTCATTGCTTCGGAAGCGCCTTGCACGAGGCGCTGTGCCGGCTCGAGGGCGCGGGCGGCCGCGCAGACGCGCACGGATTCAGGCAGCTCGTGCGTGCGCCAGCTCGGATACTCCAGCGTCTCCTGCTCGAACTCCTCCACCAGGGCGAGCGCGGCCGGCAAGGCTCCTCGCGCGTGCTTGATCGCGGCGGCGATCGTCAGCGCGGGGGCGAGCACTTGGCGGTCGCCGCTCCGGCGCGCCGCGGGCAGGAAGCGCGCCATCGCTGATGCGGCCTCGTCTGTCCTTCCCCGTTGGACGAGGACCCTCGCCTGGTATGAGAGCGCCATGAGTCCGACTTGGCTGCCGCCGTATCCCTCGTCCCAGCGCAAGATGCGCCCGGCCCGCTTGAGCAGCTCGTCCCAAGCTCCGATGTCGAAGAGGCTCCACAGGCTCTCCGCTTCGATCCACCGCGTCTTGAAGACGATCCCGCGACGATCGCCGAACTCGATTCCCGCCCGGTAGAGCTCCAGCGCCGGGGCGGGGCCCTCGATCCGCCAGATCTGCTCGGCGAGGTTGCCGTAGGCGTTGACGGTGTAGTAGCCGAGACCTAGGTCGAGCGTGATGTGCAGCGATTCTCGTAAGTCCTTGAGTCCCCGCAAGTCGCCGAGCTGGCACCGAGGGCCACCGCGGAACTGGAGCGCCCGCGCGAGGTGATCTTGCAGGCCAAGGCGGCGGGCGAGGTCGATTGCCTTCTGAGACGAGGCAAGGGCTTCCTGGGACCGCCCCGAGACGGTGTCGTCGCGTGCAACGTGGAGGTAGGCGACCGCAAGTTCGCGCCCCGGCGGCTCGCCCTCCAGCAGCTCGACGGCCTCGTAGAGCAACCGGCGAGCCCGATCCGTCTCTCCGCGGTCGCGTAGCGAGGCGACGAGGTCGACCATCACCTCGCTCGCGCGCAGGACGTTCCCTTGCCGCCGGGCCTCGGCGATCGCCTCTTCATAGCCGCGCTCTGCCTCGAGTAGTCGACCGGAGAGCCACGCCGTCTCTGCGGCGCGGGCCAGCGCGCTTGCCCGCTCCGGATGGCTCTCCGGCAGGAGCTCGAGGGCTCGCCGATAGTGGGACTCGGCGTTGCCGACGTCGAGCTGGATCGCCCGGTCGCCCGCCAGCAGCAGGTAATGGGCGGCCTCCGGGCCGAGCCGCTCGGCGTCCTCGGCTGCCTTCGCAGCGCGGGCCAATTCCAGCGCCTGTCCGTAGTGGTACGCGAGGATCTCGGCTTTGTCGGCGGAGCCGTCGCCTGCGACGCGCTTCATCCAGTCGGCGGCGGCCTCGTGTTTTCTCAGCCGCTCCAGACGGGGGATCTGGCCGTAGGCAACGTCCCGGATCAGGACGTGCCAGAACGAGTACTCGGCCTCGCCCTCGACCGACGAGCGCCGGGCCGGCCGGACGATCTCCTTCCGGGCGAGGTCGTGCAGGCTCTCCGCGACGTCGCGATCGTCGGCCCCGGTCATCGAGACGAGCGCCCCGCTCCAGAAGACCTTTCCGACCACCGCTGCGTCCTGGAGCAGAGCCTTCCGGTCGCGTTGGAGCGTGTCGAGCCGTGCGCTGATGAGTGCCTGCACCGTTTCCGGGACCGGGATCTCCGCCTGCTCGACATCGCCGCGGCCGCCGACGAGGCCGCGGTCGGCGAGCATCCGGGCGAACTCCTCGGCGTAGAGGGGATTGCCGCCCGCCCGTTCCAAGAGGTCGACTTGCGTCTCGGCGGGGAGAACGGCCTGGGGCAGGAGCGCCGAGATCAGGTGCACCGTCTCGTCAGTCGACCTCGATCACGAGGACGACCGGCCGGTCCTCTGCTATCGCCTCAAAGAACCGCCGCCAGGCCGTGAACGACTCTTGGCGCTCCGCAGGCTCGGCTCCCTCACCGAGCTGTGCGCCGGCGAGCGGCGCCAGGCGCGCCGCCA
>JBKPCT010000195.1:0-4358 GCA_046727515.1 Actinomycetota bacterium | reverse complement strand
CATCGAGGACACGATGGACGGCACCGAGCCGGCCATCCCGGCGGAGCCGACGATCGCCCTCAAGTGGCCCGGGGAGGACGACGACGAGCCGGTGGAGGCGCACAACAGCCTCTGGACGCGCTCGCGCGACTTCGACTGGGGCGATTAGCCCCGAAAAATCCTGCGGATTTTCCGCGGAAGCGGCTTGTGCCGCCGCGGCGCTCCGTAGAGAGTTTGGCCTGAGCTGACCCGGGTAGCCCGGGCAAAACGCCAACTCTGAGAAGGAGAGGATCGATGCCGCTATTCGCGCTGGCAGGAGCCATCGGAGCCGCGCTCGCGTACTTCTTCGACCCCGACAACGGCCGGAGGCGGCGCAAGGAGCTGATCAATCGAACCGGGAAAGCATTCAGGCAGGCCGGCAAGCGGGCCGGAGACGCTGCCGCGCAGGCCGAGGGTATGAAGCAGAAGGCGGCCCACCGGAAGGAGCAGGAGAAGCCCCAGCCGGACGACGTGACGCTCACGCGCAAGGTGGAGACCGAGATCTTCCGCGACGCCGACGTGCCGAAGGGCGAGATCAACGTCAACGTCGAGGACGGCATCGTCTACCTGCGCGGGGAGCTCGAGCAGCCCGACCTGATCAAGGACCTCGAAAGCCAGGCCCGCAAGGTGCAAGGCGTCCGAGACGTCGAGAACCTGCTGCACACGCCCGGCCAGGAGGCCCCCGCGAAGGCCGAATAGCCGGCGGCTCTCGTATTGCGAGGCTAGAAACAACCAGCACGTCGTTGTGCGCGGTTGCGCGCGCAGTTGATAATCGATTCGCGTAGTGGCTATTCAGGAACACGCTGCGTCCGCGCACCCTCGGTTGGGCCAGGCGCCAGACGTCCGACTCGTCGACGTCCGCAAGGGGTACGGGGACGTGGTCGCCGTCGACGGCGTCGACCTCGAGGTCGGGCCCGGCGAGTTCTTCACGCTGCTGGGCCCATCCGGCTCCGGCAAGACGACGACGCTTCGCCTGATCGCCGGTTTCGAGCGGCCTGACGCCGGTCGTATCGAGCTTGCCGGCCGCGACGTCACAGGCCGGCCGCCTTACCTGCGTGACGTCAACACCGTCTTCCAGGACTACGCACTCTTCCCGCACATGACCGTGGGCGAGAACGTCGCCTACGGGTTGCGTGTCAAGGGGATTGCGCGCGCGGAACGCCGCAAGCGCGTGGACGAGATCCTGGACGTGGTCAGGCTGCCGGGCCTCGGCGACCGCAAGCCGGCGCAGCTGTCGGGCGGCCAGCGGCAGCGGGTGGCGCTTGCTCGGGCGCTCGTCAACCACCCACAGGTGCTGCTTCTCGACGAGCCGCTCGGCGCCCTCGACCTGAAGCTGCGTCAGGAGATGCAGATCGAGCTGAAGCGCATCCAGCGCGCCGTCAGCGAGGTCGGCATCACCTTCGTTTATGTCACGCACGATCAGGAGGAGGCGCTGACCATGAGCGACCGGCTCGCGGTCTTCAACGAGGGGCGGATCGAGCAGATCGGCACGCCGGCGGCCGTCTACGAGCGGCCCGACAACGCGTTCGTCGCAGGCTTTGTCGGCGCGTCGAACGTTCTGTCCCGCGGCGGCCGCACCTTCACCGTGCGGCCGGAGAAGATCCGCATGACGATCGACGGCGGCGCCCGCCGCGACGACGAGAACGCGGCCTCCGGGCGAGTCCGCGACGTCGTCTACGCCGGGATGTTCACCCGCTACGTCGTCGACCTCGACGACGGCGACGAGCTCGTCGTCGTTCGGCAGAACCTCGAGACCTCATCGGCCGAAGCGCTTGACCAGCGCGGCCGCAGAGTCCTGCTCGAGTGGAGTCCGGAGCACGCAATCGAGACCCGGGAGGGCACATGAAAAACACACGGCGCTACCTGGGGTGGGCGGCGGCCGCCGCTGTCACCGGAGCGCTCGCCGTCGCGGCAGCAGGCTGCGGTGGCAGCAGCGGCAAATCGGAGTCGAAATCGACGACCTCCAATCTGCCCTCGTCGATCGGGGCGGGCGAGGGTGCGCTCAACCTGATCGAGTGGCCGTACTACTCCGACCCGAGCTTCGCCAAGAAGTTCGAAAAGCAGAGCGGCTGCACGATCCACCGCAAGGACGCCGGCTCCTCGAACGAGATGGTCGCACTCATGCGTGCAGGCGGCGGTGGGGGCGGCGGCCAGTGGGATCTCGTCTCCGCCTCGGGCGACGCGAGCCTGCGGCTGATCAAGGGCGGCGACGTCAGGCCGGTGAACGTCGACCTGATCCCGAGCTGGAGGGACTTCATCCCGATCTTCAAGTCGCCGGCGCACAACACCGTCGACGGCGTCCACTACGGCGTCTCCGTCCAGTGGGGCCCGAACGTTCTGCTCTACAACACGACGAAGGTCAAGCCGGGCCCGACGAGCTGGGCGGCGCTGTACGACCCGAAGTACAAGGGCCAGATCACGATCCCGAACAACCCGATCCAGATCGCCGACGCGGCGTTCTACCTGCAGCACTCGCAGCCGGACCTCGGCATCAAGGATCCGTACGAGCTGAACAAGAAGCAGTTCGACGCGACCATCGCCGCCCTAAAGAAGCAGCGGAAGCTGGTCAAGCTGTACTGGAACTACGACACCGACGGCCGGGCAGCGTTCGCGAACGGCGACGTCTCGCTCGGCGCCATCTGGCCTGCCGACACGGCCGCGCTCCAGCAGAAGAAGGTGCCCGTGAAGGAGGTCATCCCCGCCGTGGGAGCGACCGGCTGGGCCGACACGTGGATGCTCGCCAAGAAGGCGCCGCACCCGAATTGCGCCTACCTGTGGATGAAGTACGTGACCACGCCCAAGCCGGAGGCGCAGCAGTCGCTGATCTTCCGTGAGACGCCGGTCAACCCGAAGGCGTGTCCGATCATGGACAAGATGGAAGCGGGCTCGTGCGCGAAGTTCCACCTGGACGAGCCGCTCCCTTACTACAACACGATCAAGTTCTGGAAGACGCCGATCGCCGACTGCGGCAACGGCAAGAACGACTGCATGGACTACAACGCCTGGCAGACCGCGTGGACGCAGGTCACGGGCTAAATGGCTGACGCGGTAGCGGCGGGCGCTCCTTTCCAGAGCGCCCGCCTCCGCGTCTCCGCCGCTCTCTGGCGGCGGCCGTGGCTGAAGCTGGCGCTGCTCCTCGCCGCGCCGGTGCTCGCGTTCGCGGTCGTCTACCTGGGCGCGCTCGTCTCGCTGTTCATCTCTGCGTTCTGGCAGATCGACGCCTTCACGGCCGCCGTCGTGCACAACTGGACGCTCGACAACTTCAAGACTCTCTGGAACGACCACACCTACTGGCGGATCACCGCACGGACGATCGGCATCGCCGCCGCGGTGACGGTCACCGACGCGGTGCTCGCCTTCCCGCTTGCGTACTTCATGGCGAGGATCGCGCCGCGTCGCTGGCGGGCGTTTCTTTTCATCGCCGTGCTCCTGCCGCTCTGGTCGAGCTATCTCGTCCGTATCTACGCCTGGCGGACGATCCTGGCCAAGGACGGCGCCCTCAACTGGTTCTTGAACGGCATCGGCCTGCCGGACGCAGGGCTCGCCTACACGAACACGGCAATGTGGATCGTCTTCTCGTACGTCTGGCTCCCGTTCATGGTGCTGCCGGTCTACGCGGCGCTGGAACGGATTCCCGACAGCTACCTCGAGGCCTCGCAGGACCTCGGCGCCAAAGGGTGGCGCACGCTCCGCTCGGTGATCCTGCCGCTGGTGCTGCCGGGCCTTGTCGCGGGCTCGATCTTCACCTTCTCGCTGACGCTCGGCGACTTCATCACTCCCGCATTGGTCGGTGGCGCGGGCTCGAGCTTCATCGGCAACGTCGTCCACGACAAGGTGGGCCAGCCGGATGTGCCCTTCGCCGCTGCGTTCGCAACCGTGCCGGTGGTGGTGATGGGGATCTACCTGGTGATAGCCCGCCGCCTCGGCGCCTTCGAGGCCGTCTGATGGAGACCCGAAGCACACGCATCGGCCTCGGCGTCGCGACCGCGCTCGTGATCGCATTCCTCTGGCTCCCGCTGTTGCTGATCATGGCGTACGCGTTCAACCCCTCGACGATCCAGAGCTGGCCGATCTCCGGCTTCACGCTGCACTGGTTCCACGAGGCCTGGCACGATCCGGAGGCGCGGAAGTCGCTTTGGCTCTCGGTCAAGGTCGGCCTGGCGGCGACCGCGATCGCGCTAGTACTCGGCACTGCCGCGGCCGCTGCGATCTACCGTTTTCGCTTCTTCGGCCGCGAGGCGGTCTCGTTCCTGCTGCTTCTGCCGATCGCGTTGCCGGGGATCATCACCGGCATGTCTCTGAACTCGGCCTTCAACTTCGCCTCCGTGAGATTCTCGATC
>JBKPCT010000194.1:0-7937 GCA_046727515.1 Actinomycetota bacterium | reverse complement strand
GGTGAACATTTCTGGGCCGGGCATCTTCACTGGGTCGCGCGACTTCTTCGGCGCAGGAACGGGTCTCTGGCGGGTGCAAACCCCGACCGGGTTAACACTGGCTGTTGTCGCTGGCGTGATCAGCATCGATTTCCAGACCGGCGTAGCGACGGTTGTGCACGGCACGGTCGTGACCGACCTCTGCGCTGCCTTGGCGCCGTAGAGCGTTCTTGGCAGCGTTCCAGTGCGAGGGCCGGGTTAGCCCGGCCCCTCGCACTGGAACTCGACGCGCCGCGAGGGAACAGAATCGAAGGACGTTCCCGCGCAGTTGAGGGCCGGTTGGCCGGACGAGCGCCGCGGCGCTTCCCATCCTCCCGGCCCGAGGGTCAGGCTACGCCTCGTCCGCGGCTCCGGCAGGAGGCGACAAAGGCGAGCTCGTCGATCGTCGCCTCGTCGTCCTCCTCGAGGTAGCGCAGGAGCCAGCGGGCGGCGACCCGCGGATGGCGGCGGGTTCTTTGCGGGCGATCAGGAGCGTCAACTCGAGGGCGTCTGCGAGCCCGAGCCGAGGAAGCTCCTTCGCCGTCGCCTCGGCGCCCATCACAGACCGGCGGCGCGAGATCGTCCGCTGTGCCGTTCCGCTCACTGTCGACTGAACAGGAGGAAGAAACTCGGGAAGATGCCGTGCTTCTGGACGAAGTCGGAGTGGACGTACTTCGGCCGCTTCCGCACGAGCTCGAAGCCGTGGGCTTCGATCGTGGGCATGAAATCGAGGCGCGTGCCGTCGTACTCGCTCGAAAGCAGCTCGTCGTCGGTATTGGGAACGATCAGCAGGTGCTGGACTCGACTCCCGGCCAGCAGGTCGAGCCACCACTCGATCGCTCTCAGGGGGCACTCGGAGAAGCTGTGGATGTTGACGGCGATTTCGGCAGACCGAACCTCTGCCGAGTGCTCCGCCTCATCTAATGGAATGACGCGCGTTCTGCCCTCCAGGCCGCGGAAGTTGAGGTAGTACTGGCACACGAACGTCGAAACCGGGACCGCATCTACGCAGATGAAACGAACCTGATCTAACGCCGCCGCCGCTCGGTGTGCGAGCCGGCCGTAGCCGGCACCGATGTCCAGGACGCCGGCTGGACGCGAGCCAAGACCGACCTCGTCATCGAGGAACGTCAGCTCGGCGACCGAGTCGAGCAGGTCGCGGCTGACGATGCTGCCGTCGACGTCGTAGGTGTGCGCGCCGAAAAGGCCGTCCTCCCTCAGGAGCTCGAGCAGGCCTAGCCGGTCGTGCAGGCGCGCATAGTACGTGGTCAGCCCGTAGCGGACCTCGTCGGTTCGCATTCGCGTCTGCCAGACGAAGGCGCCGTCACCGCGGAAGTACGGCAGCTCGATTCCTCGATGCGTGTGCTGTCGCGACCAGACCGACGAGGCCGTGGCCGGATGCCCCTGGTAGCGCCGCTCGTACTCGGCCAGCTTCGGGTTGTCCCATCGCAGGATTTCGCGCGCTCCGTCAGGCAGGGCTCCCTCGACGAACGACGGCTTCTCGCTCCTGTGAAAGCGACGGACGAGCTCAAGACCGAGCGGATGGGCTGCTGCGTTCAGCGCTCGGCGGGCGGATTCACGAACCCCCCTCACGGCGCAATTCTAGAAGCGCTCGCTCATCCCGCCCCCTCGCCCTTCGCTGCTCGGCCTTGCGGGCGTTCCTGCACTCCTCGCTGCAGACCAGGGCGCCCAATCGCCGCGAGTGCGGCTTCTCGCAGACGACGCAGGGCCGCTCGGCGCGTGGGTGCTCGTCGCGATAGGCAGCGCGGCGCCGTTCGTTCAATTCGTCCCGGTTTCGCTCGCGCCAGTCACGCGTCGCCTCGCGGTGACAAACTCGGCAACGGCTGGAAACGCCGAGGTGCATGCGGCGGTTGGCCGGAAAGGCATCCAACTGCAACCAGCCGCCGCAATTCGAGCATCTCTTATGCGTCGGCGGCCAGGTCATCGTGTGAGCGTTTCTCTCGCGGGTTACTGGCTTGCGGGTCAGCCGGCCGTCCCTTCGAGTCGACCCCTCCCCCTACCACCACGGCCGCGATTGCAGCTGGCATGGGCAGCACGGAGATTCGATCGCACGGTCGCACCGCCTGCGGCACGCGGGACGACATGATCGACCTCGAGCGGATCGTCGGGGTGGGCGGGTCGACCGCAAAGCCAACACGCCTTCTCCTCGCTCAACACTTGCTTGGCCAGTCGCTGGTGCTCGGCGCCTAGACCGCGCTGTGTAGTCGAGCCTCGCCGCCGACGATTCTCACGCTCGTACTCACGCAGGCAATCACGGCACCGGCCACGGTTCGAGCGTGACCAAGGCTCGTAGGGCTGGAAGCAGTCGACGCAGAGCTTCAGGATCGCCATCGGTTCAATGAGCGGGCCACGGGTTCACCCCAGGAGACGATTCCCTGGCTATGAAGGCAGAGCCCGTTACGCCCGGATCGGCGAGCCCGCCCAAGTCAGTTGAGGTCCCCGGTCTCGTTCTCGTCCCATCCCTCGACAAGCTCGAGCAGGCACTCACCGAGCTCCCGTGCCTGGGACGGATAGAGCGGGACGATGATCTCGCCGACCTCCGGGAAGATCGCCACTAGGTCGATCACCCTGCGCGGGAAGACCTGCCGGCGAACCTGAATGCTGGCGTCAGGAAGATCGAGCGCCTTCCTCAGCGTCTCGACGCTGCTCATGCCGCCGCCGGTTTGGCCGGGTCGTAGGCCTCGAACAACTGCTCGCGCCCCTTGATGGCGGGATGGTTGGCCGCAACGACCCTCGTCCTTACGCACCAGGTGCGGGGCGCCCTTCACCTCGCAGGTAAAGGACGTCAGCGCGATCAGTGACTTGGGCTTCGCCGCAGCCATTTATAGGACTTCTAGATAGCGAAAGGCGTTCGGCATCGTGACGCCGGCGCCGGTTCTGCCCCAGACGTAAAGCCCACGCTGGCCTGTGGGCAGGTTCCCCTGAGCGGCACCGAAGATGTGCGGGATCAGCTCGGCGGTCACGCCCAGACGATCGACCACGGTGTAGCCGGTGAAGTCGCCGGCGATCATGATCTTCGAGCCCGTCGTAGTGGTGTTCACCATCGTCGACCACTCCACCTTCGGCCTCCCGACGAAGTCACCGCCGCGGTCGCCGTCCGAGAACTGCCGCGGCTCCGTCGTGCTGCCCTGAGCCACGAACCTGTAGGTCCGATCCCAGAGACCGGGTGAAGCCGCATAGGTCGATGTGGGGATGAACCGCGGCGGGACCTGCGCCTTCAAGAGCCACGGATCGCCCACGGCATACGTTGCCGAGACTGCGGTCTGGACACGCTGCGTCGTGGTCAGTCCGCCGGTGCCGCCGATGTTCAGGATGCCCCCGGGGGCGTTCGTGCCGTTGCCCGTCAGGAATTGCGTTGCGTCGTTGACGTCGCGGGCATCGGAGGCAAGCCTGACGAGCTCGCCCTGCAAGTCGGCCCAGTCGTTGCCGAGCTCGAGCGAGAAGGGCACAAACACCCGCCACTGCGCGGTCGAGATCGCCGGCTGGACGAGGGTCGGGCTTGCGTCGGTCGCCGCCGATGCCTCGGCCACGTAAGCAGCCGTCACGCCGTCCGAGGCGACGCCCTTCCAGTCACGTGCCCCCGAGATCGTGATCACCCTTGCGACCTGCCGGATCGGGTTCAAGGCGCCACTCGACGTCAACAGGATCGAGGGGTCGAGCACGAACGGGATCGCGAAGCCGCCGGCCGAGCCGGTGCCGATCGACATCGCACGCTCGGCCTGGACGGCCGAGACCTTCCGCACCGCCTCGACCTCCTGGGGTGTGAACCTGAGATGGCCGGTCGTCGGATCGGCCACCAGTTTCCCGAACGCCGTGTTGTAGGCCGGATCGCCGACGGCGTCGAGATAGCGGGCGGCGTGGCCGGTCGGGTCAGCGTCGCGAACCAGGCGGTCGAGCCGGTCGGCCGCCTCCACACGAAGCACGCCCTCGTACCTCTGGATCGCCCTCATGCCCGCGTCACGGTCCTCCCGTAGTCGCGGGTCCTGTTGGGGATCGTCGACGCGTGCGTGGCCATGCTGGAAGTCGGCCCCGTCACCGCTCTCGACGTTCCGCCGGCCGCGGGAAAGCTCGAGCACGCGGTCACGGCGAGCCTGGAACTCGTCGATCAGCTCGTTGCAACGGTTCCATTCATCACGGGCCGCTTTCGGCATCTCCTCGCCGCCGTGCTCGAGGTCGAGCTCGGCCACCCGCGCTTTCAGTTCGGCCTCGGAGTAGAACTCCCGGCCCTCGTATTCCAAGATCGGCTTCAACCTGGGTGCTCCTTCGGTCGTCTCTGACTGTCTGACCGGGTGCCCAGGTGAAGCGGGGCGGCGCGGTCTGGCGGGTGGGATTACCCCGGCGCGCCTTGCTAAGAGCTTATCATCGAGGTGCGGATGGATAAGGCCCGCTAATGCCCCGCCCGCCGCTCTCGCCGCTGGCCGTCGCCGACTGTCCGCACTGCGGCTGGCGGAACTACCCGAGCCCGGTGCCGATCAACGGAAGCCAGGTTCACGCCGACTGGCAGGTGCCGAGGAGCTGCGCTCAATGCGGAATGGAGCTCGAGACGCAGGCGACAACGTCCGCAACCTCTGCCTAAACTGCCCTGGCTCGCGTTAGAGCTCGTTCATAGCTGTCGGCGGCCGCCTCCCTCTGGGCGGTCGTCGTCTTTCTCCGGGCAATGACGTCATGGGCGCCTGCTTGAATCTCTCCCAGCTATGCACGAGATCCGTGAGCGATGGACGACGAGCCTCTAGCGGCAGCCGCATCCGCTACGGCGACGGCTGGGCGGCAGTCCGACGCGTTTACGAAAACGGCGACGTCTCTGTCTACGACGAAGAGCGGCGGATCCTGGTGCGGCTACCCGCGGCCATCGTCAAGAACGAGGCTGCGAAGGCAGAGGTTCGAGAGCGAACCCACACCGTCATCCGCCGCCAGGCATGGCGGGAGCAGGAGGCAATGCTCACGGATCTCCGCAACTCTCGCGCCGCAGTAATGACGCCTCAGCGCCGTGGACCGTCCCGCGAACGCCGAGCACAATCTCCACGCCGAGCCGTCCGCGCCGGAAGCTCGCGCGACGGCCCCGGCTTAGCCGATCCCGACGAACCTCCTGACCTAGACGACCTCCGCCCGTTGACGGCGGAGGTTCGTGCGTACCTCAAAGCTGCGATCGATGCCCGCCGGCGAGAGGTTCTCGCTGAGCGGCCGGAAGTCAGTCCCGAGGACCGGGCATGAGAAAGCGCCAGGCCTCTTCCACGAGACCTGCCTCGAGCGGGGCTGGCTCAGGAACGGAACTTGGGCTGACGACCCCGTCGAGCGCAAGCTGACGCGCGAAGAGCTCGCCGAGTGCTACAGGATCTGGGTCGTCCATCGCGACATTCGCGAGGGGCGGGTGAAGGCGGCGTGAGCAAACTGGCTCGTTCGGGTCGGCTGTCACTCCGCGAGCACGAGCGCCTCTACGAACTCGAGACGGTGATCGAAGGCGGCGTCCAGACCTTCGTCGAGGTCGGGCTGGCGCTCAGCGAGATCCGCGACGCGCGGCTCTACCGGCAGACGCACGGCAGCTTCGAGGCCTACTGCGAGGAGCGCTGGGGCTTCAGCGGTAGGCGGGGGCGCCAACTGATGGCCGCGGCCGAAGTCGGAACAATTGTTCCGGTTTCGAACGAGGGCCAGGCGCGGGAGCTCGCGCCCCTGCTCGACGAGGGCGAAAACGCCGTCGCCGAGGTCTGGAACGGGGCCCGCGCCGATCACGGTGACGAGCTGACGGCCAAGGCCGTGCGGGCGGCAGTCGAGAAGAAGCTGGCCAAGGTTTCGACGACCGAAGATCGAAACCTCGACGAGACGGTCAGCGAGCACGATTTTCAAAGGCCGTCACCGATGCCCTGACGATCTTCGGCTGGCGATGGACACACTTCCGCCCCGGTCGATCGACCCGGGGCTGGAGGACCCCACTGAGTGGCGCTCCGGGCTATCCAGACATCACCGCGGTCCGTGACAATCGGATCCTCTTCGTCGAGCTCAAGGCCGCGAACGGAAAGCTTCGAGACGAGCAGCAAGCTTGGCTCTCTGCTCTCGGTGCGGCTGGTGCTGAAGTGCACTGCTGGCGCCCGAGCGATTGGCCCTTCATCGAGAGGCTGATTCGGTGAGCGAGACTCGCCATCGGTTCTGCCGGCGTCACTAGAGCTGGTTCTGCCCCTGCGTCGCCTCGTGGCTCTACGGCCCCGCCGCTAAAGCCGCCTACGAGAACAACGAGCCGGCCGCTTCCGCTGAGATATTCGAGGCCGCGGGCGGAGCGCCCGAGGATGAGCAGTTCGAGTTGATCTTCGGAGACGAGGCGCTGCGATGAGCGAGCTCTTGACTGCCGAGCAGTGGGCGCAGAGGATGCGGGCCGACTACGCCGCCGTGGACAAGAGCTATCGCCGTTTCCCACTCGGTGAGGACGTCGGACGCTTCCTGCGCGCCAAGCGTGTCGAAGGCGCCAAGCCGAACACGCTCGTCACCTACGAGCACGCGCTGCGGCCGCTCGTGCTCGATCACCGCGACCTGAGCCTGGCCGACTTGGGAGTGGGGAGGGAACCGACCTGCTCTACGACTTCCTGGCCAAGTGGTGGGGCGACTCAGCGCCGCGAACCTTGCAGGCTCGCTCTGCAGCACTGAGGAGCTTCTTCTCCTGGGCCGAGGACACCGACAGGGTCGCGAAGAACCCCGCGCGGCGGCTGAAGACGCCGAAGATCTCGAAGCGGGCAGCGAGGAGAGCCCACGAGCTCGCGCAGATCCGACAGATCGCCGCGGCCCAGGACTCGATCGCCGACGAATGTTTCGTCCTGCTGATGGGGCGGCTGGCGCTGCGGAAGATGGAGGCCGGCAGCCTGCGGGCGCGTGACGTCGACCTCAAGCACGACCTCGTCTATATCGCCGAGTCGAAGTCCGGCGAGCCCGCCGAGGTGCCGATCGTCTACGAGGACGTGCGTCTGGCCCTCGACCTCTGGCTGCGTGAGGACCGGCATCCGGACGAGTACCTGCTCGCGCCTCGAGGTCATCCTCGCCGCCGACCGAACCCGGCCACGGTTCACAGGCGCTTCAAGCGCTGCCTCGAGCGCGTAGGAGCCGAGGATTTCCCGATGCACGAGCTCCGGCACTCGGCCGGTGATCACCTCTGGCGCCAGAGCGGCGACCTGCTCGCGGCCAACAGGCTGCTACGGCACGAGTCGGTCGCGACGACCGAGGCCTACCTGCACCCAACGCACGAGGATCTGCGAGCTCGGATGAGGCGGGTGGACAAGTAGTGCGTTCGCCTTTGGCTCAGAAAGCGGCCTCAGCCCGCGCTGCACGATAACGGGAATTATGTCAAGTCCGAATTCGGGCAATGCGAGGGGCCTCCTCCCTAGGTGGCGAAGTAGAGCGTGCAGGCCAAGCCAGCGGCCAGACAGTACGCGGCGAACGGAGTGAGCCTATTCGTCTCGAAGAACCGCATCAAGAACCGAACGGACAGATATGCGGTGACCGCCGCGCAGACGGCGGCGACGAGCGCCGGCCCACGCACGCCGTTTCCCTGTGATCCGAAGAGCTCCGGAAGCTTCAGTGCGGCGGCCGCGCCGATGATCGGCGTGGCGAGCAGGAACGCGAAGCGCGCCGCGTCCTCGTTCGAAAGACCGACGACCAGGCCGCCCCCCATCGTCACCCCGGAGCGCGAGATTCCGGGAATGAGAGCGGTCGCCTGGGCCGCTCCGACCGCGGCCGCCTCCCACCAGCCGACGCGCCTCGGGATCCGCGCGTCGGGGTCGCCGTGTTCCGGCTGCGGGGCACGCCGGCGCAGCGCCTCGGCCGCGAACAGGATCAGCCCGTTGATCATCAGGAAGAAGGCCGCCGACTGTGCGGATGCGAACACGCTGCGGAGCTTGTGCTCGAGCAGGAGCCCGAGG
>JBKPCT010000193.1:0-10775 GCA_046727515.1 Actinomycetota bacterium | reverse complement strand
CTCGGCTCGATCGCCGGCTACATCGGCGGATTCGTCGACTCGCTGATCATGCGCCTGATGGACATCATGCTCGCCATTCCAGGCCTGCTGCTCGCGATCGGGCTGGTCGCAGCGCTCGGCCCCGGGCTCTGGCAGATCATGATTGCGGTGGGGATCGTCAACGTGCCAATCTTCGCGCGCCTGTTGCGAGGGTCGGTCCTCGCCCAGAAGGAGAGCGACTTCGTCCTCGCGGCCCGTGCCGTCGGAGTTCCCAGGCGGACGATCCTGACCTCTCACATCATCCCGAACTCGGTCTCACCGCTCATCGTCCAGGGCACGCTCGCGCTGGCGACCGCGATCATCGACGTCGCGGGCCTCGGCTTCCTGGGTCTCGGGCCCCAGGATCCGTCCACTCCGGAGTGGGGCACGATGCTGACGCAGGTCGACACGTACCTGCAGAGCGCCCCCGTCCTCGCGATCGCCCCCGGGGTCGCGATCGTCCTGCTCGTGCTCGGCTTCAACCTGATCGGCGACGGCCTGCGAGAGGCGCTCGATCCGAAGCTCCGCGGCCGTGTCTAACGAATCGCTGCTGAGCGTCGAAGACCTACGCGTCGAGTTCACGACCGCGCGCGGCACCGTCTACGCCGTCAACGGCGTCACGTTCGCCGTCGCCCCCGGGGAGACGCTGGGCCTCGTCGGCGAGTCCGGATGCGGCAAGAGTGTCACCTCGCTGGCGCTGCTCGGGATCCTGGCCCGGAACGGCCGCGTGTCCGGGGGGCGGGCGCTGTTCGAGGGGCGCGACCTGCTGGGCCTGAAGGACTCCGAGCTGCGCGGAATCCGCGGCCGTGAGATCGCGATGATCTTCCAGGACCCGATGACGAGCCTGAACCCGGTGCTGACGATCGGCAGGCAGATCCGGGAGGTCCTGCAGGAGCATTTCGACCTCGGCAGGGACGAGGCGGTCCGCCGTGCCGCGTCGTTGCTCGAGCAGGTCGGCATCCCCAGCCCCGAGATGCGTTTGAAGGACTACCCGCACCAGTTCTCGGGCGGGATGCGGCAACGGGCGATGATCGCGATGGCGCTCGCCTGCGAGCCCAAGCTGCTGATCGCCGACGAGCCGACGACCGCGCTCGACGTCACGATCCAGGCGCAGATCCTCGACCTCCTCCGGGAGCTCGTCACGGACCGGAACACCGCGCTGATCTTGATCACACACGACCTCGGCGTGGTCGCGGGGATGTGCGAGCGCGTGAACGTGATGTACGGCGGGATGATCGTGGAGGCCGGCCCTGCCGACGCGCTCTTCGCCCGGCCCCGGCACCCGTACACTCTCGGGCTCCTGCAGAGCGTGCCGCGGCTGGACGAGACGCGGCACGCGAAGCTGAGGCCGATCGAGGGTCAGCCGCGCGACATGCTCCGGCCGCCCATCGCCTGTCCATTCCAGCCGCGCTGCGCCTACGAGGTCGAGCGCTCGCGACAGGAGGTGCCGCCGCTCGTCGAGGTCGCGCCGGACCATTGGGTTGCGTGCTTCAACCCCGTTCCCGAGGCGGCCTGGGCCGAGCACCGCGCGGCGATGATCGCGTGAAGCTGCCCCGGCGGCAACTACGGTCGCCCGGTCCGAGCGAAGCTATGGCGGCCGCTCCTGCCGACACGGCCGTCGTCCCCGCGGCGGCCGGCGCCGACGGCAACCTCCTCGAGATCGAGAACCTGAAGGTCTGGTTTCCGATCAAGTCGGGGATCTTTCTCGACCGCCACGTCGGCGACGTCCGCGCGGTGGACGACGTCACCTTCCAGATCCGGCGCGGCGAGACGCTGGGCCTCGTCGGCGAGTCAGGCTGCGGGAAGTCGACTGTCGGCCGCGCGCTTCTGCGCCTCTACAAGCCGACCGCCGGCCGGATCGTCTTCGACGGCCAGGACATCACGAACCTCGGGGAGGCTGAGATGCGCCCGCTGCGCCGGCGGATGCAGATCGTCTTCCAGGATCCGTTCGCCTCCCTGAACCCGAGGCACAGCGTCGGCCGAATCGTGGGCGAGCCGCTGAAGGTGCACGGGCTCTCCGGCGGGCGGAAGGCGCTCGGTATGCGGGTGCGGCAGCTGCTCGAGATCGTCGGCCTGCCCGCCGACGCGGCGACCCGCTATCCGCACGAGTTCAGCGGCGGTCAGCGCCAGCGCATCGGCCTTGCACGTGCGATCGCCCTCAACCCGGACTTCGTCGTTGCGGACGAGCCGGTCTCCGCGCTCGACGTCTCTATCCAGGCCCAGATCGTCAACCTGATGGAGGACCTCCAGCACGAGTTCGGGCTCACCTACCTCTTCATCGCTCACGACCTGGCGATCGTCCGGCACATCTCGACGCGCATCGCGGTGATGTACCTGGGCTCGATCGTGGAGGTCTCGGACGCCGACGAGCTCTACGACGACCCGCTCCACCCGTACACGATCTCGCTGCTCTCGGCGGTGCCGATTCCCGATCCCGAGGTGGAGCGGCAGCGCGAGGCGATCCTGCTTCCCGGCGACCTGCCCAGCCCGGCGAACCCGCCGCCCGCATGCCGCTTCCACACGCGCTGCCCCTACATCCAGCCGACGCGCTGCCGCGAGGAGGTGCCGCCGCTGCGTCCGTTCGGAGACTCGGGCCACCTCGTCGCCTGCCACTGGGCGGAGAAGATCAGGACCGGAGAGATCACGCCGCGGGAGCGGGAGCCGGTGCTGGAGGCACCGCCGCCCGAGCTGGTCGATGTCCCACCACCCGTCTAGCGTCGCCCAAGCGGGCTACGTGCGGCCCTAGTAGGGGTTCGCGAGCGACCGATAGGAGGGCGCGAGCTCGCTCAGCTTCGACCTCGGGAACGTGATCTTGCCTGGGTCGCCGTCGGAGACGTAGCGCATGCTCGGGTTGCGCTCGAGGAGGTCGAGCCACATTCCGCCGGTCAAGTCGCGCGAGCCGTCCCAGTGCGGGTTCGGGCGGATGCGCGGGATCGCTACCGGCGCGAACTTCTTCGAGAACGGCGAGGGGGCCGGCCCGGCGCCGCCCAGGAAGACGCCCGCGAAGCGGTACGACTGGCCGTGCCAACTCCCGTGCGTGGCCAGTGTGCGCGGCGTCGGAAACACTCCCAGCGGCAGGGCCATCGTCCGCGGGCGGTAGCCGGGGATCCGGTCGGAGAGCACGTGGTTGCCGAGGACGAGCTGACGCTGCACCTCGATCGCGTCGAGCTTGGTGAAAGCGACGTGGTCTCTGGTGTGGTTGCCGAGCTCGAACCCGTGCTCGACGAGCCAGCGAAGCGTCGTCCCCGGCGTGCTGCCGTTGCCCTCGAACGCGTTGCGGGGGACGTAGAAGGTCGCCACCGCCGGGAAGTCGGGGTGCGCCTTCGCAAACGCCTCCATGATCCCCAGGCCCGTGTTCGGGTCGAGGCTGCCGTCCGGGAGGAAGCCGACCTGGTTGTTGTCCGCGTCGTCGAAGGTCAGCACGACCGGGGACCTCCCCCTCGGGACGTTCATCCTCCCGGTGACGAAGTCCTCGGCGCGGACGGGGTAGAAGCCGTCGCGCCAAAGCCGCGTCAGCTCGCCGAGCAGCTGCGAGGGGGTCAGGTCGACTGCGCTCCCGTGCAGCCGGATCTGGTGGTGCATCAGCACCGGCACGACGCCGAGCTCGTCGGGCCTCGCGGTTCCGGTCGCCGCCGGGGTCTTTGTCGCGAACCTCACCTTGCGCGCGTCGGTGGGCAGGGCCGCCGCCGTGTAGGTGACGGCGGGATCCCAGAGCAGGTACTCGTCGATCCCGGCGTCGCGTGTCGCCTGGATCTCCGCACGCACCTGCGCGGGCCTGTAGTCGACGCCGAGCGAGAAGTCCTGCAGCCAGGGGACGACGCGCGCACCGGTGCCGCGTACCTCTTGCTGGAACTCCTGCAGCGACCGCAGCACGATGTCGTACGGCTGCGCGTTCGGATTCCTGATCCCGTACTCATCCGGCGACCAGTGCGACGGGTAGACCATCGCGGAGACGTAGTCGACGTGCTCAGCCATCGTCGGGATGTCCTGCGCGACCTCCTTCGGCCTGGTGGCCGCGACGCCGAACACAGACGCGCCGAGGAAGACCTTGTAGGGCTTCAGCGCGGCCCGGGTCTCGGCGAGGAAGGAGTCGATCGACTGCTCCGGGGTGCCCTTCAGCCCCGGGAACCTCATACTCGAGAGCGGTCCGTCCGGCCTGCGAACGTAGTCGTAGAGGATGTCGTCGACGCCGAGCTTCGCCGCGGCCACGGCGATGTCGATCTGATACCTGCGCACGACCCGGTTCGCGAAGTTCGTGAACCCGCCGTAGGTGGAGCCGTAGTAGCCCCCATCGGCGCTCTGGATCACCTCGTCGTGCTCGCCTGCACTCCAGGCCGCCTGCGCGAAGGCGGGGTCGTTGAAGCAGACGAGCCGCCCGATGACACGCACGCCCTTGGCATGGAGGAACTTCACCGCCCGGCCGAGATTCATCGTCTCGCGGACCGCGCCGATCCGGCGCGCCAGCGGCACCGGCGCGTTCCAGCCGACCTTCCCGCCCTCCTCCTTCAGATCGAGCTCGACCGCGTTGATCCGGCGCTTTGCGATCAGGTCGAGGACGCCCCGGCGGAGGCCGGGGTCCGCCCAGGCGTCGGAGGTCACGTGGACGGCCCGGATCGGATGGGCCGGAAGCCGAGGCCGGATCGTCACCCAGATGCGCTTCGTCGTCGCGTTCCGGAGCGTGTCGGTCGCGACGAGCGTCACTGCCTTGCGGGGCCGCGTCTTCCAGGAGACCGCGAAGCGGCTACCTCTGACGAGCACGGGCCGGCCGTCCGCCGTCAGCGTCGCTCCCGGCTCGAGCGTGCCGCGAATGCGCAGCGGGTCGCCGGAGCGGATCCTGGCGCCGGGAGAGTCGAGCCGGATCTCCGGGCCCTTCGTGTCGATGTAGAAATGCCAGGCCTTCGTCGTCCGCGAGCCGGGGAAGCTGCCCGTGACGGTCGCCTGCAGGGTGTGGGGGCCGTCACCAAGAGAGGATCCGTCGAAGCGGATCCGGCCCCGGTACGGCAGCGCGCGGTTCGTCACGTCGACGCCGTCGAGCCGCCAGTGCACGTGGTCGAGGACGGACGCCGCGCCGCCGACCGAGAACTTCAGCGACGGAAGCAGCGCCGGGCCGATCCCGGCGCCCTGCGAGGGCCCGAGCGCATCGAGGCTCGGCGCCGTGAGCCGCGCGCCGAGCGCGAGGGTCGCGAAGACGAGGGCGCCGAGAACGGCCGCGGCGATCGCAAGGCGAAACGCCTTGTGGAACCAGCTTCTTTGTCTGCGGCGACGGCCGCGTCGCGCCTCGTCGTCGAGCGCGGGAGGCTGGGCGTCGTCCGGCCGCGGCGCGTCGCCGGGCGGTTCCGCGGGTGCTCGCAGCCGCTCGTTTTCCTCGATCAGCAGCAGGATCGCGCGGCCCGCAGGCCGCAGCTCGGGGTGTGATTGGTCGTGTGCGAGCCGCTCGCCCCAGCGGCGAAGTTCGTCGATCTGGGCGGCATCCACGGCCGGACTAAGTATGCCTTCGAACTTGGACTACCACGATTAGCAGGGAAAAGACTCCGGTTGGCTTCTGGCCCGCTCGAGCAACTCCTCGTCGATGTTGCATCCTGTGACGACAAGGACGATCGGGCCCCGCAGCTGGGGGAGCTGCGGAAGCGCGGCGAGGCCGGCGGCAGCCGCGCCCTCGACGCGGATTCCGGCATCCGCAAAGGCGGCGACCGCGCGGGCGAGCTCTCGCTCGGATACCCGTAGCAGCTGGCTTGCGACCTCGTCCAGGATCTCGACCGCATAAGGGATCGCGACCCGGACGGCGAGCCCGTCCGCGAACGTCGCGCAACGCCCGCCGGGCACAGGCCGGCGCGCCTCGAAGCTGTCCGCCATCACGGGTGCCTCAGCGGCGACGACGCCGATCCGGAGTGTCTCGGGCGAGCGGGCGAGAATCGCGCGGCCGACGCCGCCGAAGAGCGCCCCGTTTCCGACGGGCACGACGACGGCCGCGGGCGGCTCGCCGAGCTGGGCGAGGAGCTCCTCGCCGATCGCCGCGTAGCCTTCGTACTGCGCCGGCTCGGCCCCGTCCTCGAAGAACGGCGCGACGCGTCGCTCCGCCTCCTCTCGGCCGAGCTCCTTCGCCTCGTCCATATCGGCGCCGGCGCGGCGGATCTCCGCGCCGAGGTCCGCGATGCGGGCGAGCTTGGTCGCGCTCGCCCGCTCCGGGACGAAGACGACCGCATCGAGGCCGAGCCGAGCAGCTGCCCACGCGGTCGCGGCGCCGTGATTCCCGGTCGAGGCGGTGACGACCGCCGTCGCGCCGTCTGCCTTGAAGCGTTCGAGCGAGGGGAGCGCGCCGCGCCACTTGAACACACCGAGCTCATGCGTGTCCTCGCGCTTGAGGTAGAGGCGTCGCCCCTCGGCGAGGCTCGGGGGTGCAGGTTCGAGTGCTGTCGTCACAGCGATCGTACGCCCGACTGCGCAGTGATGTGGAGGGTGGGGGCAAACCCCACCCTCCGTCCCGCTGCTAGAAGCCTGCCGAGTCGATGGTCGCCTTCGTCCACGCGAAGGGAGGAACGCCGATCATGACGCCGCCCTTGCCGACCGTCCTCTTGCCCACACGACCGGCGATGAACGACTCGCCGGCCTTGCCTGTCAGCTTGCCCGCGAGCAACGCGTGTGCAGTCTGCACGGCGACGTAGCCGAAGTCCTTCTCGTTCCAGAGCCCGAACTTCAGGACGCACCCGGACTTCACGTACGACTTCATCTGGCTGGGGAGACCGAGCCCGGTCACCCGCACGGCGCTGCACTTCTTCGCCTGGGAGACGACACGGGCGGCTGCCGCGATCCCGACCGTCGTCGGGGCGATGATCCCCCTCAGGTTGGGGTACGCCTGGAGCAGCCCCTGGGCCTCCTGCAGGGACTTCGTGTCGTTGTCGTTGCCGTACGCGATCTTGACGAGCTTCATGTTCTTGTACTTCGGGAGCTTGAGGGCCTGCTTCATGTACCCGATCCAGGCGTTCTGGTTCGTGGCGGTCGCAGTGGCCGAGAGGATCGCGAAGTCGCCCTTGTAGCCGATCTGCGAGCCGAGCCACTCGACCTGCGCGAACCCGACAGCCTTCTGATCAGGTCCGCTTACGAAGATGGTGCGTGCGCTGGGCGCCGTGTCGGAGTCGTACGAGATGACCTTCACGCCCTTTGCCTGCGCCCGCTTGAGCGCGGGTGCGACCGCGTTCGGATCGTCCGCCGAGATGATGATCGCGTTGAAGCCCTGGCGGACTGCGGTGTCGATGAACGGCACCTGCTTCGAGCCGACAGCCTCGGTCGGACCGTTGTAGGTGACCTTGTCACCGAGCGCCTTGGCGGCTTCCTGGGCACCCAGGTTGTTCGTGTTGAAGACCGGCTGCCCGATCTGCTTGGGCAGGAGGAAGATCTTGTAACCGGCCTTCGCCTTCGTCGGCCCGGCCGTGCTCAGGCCGGCCGTCAGCCCCGCCGCCAGGGCGACAACCACGACGGCCGCGAGGAGCAGCCTCAGTCGCTTTCTACTCATCTGCTTCAACCTCCTTGTCGGGCTTTCACGTTCGGGTTGACAGGAACTCCCGGCGTCTCCGCGTGTGTCACCTCCTTCCGGGCGCGTCGTGGCCTTGTCCACGGCAGGCGGCGGTCCTGCAGGCCCCGCATCACGTTGCCGGCGAGGATCGCTCCGACGAGGAGCCCGCCGATGACCATGTCCTGGGTGGCGCCGCCCAGGTTGGCGAGTTGCATGCCGTTCCGCAGCACCGCGATCAGAATCAGCGCGAGCAACACTCCGACGATCGAACCCGACCCTCCGAAGATGTCGACGCCGCCGAGCACGACGGCGGTGACGACGTCGATGAGCTCCGACCCCGAGGCCGCATCAGCCTGGACGGAGCCGAAGAAGCCCAGGTAGACGATCGCGGCGAACCCCGCCATCAGACCGGAGATCGCAAAGACGGTGACGCGGACCCTCGCGACGGGGATGCCGGAGAAGCGCGCGACCTCCCGGGTCGAGCCGATCGTGTAGAGGTAGCGGCCGAAGCGCGTCGCGTGCAGCAGGACGCCGAGAACGAGCGCGAAGGCCAACAGCACGAGCAGCGCATCCGGCAGCTCGTTCGAGATGTAGCCGCCGCCGACGTTCGTGAACCCGGTCGGCAGCCCGCTGATACTGCTCCCGCCGAGGATCACGTAGGCGAGACCGCGGTAGGCGGCCAGCGTCCCGAGTGTCACCGCCAGCGAGGGCAGATCCAAGAGGCCGACCAGCAGCCCGTTCGCGAGTCCGAGGACGACGGCGACACCCAGCCCGGCCAGGGCCGCCACCCAGATATTCACCCCGGCACTCCAGATCTCGCCGATCGACACGGCGGCGACGGCCATGATCGACATGACCGAGATGTCGATCTCGCCGGCGATGACGACGAACGTGAGGCCGAAGGCGGCCAGCCCGATGAAGATGTAGGGGGTCGCGAGGTCGAGCAGGTTGGCGCGCCGGAGGAAAAAGCTCGAGAGCGTCCAGCTCCAGACCCCGGCCGCCAGGATCAGCACGACGAGCAGCGCCTCCCAGCGCCCGATTACACGCCGGGTAAGGCCTGCGGCCGTGCTCACGAGGCCGCCTCCTGCTCTTGAACGACGAATCCTGCCCGCCGCCGCCTGCGCAGGGCTTCCTGGACCCGACGCTTGATCAGAGCGTCTACCGTCACGGCGACGACGATCGCCGTCCCCTCGAAGAAGATCTTCCAGAACTCCGAGAACTTGAGCAACGTGAAGCCGTTGTCGATCACCGCGACGAGCAGTGCTCCGAGCGCGGCGCCGAGGATCGTGCCCGAGCCCCCGAAGACGTTCACGCCGCCGATCACGACGGCCGTGACGACGTCGAGCTCGAAGCCTCTGGCCGAGTTCGTGTCCACGTTCGCGAACCGGACGGCGAACATGAAGCCGCCGAGGCCGGCCAGCGCTCCGCTGATGGCGAACGCCGTGATCACGCGTCGCATCACCGGCACCGCGACGAGCCGAGCGGCATCGGGATTCGAGCCGATCGCGTAGAAGTCCCTCGCCCAGGGGGCCCAACGCAGGACCGCGGCGCCGGCGAGCGCCACACCGAGGGCCACCCAGGCCAGGAACGGAAGACCGAGCGGCTTCTCGGCGGCGAGGTCCTGAAACGACTGGGGCAGCTCGTTCGGAAAGACGTAATCGCCCCCGGTGGCCTCGAAGACGAGACCCCGGTAGATCGAGAGCGTGGCCAGCGTCGCGATGATCGCCGGGATCCGCCCGACGGCTACGAGCAGGCCGTTGACGAGGCCGGCGGCGAGGCCGACGCCGACGGCGATCAACGCAATGACGACGATCGGAACTCCGTTGTGCGTGGCCAGTGTCTCTGCCGACAGGTAGGCGCTCAGGCCGGCGATCGAGCCGACGCTCAGGTCGATGTTCCGGGTCAAGATCACCATGGTCTCGCCGACCGCGACGACGATCACCATCGCGACGTCGGAGGCGATGTCCTGCCAGTTCCCGACCGTTGCGAAGTTCGTCGCGCGCAGCGAGAACAGCAGGACGGTCACCACGAGCGCGACGCCGATGCCGAGCTCGCGCAGCCTGAACGCGGCCGACACGATCGCCTGCGGGGAAACCGTCCGTCCGAGCGCCTTCATGCAACCGCCCGCTGCATGCCGGACGCCGCCTGGATGATCCGCTCCTCCGTCGCCTCGGCGCGCGAGAGCTCGGCGGCGAGCCGACCCTCGCGCATGACGAGCACCCGGTCGCTCATCGCGAGGATCTCGAGCAGCTCGGAGGAGATGAGCAGGATCGTCAGCCCGCCCGCCGCGAGGTGGGAGATCGTCCGGTGCACGTCGGCCTTCGTCCCCACGTCCACGCCGTGCGTCGGCTCGTCCAGGATGAGGATCCGCGGCTCGGCGGCGAGCCACTTGGAGAGGACGACCTTCTGCTGGTTGCCGCCGGAGAGGCTGCGCACGACCTGCGCCGGCGAGGTCGCCTTGATCCGCAGCTCCCCCATGAACCTCCGCGCCAGGGCGCGTTCCCGGCGTGGGCGCAGGACTCCGCCGGGCGTCAGCTCGGGCAGCACGGCCATCGACGTGTTTGCCGCGACCGACATCGGCTGGACGAGGCCTTGGTTGAGTCGGTCCTCCGGGAGGTAGGCGAGGCCGCGGCGGAGAGCCGCGCGCGGCGACGCGGGCCGAAACCGCCGCCCGTCGATCCACAGCTCGCCGGCGTCCAGGCGGTCGATCCCGAAGATCGCCCGGGCGATCTCCGTGCGGCCCGAGCCCACGAAGCCCGCCAGACCGACGATCTCGCCGCGCCGCAGCTCGAACGACACGTCCGAGAAGACACCGCGACTGGCAAGGCCCTGCGCGCGCAGCACGACGTCCCCGATCTGGGCCTCCTCCTTCGGGAAAAGCGCGTCGAGTGAGCGCCCTACCATTAGCCGCACGATCTCGCCGTGCGGAAGCTGGTCCGCGGGCCGCGTCGCGACGTGTCGCCCGTCGCGGAGCACCGTCACCGTGTCGGCGAGCGCGGCCACCTCCTCGAGCCGGTGGCTGACGAAGACGATCGCGACGCTGCGGTCGCGCAGCCGGCGAACGGTCACGAAGAGGTTGTCCACCTCGAGCGGCGAGAGCGCCGCGGTCGGCTCGTCCATGATCAGGAGCCGGGCGCTGGACGAGAGTGCCTTGGCGATCTCCATCAGCTGCCGGTCGGCGACGCCGAGGCCTCGCACAGGCGTGTCCGGGGCGAAGTCGACCCCGAGCTCCTCCAGCAGCTGCGCG
>JBKPCT010000192.1:0-7625 GCA_046727515.1 Actinomycetota bacterium | reverse complement strand
CGGCGCCGCGGCCAGGCGGCGGGTGCGGACCTACTCGCTCGGCATGCGCCAGCGGCTCGGCCTCGCCGCCGCCCTGCTCGGCGACCCGCAGCTGCTGATCCTGGACGAGCCCGCGAACGGGCTCGACCCGGCCGGGGTGCGCTGGCTGCGCACCTTCCTGCAAGACCTGGCCGCCCAGGTCGGCGCCATCGTCGGCCTGTGCGCCTGGATGTTCATCGTCGAGAGCACCGCGGAATCGTTTGTCCCCGGCTTCGGCCGTTTTCTGCCCGGCGGCGCCGGAATCGCGCTCGCCGGCAACCGCGACGAGCTCCCGGCCGCCCTCGGAGCGCTCCTCCTCGTCCTCTACACCGCCGCGGCCGCCGCCGCCGGCTGGCGCGCCACCCTCCGCCGCGACATCGCGTGAACGCCCCCTACAACACAACCGTCAGCTCTGCCCGGCCCCAGCGGCACATGGAGCTGCAATCACGAAAGGAGAAGTCATGAGTACCGCGATCCTGGCAAATGGCGCAGCAGGCATGGGGATGATGGCGGTGATCGTGCTGATCGCCGTCCTCGCCTTCGGCCTCATTTGGTTGCGACAAAGACGCCGTCCATGAATGCCGCGCTGAGCAAGTTCCTCCACCGTCACCATTTCGCCGATGCGGAGGCCTACGACCGGCGCGCCGGCACGCTGTTCAGGGGTGTGTACCGCCGGGTCGCCGAGGACGTCGCAGCGGCGGCACCGGCCGGAAGCACTATGCTGGACGCGGGCTGCGGCACCGGGCGGCTTGCGATCGAGATCGCCCGGCTCCGGCCGGATCTACGTGTGCACGGAATCGACCTGGAGAGCAGCATGGTGGAGGTGGCGACACGGCACGCCGAGCAAGAGAATGTCGCCGACCGCGTCGAGTTCACGGTCGCTGATCTGGCCGACCTGCCGCTGCCCGACAACTCCGTAGACCTGATCGTCTCGACCGCAAGCCTGCATCACTGGACCGACGTCGGCGGTGTCATCGCCTCGCTCAGCCGGGTGCTGCGGCCTGACGGCCGGATGTGGATCTACGACATGCGGTGGGTCTCGGCCGGAAGCGTCCGAGCTGCCTCCGCCCGCGTGGACCGCCGCGTTGACCGATCCCTCGTCCGCACACGACGGTTCCCGGCTCCGCTCTTCCAACGTCTCGCGATCGAACCGAGTACGCGGCAAGAAACGACCGTTTGAAGCGGCCTCGTGCGTCCCCCGTTGGTATGTGCGCGGCCGTGTCAAGTCTGGGGCTGGGCTGCCTGGGGAGCAGGGGCGGGGCGCTCGATCTGCATCCGCGGCAACCAGTCGAGCCAGTGCGGCAGGTACCAGTTCCAGCGCCCGAGCAGGTGCATCGCGGCCGGAAGCAGGACCGAGCGAATGATCGTCGCATCGATGAGGAGGGCGACGGCGACGCCGAACCCCATCTGCTGGAACATGACGAGCTCGCCCGCGGCGAAGCCGGCGAAGACGGCGACGATGATCAGCGCCGCACCGGTGATGATCCGCGCCGTCGAGGAGACCCCGAACGTGACCGCGTCGGTCGTGTCGCCGGTCTCGTCGTAGCGCTCCCTGATCCGGCTAAGCAGGAAGACCTGGTAGTCCATCGAGAGCCCGAATAGGACCGAGAACAGGAACAGCGGCACCCAGGCCTCGATCGTGTCGACGTGGTTGAAGCCCAGCAGCTTGGTGGCGAAGCCGTCCTGGAAGACGAGCACCAGCAGCCCGTAGGCGGCCCCGACCGAGAGCAGGTTGAGGACGACAGCCGTCCCCGCGACGACCAGGGAGCGAAACACGACGGTCAGGAAGACGAGCGTCAGCCCGAGCACGAACGCGATCACCCACGGCGCCGGGCCGATCACCGAGTCGAAGTAGTCGATGTTCTCCGACGTCGTGCCGCCGACGAGCACCTGCGCGTCCGTGCTTGCGAACGCGGCCGGCACGGTCGTCGAGCGGAGCTGCCGGACCGCGGAAACCGCGGCGTCGCCCGACGGGTCGCCGCGGATGGGGACCGTGAGCATCGCGACCTGGCCGTTGGGCGAGCGCTCGATCCGGCCCGGACCGAAGCGGGGATCGGACGCGAGCGTCGTGCGCAGCCGCGCGAGCGCCTGTTCGGCGGCTGGTTGCGTCGCACCCTTGGCGACGACGATCTCGACCGGGTCGGCCGTCATTCGGGGGAAGTAGCGGTTGAGCGCCTCGAAGCCCTGGCGTGCTTCGAAGCGAGTCGGTAGCAGTGTCGGGCCGCTGGTGCCGATGTGCATTCCGAAGATCGGTGACGCCGCTGCAAGCAGCAGCGCAACGGAGAGGCCCGCGGCGAGCCATGGCCGTCGAAGAACCGAGCGGACGATCGCTCCCCAGAACCGACCCTCGGGGTTCGCGGCCTCGACCGAGCGCCGTCCGACGATGGGGATTCGCAAGCTGTCGACGCGATCGCCGAGCACCCCGAGCAGCGCCGGCAACAGCGTCGCCGACGCGACCACGGAGACGATCCCGACCAAGATCGCACCGACCGCGAGGCTGCGCATGATGGAGCTCGGCACGATGAACATCCCGAACATCGCGATCACGAACGTCGTGCCGCTGAAGAGCACGGCGCGGTTCGCGGTCATTGCCGAGGCTGAGATCGCGTCGAGCTTCTCGCGCCCCCGGCCCCGCTCCTCGCGGAAGCGCGAGACCACGAACAGCGAGTAGTCGATCCCGAGCGCGAGCCCCATCCCGGTCAGCATGTTGATGGTGAAGACCGAGAGGCTGAACGCGTGCCCGAGGATGGCCACAAAAGAGAGCGCGACGATGATCGAGGGCAGCGCGATCAGCAGCGGAACGAGCCCGGCGACGATCGTGCCGAAAACGAGCAGGAGGACGATCAGGGCGGCCGGGAGACCGAACTGGAGCTCGCCCGATCGCAGGTCGTCCTCGGAGAGCTTGTTGAAGTCGTGGTTGACCGTGCGCTGGCCGGTGACCGTGACGGCAAAGGCCGGGCTCCTGTCGGCACGCTGGACGGCGCTGACGACGTCGTCGATCCCCGAGCTCGACTCGTCCGGCATCGCGAACTGCACCAGCGTCGCGTGCCGATCCTTCGAGATGAGCGTGGGGTCGCGCGTTCCGAGGTAGCTGCGAACGCTCTCGACGTCTTTGGCCCCGCGTACTTCGCCGGCAAGCGTGCGGACGAAGGTCCGAAACTGCGGCGCATCAACCGTGTAGCGCGGCGAGCGGACGACGACGATGTCCGTGATCGCGGCGGCGCTCGAGGCGGCCGGGAACGCGGCCTCGCGCGCGTCCTTAGCGCGCTCGGACTGAGGATTGTTGGTCGGGTTGCCTTCAGTGGTGAGCGCGCCGCCCAACAGGGCGCCGATCGCAACAACTGCGATCACCATCGCGGCGACCCAGCCACCGATCGTCCACCGTGGGTGTCTAGCGCTGGCGAGTGCGAGTCTCTGGAGCCTGGTGCCATTCATGGCATCCCCCTCTGCCGTCCGGTCGGTCAGTTATGGATAACGCACATGCTCGCTATCAGCAAGCTAAACTATCTAAAATGCCTCCTGTAGGTCAAATGCGGATTGCAGAGTTGAGTCGGCGGAGCGGAGTCGCAACCCCGACGATCAAGTACTACGTTCGTGAAGGCCTGCTCCCGCCGGGCGAGCTGACGAGTCCGAATCAGGCGCGTTACGGCGAGGTCCACCTCCGCCGCCTGAAGCTGATCAGGGCACTGGTCGACGTCGGTGATCTCTCGATCGCAGCCACACGGGAGGTGCTCGCCTCGATCGACGCACCGGGAAAGACGCTCTACCAGAGGTTGGGCAAGGCGCAGCACGCGGTCACGCCCGTTCTCCGAGGAGAGGTTGACGAGGAGTCGTGGGCGCTCGCCGGCCGTCAGGTCGAGGATCTCCTGCGCGAGCGAGGCTGGCAGGTCCCGGAGACCAGCCCGGCATTGGCACTGCTCACCCGGGTGCTCGCCACCTTGCACTCGCTCGGACAGGACGACCTGGCCGGGCTGCTCGACCGCTACGCCGATGCCGCCGAGGACCTGGCCGACGCCGAGGTGCGCCTCGTACTGAGCCGCGCGGACGTCGAGAGCATGCTCGAAGGCGTCGTCATCGGCACGAGACTCGGGGACACGATCCTCGCCGCGCTCCGTCGGCTCGCCCAGGCGAACGTCTCCGCACGCCTGACCCCGAAGCTCGCGCGCGCCCGCTCCGCCGGGCGTCGTGGCAAAGCCCGTGCGAGCCGGAAAACCGCCTGAGAACGCCGCGTAAGCAGGCGAGGCGCTCCGCGCCTGCAGCCTAGCCGACCTCTCAGCCCCTGACGGGGAGAAGCCGAGCTCCTTGCGATGGGCACGTGGTGAGAAAGGCATCACCGACAATTCACTCAACGCCGCCGGGGCCGGCGGTAATCCGCCACATCTTCGTCGGCGCCCCGCCGCAAAACGGTCGGTGAGGCTCCTGTTCGATCGCTCCTCTGGGCGGCAGTCTGGTCGGGCCTGATTCGACGCACAACCCCCGACCCAAAGGAGACCCATGACCACAAGGACCCATTCCAGGCCGGAGAGCAGACTCTTGGACTCAGGCGCCAGGCGTGCTCTTGGCCGCGACGTACTTTTGCTCGCCTCGCTCCTCGCCTTCGGGGTGATCGGCTGGGAGCACGCGTTTCACTCGGTCGTTCTCGGCGTCGCCGAGGACCACAGCGCCGCAGGTCACCTCGTGCATACGGTCCGCGACGCTTTGCTCGCGTTCCCAATCGCGGTCGTCGCGGTCCTCGCCGGACTGCGACTCGGTCGTCGCTTCGGCCCGATCGGGCAGGCCGGATTGGTCTCGGCGGCGTTCGGGCTGCTTCTCGTCCCTTCCGTCCGGCTCCACGACCTCGTCGACAGCGCGTTCGAGGGCGAGCACGCGGTCGAGCATCACCACGGCGGACTCGATGCCTCGACCGGCTTCTTTGGCGTCCTGCTGCACGGCCTGCGTGACGCCGCCGTCGGCGAGCTCGCCGCAGTGCCGCTCATGCTCTTCGGTCTGTGGCTGCTCGAGCGCAGCACGAGAGACGGGCGTGAGCGCCGCTGGAGCCGCGCGGTGGTCGTCGCAGCGACGGCCGCGCTGTCTGCGTTCGCATTCGTCGGTACGGGCATCGCGGGCGACACGGCCGCCGGCCGGTCCCGGGCTGCCGTCGAGCACACCTTCCAGTTGACGGACAATCCGGGGAACTGGTTCGACGCCGGCGCCGACGTCGCCGGGACGCGATCGCTAGTGATCGCGCGACCGGGCGACACGATCCGGTTCGAGGTCGGCGCTGGGACGAATACCGTCCACACCGCGAGCAGCCTGCTCTGGCCGACGGGCGCAGCGCATATGCCCTTCGACCAGCCGCATGCCTACCGAGGTGTCGAAGAGGTGCAGGTGACCACGCCCGGACTGTACGTGTTCCTCTGCAAGCTCCACCCGTTCATGCTCGCTGCAGTGATCGTCGACGATCCGGCGACGCAGGGACTGGACCTCGGAAAGACGATCACGCTGATCAACGGCGCCACCGTCCCGACGGGGTCGAACCTCGCCTTCCGGCTCGTGCGCGCGTTCTTCATCATCACGAACCCGCAGAACTACCAGGTCTACACCCGGACGGGCTCGACCTGGGATCCCACCTACCCCGCGGTGCCGGTGCTCGCCTACGATCAGAAGGGCAAGCCGGTCTTCGTGTCCGACCTGAACGCCGCCTTCCAGACCTACTTCAAGGAGCCCGTGACGTTGCCGGCCTCGGTCCCGCCCGCGGGCAAGGGCGTCGGCGAGGTGTGGGTCGACACGGAGTACGAACAGACCGCGGCGAAGACCAAGCCGGGTACCGCGACGGCGGTGAACACCTCGGACTGGACGGTGACCCGCAAGGTCGCACTGCCCTCGGTGAACATGAACAACCCGCACAACATGTGGACCGATCGCTCACAGTCGGTCATTTACGACACCCAGTGGTTCGACAACAAGCTGAGCGTCTTCGACCGCAAGACGGGCGCACTGCTCCGCAACGTCACCGTCGGCGAGGCACCGGCGCACGTGATGACCCGGGTCGACACCGACCAGGTGCACGTCTCCCTGAACGGGGAAGGCTCCGTGGTCGAGCTGAGCCCACTTGCGACGGGCATCGACCGAACGATCCAGGTGCAGGACTCCGGCAATCCGGGCCAGCCGCACGCCCACTCGATGTCGTACGACGGCCACACGATGGTGACGCCGAACTCGAACACGAACGACTCCACGGTCGTCCACCTCGTGCCAGGAACGATCGAGCCGAAGGTGAACACCGGCTTGCTGCCGATCGCGAGCGGCATGATGCCGGACGCGAGCAAGTACTACGTGTCCAACTACCTCTCGAACACGCTCAGCGTGATCGACCTGAAGACGCCGCATCCGACGCTGATCAAGAACATCAACCTGCTCGCGAACTACGACCCGATCTCGGGCGCGACCAGCGGAGGATTCGGGGCGTTGCCGATCCAGACGCCGGTGAGCCCCAACGGCAAGTGGGTCTTCACCGCGAACACGTTGACCGCCACGATCACGATCGTCGACACGGCGACCGATACGCTGGTCAAGAGCCTGCCGTGCGACGCCGGCTGCCACGGCGTCAACTTCGGCGCCAAGGAGGGTGGAGGCTACTACGCCTACGTCGCGAGCAAGTTCTCGAACGAGCTGCTCGTCGTCGATCCCGATCCGAACGGCGACGGCAGCGCGGAAGATGCCGCAATCGTCGGCCGTGTGCTCCTGACGGCAGCGAAGGGCACCAAGTCGGACGACGTCGTGACCGGCAATGCCGGCATGGGCGGGCAGGGCGTTCTCCCGATCCCCGTCGTCTACAACGGCTGGGTCCAGAACGTCCCCGAGACCGCAGAGTTCAAGGGGCTGACCTGCGAACAGCGCCACCCGCTCGGCGACGGCGGCTGCAGCTGAGAACAACCCCTGGGGCGGCAGCAACGCAGCTGCCGCCCCAGGGATACCTCATCGGTTACGAGTTGGAGCCGCATGGCCCCACGGAGCAGGCCGAATCGGTGCGGACTCCGCCGCGTTCAACGGTTACTCGAGTGGAATCTCGGCGACGATCTGCGTGCCCTCGCCCAGAGGGCTGTTTACCGAGAGCCGGCCGCCGAGCGCCTCGACCCGGTCTGCGAGGCCGCGCAGGCCTCCGCCTTCGTGGTCGGCGCCGCCGACGCCGTCGTCCACGACCCCGACGATCACGGCGCCGTGGCGCTTCTCGACCCGTACGCCGATCGTGCCGGCGGAGGCGTGTTTGTGGACATTTGCAACCGCTTCGGCGACGACGTAGTAGACGGCTGCCTCGACCGGCTCCGGCAGCCGGCCGTCCGGGAGGGACTGCAGCTCGACCGTGACCGGCGCCGCAAGCGCGAGCGCGTACAGGGCGGCCGTCAGGCCTCGCTCGGACAGTACGGGGGGATGGAGCCCGCTGGCGAGCTCGCGAATCTCCTGCAGGCCCGTCGCGAGCTCGTCGATCGCGAGGTCGAGGAGCTCCTCACGCCGCGGTTCGGCCGCCTCGCGAAGCCGGCCGAGAGTGAGGAGCACACCGGTGAGGCGCTGCTGGGCGCCGTCGTGGAGGTTGCGCTGGATGCGCTTCCGCTCGGCGTCCGCGACCT